>JAXDIH010000244.1:0-29223 GCA_034664105.1 Thermoleophilaceae bacterium
AGTCGATAAAGGCAAACCCGCCGTGAGGCGGGGACGCAAAGCCAGAGGTCTCAACACGAGATAGCTCGGCCGCCGACTCGAACCACACCTAAACGGGAGATTCGAGTCATGCCGCTTTCCACCAGCATCCGGCCGCCGCGTAGGCGTGCCATCGCAGTTGCGCTCGCGGGCGCACTCTGCCTCTCCGCCAGCTTCGGGTCCTCCGTGGCCTCGGCGTCGGAGAAAACCTCGATCGTCACCACGACGGCTTCCGGGATCACGATCCTGGAGACGCCGGAGACCAGGCAGAGCTGCACGGCACCGGAGACGGTGTCCGCGTTCGCGAGCCTGGGCGACATGCGGGACTACGTCCTCGCGCCGGGCGGGTCGTTCGAGGACAGGGACCTCGACGGCTGGCAGGTCCACCGGGCCAAGAGCGAGTCCGGCGGGTCGCCGCTCGAAGTCGGCGACGACAACGACAACCGGCGCTCGCTGAAGGTCCCGGCCGGAGGGTCGGCGATCAGCCCGGCGATGTGCGTCGACCTGCACTACCCCACCCTGCGCCTGATGACCAAGGCTCAGAGGTACCGGGGGCAGCTCCAGGTCGATGTCATCTACCCCGACAGCGCCGACCCGGTGTTCCACCCTGTGGCCACGCTGACCGGCGGATCAAGCGACCGCTGGCAGGCCAGCGCCGACATGCCGGTGTTCCCGGAGCGCGGCGGTGCCGAGCCCGGTATGCGGCGTGTGGCGCTTCGCTTCACCTCAGTCGCAGCCGACGGTAACGCCGGCGAGTGGCGCCTCGACGACCTGTACGTCGACCCCAAGCGCCTCTAGGGACGAGTCCCCAGACCGACTCGAATCGGGCCCGTCGTCCCCCTGGGACGGCGGGCCTTTCCCTTTCTCTAGACGTCGAGGTCGATCCGCAGCGTCAGCAGCTCGGTCTGCATGAGTCTCACCGTGGCGGTGTGGATCCGCGCCGACGGCCGGGCGCGAGCGATCGCTCTGAGCCGCTCTTTCGGATCATCCTCCGGGACCACGGCGGCCGTGCCGGAGCGCCACCGCCGCCCGGTCTTCACGCGCACGCGCGGGTTGGCCTCGATGTTCTTCACGTAGCCCGCTCGTCGCCCGTGCTCGGTGACGATCCAGAAGGCGTCGCCCGCAAGGCCGTTGGTCACGGGCGTTTGACGTGGGCGCCCGGACTTGCGGCCGACCGTCTCGAGGATCGCCGACCCGGGCGCCGGCAGCCCGAGCCGGAACAGCGTGCGGACGAGCGGGTTGACCGTGTACTTCGCCAGCGCCGTCGTGAGTCGTCGCTTGTCCATGCGAGCGGCTCTAAGGCCGCAGCGGCTTGGTGGTCAGCCGGCCGGGGCTCGAGGGCGCTCCGGCGGCGGGGTCGGCGACTTGCTTCGTGCCGGGCTCGAAGTACCGGATCGGGAACGCGTTGAGGGCGAGGCGTCCGCCCCGAGTCCGCACGGGGCGGCGATTCGGGTCCTGCCCGCCGAGCTCCAGCGGTCCCCCGTCCTGCATGAACAGGCGCACGTCCTGGAGCAGCCGGCCCTCGCGGTCGAACGCGTAGAGGTTCTCCACGGGACTGCCCTGATAGGCGAGGCCGGGCGGAGGCTCCTGGACGGGGGCCTCCGTCACGACGGCGTTGTCGAACACGGCGGCGTGGCCGGCGCTGATGGCGTTCCACAGCACGGGGATCGCAGCGAGCGCCAGCATGACGTTCACGACGACGATGGCCCCGTTGCGACGCGGGCGCCGCAGGCCGACCGCGATCGACACGACCGCCGCAAGCGCGGCCGCCAGCGCCACCAGGAACGCGTAGCCGTCGTCGCCTTCGACCACCGACTGGTCCATGAGGAGCTCGAGCAGTCCGACGACGACGACGCCGCGAAGCACCCACCAGAGCGGCGCGAGATCGCGCAACCAGCCCGTGGCGGGGCTCGTCGCGAAGTAGCGGTAGGCGTCGGTGAGGCGCTCCGTCAGTCCGACCCTCGGAGCGCCGGCGGCCCCCTCGGCGCGCGGCGGGAGCCCGGCCGCCGCACGCAGCTCGTCGGCGAATGACTCCGGCGGCCCGAGCCGCAGCGCGACCGGGGCGTCGCTGTCTTCCGCGCTGTCGACGATGGACGGCTCGACGTCCGCCAGCAGATCGTCGCGCTCCTCGGCCGGTAGGTCGTCGAGGCGCGCGCGGACGACGCTGAGGTACTCCTTCACGTCCTGCGGAACCGTGCCGGTGGTCATGCGGGTGACTCCACCTTCTCGTCGAGCAGGGCGCCGAGCGCCTGCGAGAACTCATGCCAGACCGTGCGCGCCTCGGCCAGCTGCTGGCGCCCGCGCTCCGTGATGCCGTAGTACCGCCGGGCCGGCCCCTCCTCGGAGGGGACCATGTACGAGGTCAGCGAGCCGGCCGAGTACAGGCGGCGCAGGGTGCCGTAGACGGAAGCCTCGCCGACCTCCCGGAGCCCGGCGCCACGCAGGCGTCGCAGGACGTCGTAGCCGTAGGCGTCGTCCTCCGACGTGACGGCGAGGACCGCCCCGTCGAGGGCACCGCGCAGCAGCTGGCTCTTATCCACAGGCCGTCCCGGTCATCTGCACCCGACGGTACTACGGTAAGCGCGGTACTGTCAACCGCGGTCTACTCGGACACGCCCACGGCGCCGCTGCCAAGCCCACTTCCCTGCACGGTCTCCAGAACGAGCACCTGGTCGCCGGCGTCGATGAAACGATCGCGCAAGACGGTGAACTTGTCCCACACCTCTTTCGCCACTTCGCGGAGGCCCTCGTAGATCTCCACGTTCTCCTGCGACATCGCCGCCCAGTATCCCGACGTGGTTGACTCTGTCGAGGGAGGCGTAGGCTGCGGAGGGACAAGTTGGACCGTTCCGCGAGATCGAGCCGCGCCGGTGCCGAGACGCAATCCGCGCTTCGACGGCTGACCGCCGACCGGGCGCACGGCCCGCTGCCCGCCATGATGCTCTTCCTGACCGTGCTCACGGGAATCGTGGACGCCGTGAGCATCCTCAGCCTGGGCCGGGTCTTCGTCGCGAACATGACCGGCAACGTCGTCTTCGTCGGGTTCGCTCTCGCGGGGGCGAGCGGCTTCTCCTTGGAGGCGTCGCTGTCAGCGCTCGGCGGATTCCTCATAGGCGCGGCGATCGGCGGCCTCGCAGTTGACCGCCTCGGCACCCATCGCGGTCACCTCCTACTTGCCGTAGCGGGCGCGGAACTTGTCTTGCTCCTCGCCGCGCTCGTTACCGCGGCCCTCGCCGGCCCCCATCCCAGCGGAGCGGCGAGAGACGGCATCGCCGCCCTCCTCGCCTTGGGCATGGGCCTGCAGAACGCGGCGGTACGACGACTCCAGGTCTTCGACCTGACCACGACGGTCCTGACGATGACGCTGACCGGCATCGCGGCCGACATCCGTCACCGCGACCGTTTCGCCGTTCTGCGCCGCCTGCTCGCCGTCTTTGCAATGCTCGCCGGGGCGGTCGCCGGCGCTCTGCTCGTCCTCGATGTCAGCTACGTGGCCGCACTCGGCCTCGCCGCCGCGCTGCTCGCGGTCGTCGTGTTCTGGACGAGCGCGGCAATCCGGTCGCCTGCTCCATGGCATGCTCCGGCCGCCGTCCATTAGAGCTCCGTTCCGCTCTCAGGAATGCCCCAAGCCGCCCTGGGGATCCCGAGGAGGGTGTTTGCGCATGCCCCCGGGAGGACTCGAACCTCCGACCCGCTGCTTAGAAGGCAGCCGCTCTCTCCAGCTGAGCTACGGGGGCGCACCGCGAGCATAGGCGGCCCGGGGACGCGCTTCTAGCGGCCGGAGTTGCCGCCGATCGGCGAGCCGGAGAAGAAGAAGAACCACACCTCGAAGGCGACGGCCGCGACGATCACCGTCACCACGACGATCCGCTCGCCGCCGGTGAGCCGCGCGGCCTCCCCGTACTGGGGCCGCTCGCCGCGCATGCTGCGCAGCCAGGGCGCGTGCGCTCGCACCGTCGGCAGCGTGCCGGTGGCCTCCTGGTAGGCGTGCATCACCCGCTTGAGCGCCTGGTAGAGCAGGATGCTGAACAGCGCGAGGCAGCCCACCACCGCCGCGAATGCCCCCATCGACGCCTGGCTGTCGTCCCCCTGAACGCGCGAGCCGATCCAGAGGGCGAGCAGCGGACTGCCCGTCCAGATGTTGAGGGCGAGGAACGCCATCAACGCCGCCAGGCCGAAGCGCTTGGCCATGGGATGAGCCTACCCCGCGCGGAAGCGGCTACAGCCCAAGGACCAGCATCAACGCGGCGTCTACCGCCGCCAACTCGTCCGCCTCCAGGCGTCCGGCGGATGCCCCGAGCCGCTGAGCATCGACCACCCGCGTTTGTTCTGCGAGGACGCGCGTCTCCCCGTCCTCGAGCGAGATCGTCGGGCGAAAGGTCGCGGGCCTGGCGCTGGTCGAGGTAGGAGCTACCAAGACCGTGCTCAAGCCAAGGAGCTCGTCGGCCTGAACGACCACGGCGTACCGAACGCCCCGCTGCTCCCGCCCCCGAGCACCGTGGGGCGCCGGGAGACGGAAGACCTCCCCACGGACCATCTCAATCGTTCCGCTCGGGTGCCAGCTCGTCCATCTCCTCGCGGACGACGCGCATCTCCTCACGATCGGCTTCGTCAGCCGCGAGGGCGGCCACCTCGGCGGCGAGGGAGGAACGGAGGCGCCGTGTGGCGGCGGCTTCCCGAAGAGCCGTCCGCACAGCCTCTGAATCCGTCAGCCCTTCGCCACGAACAATGCTTAGGGCGGCGGCGGAGGCCTCATCCAGCCGGACGTGCAGAGACCGAGCCACACACAGAGCGTAGCACAATTTGTGCTACACCCAGGCCATACGTATCGGGGCGCCCGGATTTGAACCGGGAACCTCCGCCACCCAAAGGCGGCGCGCTACCAGGTTGCGCTACGCCCCGCGCTCGGCAAGTGTAGGGCCGGCGAGCTCGGAGCCCGGCGCCGAGCCCCGCTAGGGTGCCGCCTTCGATGGCCGACCTCCAGCCGCTGCGCACTCTGCGCTACGAGCCCTCCGCCGTGGGCTCCCTCGAGGACGTGATCGCGCCCCCCTACGACGTGATCGACGACGAGCTGCGTGCTCGGCTTGCCGCCCGCAGCCCCTACAACGTCGTCGAGATAGACCTGCCGCCCAGCTACGCCCAGGCCGCCGCCACCATGGCCGACTGGCAGGGGCAGGGCGTCCTCGTGCGCGAGGAGGAGCCCGCCGTCTGGGTCCTGCGCCAGGACTACGAGGCTCCCGGCGGGGAGCGCCGTGCCCGCACCGGCGTGCTCGCCCGCGTGCGCGTGGACGAGTACGGCCCCGGCCGGATCCGCCCCCACGAGCGCACCCATCCGGGTCCCAAGGAGGATCGCCTCAAGCTCACGCGCGCCACCCGCACCAACCTCTCCCCCATCTTCAGCCTCTTCCCCGACGCCGAGGGCGTCGCGGGCAGGGCGATGGAGCAGATCGCGGCAGCGGAGCCGTTCGCCACCGCCGCCGACCTCGACGGCACCACCAACACGCTCTGGCGCTCGAGCGACGAGGACCTGGTAGCCGAGCTTCAGATGGCGCTCGCCGACGCCGAGCTGCTGATCGCCGACGGCCACCACCGCTACGAGACCGCGCGCGTGTACGCCGACGAGGTGGGCGGCGAGGGCGAGCACCGCTACGTCCTGATGCTGCTCTGCTCGCTGTCCGACCCGGGCCTGCTCGTCTTCCCCACCCACCGCCTGCTGACCGGCCTCGAGGACGACACCGCCAAGCAGCTCGCGATCAGGGAGGTCCTGATGCGCGACTTCGAGGTCGAGGAGCTGGCCGACGCCGGCGAGCTCGAGCCGCCGGCCGACAGCACCAGGGTCGCGTTCGGCTACATGGACTCCTTCCACAAGAAGCCGTACCGCGTCACGCTCAAGGACCAGTCGATCGCGGATCGCGCCCTGGACGGCATGCCGGAGCCCTACCGCCGGCTGGACACCGCGGTGCTGGAGGCGCTCGTGCTGCGCGGCGCGCTCGGCATGTCCGAGGACGACATCTCGCATCTGCGCGGGCTCGACTACTCCAAGGACCTCGACGACGCCATCGACGCCGTGCAGACCGGCCGCGCCGACGCGGGCTTCTTCATGCGGGCCACGCCGGTCGACCAGGTGCGCGAGGTGGCGGAAGCCGGCGAGTCCATGCCCCCCAAGTCGACCTACTTCTACCCCAAGGTTCCGACCGGCTTGGTATTCAATCCGCTGACGTGAAGATCTACACCCGCAAGGGAGACGACGGCACCACGGGCCTTTGGTACGGCGGCCGCGTGGCCAAGTACTCCGGTCGACCGGAGGCGTACGGCTCCGTCGACGAAGCGGCGTCGGCGCTCGGCCTGGCGCGCGCCGCCGCCGAGCGCGGCGGCGAGCTCTACACCGACATCCTGCGCGTGCAGAACGAGCTGTTCGTAGCCGGCGCCGAGCTGGCCACCGCGCCGGAGGCGGCCGAGCGCCTCGAGCCCGGCGTGTCGAAGCTCACGCCCGCCATGATCGACCGGCTCGAGTCCGACATCGACCGCTACATGGCCCGGGTGGACCTGCCGCCGAAGTTCGTCATTCCGGGGGGCACCGAGCTGTCCGCCCGCCTCGACGTGGCCCGTACCGCCGTGCGACGTGCCGAGCGGCGGGTGGTCGCGCTCAAGGACGCCGATGACCTACCCGACGAGATCGTTGTGACCTACCTGAACCGGTTGTCGGACGCGCTGTTCGCGATGGCGCGCTTTGCCGACGAGCCGGAGCCGGAGCTGTTCGAAGGGAGACGATGAAAGCGAGTTCCCGCCGCGTTGGCGGAAAGCTGAAGCAGGACGTCGCCGTACGTGAACACAGCGTCACGGCCGACGAGCCGACCGAGCACGGTGGCGACGACAGCGGGCCCAGCCCCCAGGAGTTGCTGGCCGCCAGCCTCGCCTCATGCACGGCGATCACCATGGAGATGTATGCCGAGCGCAAGGGCTGGGACGTGGGTGAGATGGTGGTCGACGTGGAGTACGAGCCGGCCCAGCGCGGGTCGCCCACCCGCTTTGCGATGCACGTCCAGATGCCCAAGGAGCTGCCCGAGGAGCAGCGCGAGCGACTCATGCAGATCGCCGCCAAATGCCCCGTGCACCGTGCTTTGGAGGGCGAAGTCATGTTCGAGGAGACGGTCGAACTCCGTTAGGAGTGGATTAGGCGGGCCGTTCTGCCGATCTAGGAGGTGGTGGAACAGCCTTCGCACACCCGCGGCCGCCTGTCCGGCCTCCGGCCGTCGCGCAAGCGCTTCGACGTCCTCGCGCAGGAGCTGCCCATCGGCGTCTACGAAACGGATCTCGAGGGGCAGTTCGTGTACGTCAACGACCGGTGGGCTGAGCTCACCGGCATCGACCCTGACAGCGCGCGTGGCCTGAGCTGGGCGAGCGTCGTCCACCCGGAGGACCTGGAGCGCGTGATCGCCGAGTGGCGCCGCAGCCGGGAGGAGCAGCGACCGTTCAGCCTCGAGTACCGCTACATGCGCGCCGACGGCTCGGCTGCCTGGATCTGGTGCAAGGCGGTCGAGCTGCACGACGACAGCGGCGAGGTCACCGGCTATCTGGGCACCTGCTCCGACACCATCGTGAACCCCACCGTCGACAGGGCTCTCGAAGAGGCCGAGGAGCGCTTCGCCAACGCCTTCGAGGAGGCGCCCATCGGCATGGCGTTGGTGGGATTGGACGGGTCCTTCCTGAGGGTGAACCGGGCGCTTCCCGAGATCGTCGGCCGTAACGCCGAAGAGCTGCTCACCCTCACCTTCCAGGACATCACCCACCCCGAGGACCTCGAGGCGGACCTCGACCTCGTGCGGCAGGTGATCGCCGGCGAGCTGCGCAGCTACCGGATGGAGAAGCGCTACCTCCGCGCCGACGGCGAGCAGGCGTGGGTGCTGCTGTCCGTGTCGCTGGTGCGCGACGAGGCCGGCGAGCCGCTCTACTTCGTGTCGCAGATCGAGGACGTGACCGAGCGGCGCCGCTCGGAGGACGCGCTCCGCGAGGCCGAGGACCGGTTCCGCTCCGCGTTCGACGAAGCGCCGATCGGCATGTCGATGGGCGCCCTGGACGGGCGCTTCCTGCGCGTGAACCGGGCGCTGTCGGAGATCACCGGCTACTCACGCGAGCAGCTCGAGGCCACGAACTTCCGCTCCATCACGCATCCAGACGACCTCGCCCGCGACGACAAGGGCATCAGCGACATGCTGGCGGGCCGCGCCACGCACTACCGCACCGAGAAGCGCTACATCCACGGCGACGGGCACGTCGTGCCGGTCGACCTCAGCTGCACGGTGGTCCGTGACGCCAACGGCGAGCCGCTTCACATCCTCAGCCAGGTGCAGGACATCACCGAGCGCAAGCGCTTCGAGGGCCAGCTCCAGTACCTGGCCGACCACGACTCGCTGACCGGGCTCTACAACCGCCGCCGTTTCGAGGAGGAGCTGACGCGCGAGCTGTCCAGCGCGCAGCGCTACGAGAGCCGCCTGGCCGTGCTCGCCATCGACCTCGACGGCTTCAAGTACATCAACGACTCGCTCGGCCACTCGATCGGCGACGAGCTGATCACGCGGGTCGGGCACGCGCTGCGCGGCCGGCTCCGCCGCACCGACGTGCTGGCCCGGCTCGGCGGCGACGAGTTCGCCGTCATCCTGCCGCGCATCGACGAGGCGAGCGCGCTCGAGGTTGCGGAGGGCCTGCTCGAAGCTGTCGGGGAGGTCGACCTGGTCGGCCTCGGGGGACGCGGCAGGGGCAAGGTCTCGGCCAGCGTCGGGGTGTCCATCTTCGATGCCGCATCGCAGCTGACCGCCGAGGAGCTCCTGGTCGAGGCCGACATCGCCATGTACGACGCCAAGGAGGCGGGGCGCGCGCGGGCGATCCTCTACGACGCCACCGAGGACCGCGAGGAACGCATGCTGGCGCGCATGACATGGGCCGACCGCATCCGCGACGCCCTGGCGAACGACGGGTTCGTGCTGCACGCCCAGCCGGTGATGTCGCTCTGCGACGACACGACCCCGCGCTGCGAGCTGCTGCTGCGGATGCTCGGCGAGGACGGCGACGTGATCCCGCCCGCCAGCTTCCTCTACATCGCCGAGCGCTTCGACCTGATCCAGGAGATCGACCGCTGGGTCGTCTCGCGGGCTGTCGAGATCCTCGCCGAGGAGCAGGGCGCCGGCCGCGAGGTGATGCTGGGCGTGAACCTGTCCGCGAAGTCGGTCACCGACCCCGTGCTCATCGAGCACGTCGCGGACGAGCTGGAGGCCCACGGTGCCGACGGCCGCGGGCTCTGCTTCGAGGTCACCGAGACCGCTGCGGTCGTGAACGTCGATCGCGCCAGGCACTTCGCGAGCATGGTCGGCGAGCTGGGCTGCGAGGTCGCGCTCGACGACTTCGGCGCTGGCTTCGCCTCCTTCTACTACCTCAAGCACCTCGCGTTCGACGTGCTGAAGATCGACGGGGAGTTCGTGACGGACCTGACCACGAGCATCACCAACCAGCTGGTGGTCAAGGCGGTGGTGGACATCGCGCGCGGGCTCGGCAAGCGGACGATCGCCGAGTTCGTGGAGGACGCCGAGACGCTCGAGCTGCTGCGCGGAATGGGCGTGGACTTCGCGCAGGGCTTCTACGTCGCGAAGCCGGCCCCCCTACCGCTCGTCCCGGCGCCGCTCCCACATCTCGAGAACGCCTAGCGTCTCAAAGCCGAGCCGGGCGTAGACCGGCCGGCCCAGCGGGGTGGCCACGAGCGTCGAGGTGCGCGCGCCGCGCTCCACCGCGTCCGCCAGGCCGTGGGCGATCAGGTTGCCGGAGATCCCGTTGCCACGGGCCTCCGGGAGCACGGCGACCATCTGGACCTCGGTGTTCGTACCGGTGTCGGCGATCGCGCAGCAGCCGACGGCCTGGCCGTCCCGGCGCGCGACGTAGAGGTTCACCGCGCCGGCGGGCAGATCCGTGAGCGCGCGCGAGAACCAGTCGCCGCCGTAGCCGTAGGCGCGGTCGTTGATCGCCCCCACGTCCTCGAGTGCGCCGTCGGAGGTCCACCCTGCGAGCGCGTCGGCGGCGGGGCGCCGCGGCGGGGCGGCCGTCAGGTCGACGGCCATCGCCTCGGGCGAGGCATCGAGCACGTGACCCGCGCGCTCCAGCAGCGCCGCCGTCTCACGGTCACCGTCGTGCACCCACACCGTCCACTTGGCCCCGATCTCGTCGTACGCGGCCGCGATCTCGTCGTACGCGGCCGCCAGCGCCTCGGGAGTCTCGTAGACAACCGCGTTGACGACCGAACGCTCCGGCGACGCCGGGACGACTGCCGCTACCACCCCGTCGCGCTCGACCGTGCGAGCCCCCTCGGAGCCGGCCCCGATCAGTCGATACCAGTGCAGCATCGAGCTGTGCAGGGCGTCCCACACGGTCAGGTGACCTCGGCGCCGGCGGCGCGCAACTCCTCGAGCGCGCGCTCGGAGTCGCCCTTGCGCACATCCACGCCGCGCACGCCGGCGCTGTCCACGGTCACCTCGAAGCCGTGACGCACCGCGTCGAGCGCCGTGTTCTTCACGCAGTAGTCGGTGGCCAGGCCGACGATCGTCACGCGGTCGATCCCGCGCTCGCGCAGCAGCCGCTCGAGCCCGGTCTCCTCGAATCCGGAGTAGCCCTCGGTGTCGGGGTTGTGCCCCTTGTCGACGATCACGTCGATGCGCCCCCGATCGAGGTCGGGATGCAGCTGGGCGCCCTTCGACTCCTGCACGCAGTGCGCCGGCCACGGTCCGCCGTGGTGCTCGAACGAGGCGTGGTTGGGCGGATGCCAGTCGCGGGTGGCCACGACGAGGTCGAAGCGGGGGTCGCTGGCGAGCGCGTTCAGGTGGTCGACGACATCGTCGCCCTCCGGTACCGCAAGGGCGCCGCCCGGCGTGAAGTCGTTCTGGAAATCGACGATGACGAGCGCCTGGGCCACGGGGTCCCGATAATAAGCGGGTGAAGAAGTTGCTCCTGACGCCGGAGGAGGCGGCCGCCATGGACGCCCACGGCACCAAGGACGCGGCCGTCCTGGTGGCGCTGCACGGCGATCCGCTGACCGCGGTCTTCACGGAGCGGCGGGCGGACCTGAGCAGGCACGCCGGCGAGATCTCGTTTCCGGGCGGTCGCCAGGACGAGCCCGACGAGGACCTACGGGTGACCGCGCTGCGCGAGGCGGAGGAGGAGATCGGGCTGCCGCGCGCGGCGGTGACGCTCCAGGGAGCGCTGCCACCGGTCGGCACGTTCGTGACCGGCTACCGGATCTTCCCGTTCGTGGGCACGATCGAGCGGCCGGAGCAGCTGTACCCGCAGGAGGCCGAGGTGGCCCAGATCCTGGAGTTCTCCCTGCGCGACCTGGCGGCCGGCCACGAGCTGAAGCGGCTGGTGCGCAAGGGCGTGCCGATCAAGACACCCACGTACACGGTGGACGGCCACCTGGTCTGGGGAGCGACCGCACGGATCGTGCAGTCGCTCCTGGAGCGGCTCAGCCCGCTGCTCTAGCGAGCAAGCCGATCTTCACGGGAGTCCGGGGGCGCGAGCCCCCGGATGCCATCAGGCGCTCTTCTCGATCGGCACGCCGACCATGTTGCCCCATTCGGTCCACGAGCCGTCGTAGTTCTTCACGTCGTCGTTGCCCAGCAGCTCGTGCAGCACGAACCAGGTGTGTGCCGAGCGCTCGCCGATGCGGCAGTAGGCGATGATCGGGTCGCTGCCGTTGATCACGCCCTTGCCCGTGTACAGCTCGCGCAGCTCGTCGGCCGACTTGAACGTCCCGTCTTCCTGCACTGCCTGAGCCCACGGCACGGACGCCGCCCCCGGGATGTGGCCCCCGCGCTGGGCTCCCTCCTGCTCGTAGCCGGCCATCGCGATCAGCTCGCCCGAGAACTCCTGCGGCGAGCGCACGTCGACCAGGCGAGTGTCCTTGTCGAGCGCGTCGCCGACCTCGTCGCGCTTCGCCCGGATCGCGTCGTCGCCGGGCTCCGCCGCGAACTGCTGCGCGTCGTAGCTGGGGACGTCGGTGCTGGTCGGCCGGCCCTCTGAGATCCACTTCTCGCGCGGCCCGTTCATGAGCTTCACGTTGTCGTGCCCGTAGTACTTCAGGTACCAGTAGGTGTACGCGGCGAACCAGTTGTTGCGATCGCCGTAGAGCACGATCGTGTGATCGTTCGACACGCCGTTGCTGCCGAACAGCTCGCCGAACTCCGCCGGGCCGAGGAAGTCGCGCTTGACTTGGTCCTGCAGGTCCCGCTTCCAGTCGAACCCGATCGCACCGGGGATGTGCGCCTCGGCGTAGAGAGCGGGGTTCTCGTCCACCTCGACGATGCGAATCGAGTCGTCGTTCAGGTGGTCCTCGACCCACTGCGTGTCGACCAGGACGTCCTTCGCATAGTCGGCCATGCGAACTCCTCTTTCTTCAATCTCAATAAAGCCAGCCAGGATTACCCCTATTTCTATCAGGCTCCCGGCCCGGTCGGGGCTGCGTGCCGGCCGCGAGCCTACCGCTCCCGGTCCACCCGGCGGACTATGCTGCGACCCGATGGCACCGGCCCCGCTTCGACCCGTTCCCGCCCGGCCCAGCGGACCGGTCTCGGACGCCGCGGCCGTCGCCCTGGTGGCCGCCACCTTGCCCGCCCTCGGCGAGCCCGAGCGCACCGCGCTGGCACTCGTCGCGCTGGCCGGCGCGTCGCGGCCACAGGTGGCGCTGCGGCTCCAGGTCGACCAGGAGCAGCTGTCCGAATCGCTCTCGCGCGCCCGCAAGGAGCTGCGCCGCACGGTGGCCGCGCTTGCGGGCAGCGGCTGGTGCGAGCGCTCCGAGCGCCTGATCTCCGACCGCATCGACGGCGCGCTGGCGGAGCGCGACGAAGCCCGCCTCGACATCCACCTGCGCAACTGCCCGCGCTGCGTGGAGCACGAGCGCCGCCTGGTGCAGGCCACCGATGCCCTGGCCGCCAGCGTGGGCGCGCCACAGATCGCCCCCGCGCCGGTCGAGCCGCAACCGGAGCTGGCCACTGTCGAGCCGATCGCGCAGCCTCCCGTGCCGGCCCGGCGCCCGCGCGGCGAGCTCGCCACCGTGCTGTCCTGGAACGCGCTGATCGTGATCGCCGTGATCCTGGCGCTGGCCTCTCTGGCGCTCGCGCTGGCCGCCACGCTCGGCGCCCCCTTCTAGAGCAGCCGGCCCACCGCCGCCTTCGTCGCGGCGAGCCACGCCGCGTGATCCGACGGGTGGACGTCGACCACCTCGGCGCCCATGCGCCACGTGTCCGCCGCCTCGCGTACGGCGGCCGCGCCACTCGCCAGCAGCTCCGGATCCACGCTGCCGGCTGCCTCGTAGACGATCCCGCGCACGGGCGTGTCGACGAGCCGCTCCAGCAGCGTCCTCAGGCGCGGACCGTGCAGGTCGGCCGCGGTCGCGCCGGTCGCGCTGCCCATCAGCCAGCACACGGCCGTGACACCCGCGACCTGACCCATGATCGTCCCGAGCCGGTCGGGGTCCGCCACCACGGCCTCAGCCCCGGCCGCCTCGATCTCCGCCAGCGCCGCGCCGCGCGTGGTCCCCCGCACCGCGTGGCCGTCGGCGCGCAGCGCCTCAGCCAATGAGCGGCCGCGGCAGCCGCAGCCAACGATCAGTACGCGCGCCAAGCCGCTAGCCGTCGTCCGCTTCGCGCGCGCGGCGGCGCAGCTCCTCGCGCCACCGCTCGTCCTCGGCCACCTGCAGGCGAACGTCCTCCTCGGTGCGCTCCGGGCGCCCGCTGGCGCGCCGGCGGGCGTTCTGCGCCTCGAGCATCTGGTCGACGTCGTCCAGCTCCAGCTCGGCTTCGACCTCGGGCGAGCGCGTGGGGTGCCAGTCCACCTGCTCGGCGCCAGAGCCCGGGTACCACTTGCCGAGCGCGAGCAGGATCCCGATTGCGACTATGAAGCCGAATAGGACGAAGACCGCGAACTCGTCGATCGGGCGAGTGTACGCTCTCCGGCGATGACAGACGCAGTGATCCTGGATGCACTGAGGACCCCGATCGGCCGTTACGGCGGCGTGCTGGCGAGCGTTCGCCCCGATGACCTCGCGGCTCACGTGGTGCGCGCCGCGGTCGAGCGCAACGGCCTCCCGCCGGACTCGATCGACGAGGTCTACATGGGCTGCGCCAACCAGGCGGGTGAGGACAACCGCAACGTCGCGCGCATGGCCGTACTGCTCGCCGGCCTGCCCGTGGAGGTGCCGGGCGCAACCGTCAACCGGCTCTGCGCCTCGGGTCTGGAGGCGGCCATCCAGGGCAGCCGCCAACTCAAGGTCGGCGACGCCGACCTCGTGCTGGCCGGCGGCGTGGAATCGATGACGCGCGCACCCCTCGTCATGCCCAAGCCCGAGCGCGGGTTCCCTCGCGGCAACGTCGAGATGGCCGATACCACGCTCGGCTGGCGGCTCGTCAATCCGCGCATGGAGGAAAGCCACTGGACCGAGTCGATGGGCGAGACCGGCGAGAACGTGGCGGAGCGCTACGGCGTCTCGCGCGAGGACCAGGACGCGTTCGCGCTCGAGTCCCACCGGCGCGCGATCGCCGCCGCCGAGGCCGGCCGCTTCGATGACGAGATCGTGACGATCGACGTCCCTCAGCCCAAGGGCGAGCCCGTCACGATCCACGCCGACGAGGGCCCCCGCCCGGACACCACCTTGGAGCGCCTCGCCAAGCTCAAGCCGATCTTCCGCAAGGGCGGCACCGTCACCGCCGGCAACTCGTCTTCGCTCAACGACGGCGCGGCCTGTCTCGTCCTCGCCAGCGCGGAGCGCGCCCAGGAGCTGGGTCGGGAGCCGTTGGCACGCCTGGTCGCGACCGGCTCCGCCGGAGTCGATCCCCGCTACATGGGCGTCGGGCCCGTGCCCGCCACCCGCAAGGCGCTGGAGCGAGCCGGGCTGACGATCGACGACATCGACCTGGTCGAGCTGAACGAGGCCTTCGCCTCGCAGGTGCTCGCCTCGATGCGCGAGCTGGGCATCGACCACGACAAGCTCAACGTCAACGGCGGCGCGATCGCCATCGGGCACCCACTCGGATGCTCGGGCGCTCGTCTGCTGGGCACGCTCGCGTGGGAGCTGCGCCGCCGCGGCGGAAGGTACGGCCTGGCAACGCTCTGCATCGGCGTCGGCCAGGGCCTGGCCGCCGTCATAGAAAACCCCGCCGCCTGACCGGCGGGCCCCCCGCCGGTTTCCTCCGACAGAATCAGGACCACATGATCGATTTCGAATTGACCGACGAACAACGACTGATCCGCGAGACCGCTCGCGACTTCACCGACCGCGAGATCGTGCCGCGCGCTCGCGAGAACGACCGCAACGAGCATTTCGACACCGAGCTCGTCCAAAAGATCGCCGACATCGGCTTCCTCGGCGCGATCGTCCCCGAGGAGTACGGCGGACGCGGCGTGGACTACCGCACGTACGCGCTGATCGTCGAGGAGGTCGGGCGCGGCTGCTCCGCCATGCGCACGGTCGTCTCCGTGGTGACCTCGCTGGTGTGCTCCTCGATCGTCCGCTGGGGCACCGAGGAGCAGAAGCAGGAGTGGCTCCCGCGCCTGTGTTCCGGCGAGGCGCTCGGGTGCTTCGGCCTGACCGAGCCCGACACCGGCTCCGACGCCTCGAACCTGAAGACTCGCGCCGAGAAGATCGACGGCGGCTGGCGCATCACCGGCGGCAAGATGTGGATCTCGCTCGGCAACTACGCCAAGCTGGCGATGATCTTCGCGCAGACCGACCCGGAGAAGAAGCACAAGGGCCTCGCCTGCTTCCTCGTGCCGACGGACTCGGAGGGCTTCGGCTCCCAGGAGATCCACGGCAAGCTGGGCCTGAAGGGCTCGGATACCGCGTCGCTCTCGCTCGACGGCGTCGAGGTGCCGGACTCCGCTCTCATGGGCGAGATCGGGGAAGGGTTCAAGATCGCCATGAGCGCGCTGGACTCCGGCCGCTACAGCGTGGCCGCCGGCTGCGTCGGGATCTGCCAGGGGGCGCTCGACGCTTCGATCGCGTACTCGAAGGAGCGCACGCAATTCGACCGGCCGATCGCCTCGTTCCAGCTCGTCCAGGAGATGATCGCGGACATGGCCGTGCAGACCGAGGCGGCGCGCGGGCTCGTCTGGCGGGCCGGCTGGCTCAAGGACCAGGGCAAGCCCAGCACCACCGAGACGTCGATGGCCAAGCTGTACGCCACCGAGGCCGCGGTCCATTGCGCGGACAGGGCGATCCAGGTCCACGGCGGGTCCGGCTACGTCGACGACTACCCGGTCGAGCGCTACCTGCGCGACGCCCGCGTGACCACGCTCTACGAGGGCACGTCGCAGATCCAGAAGCTGATCATCGGCCGCGCCTACACGGGCATCAACGCGCTCGTGCCGTGAGCCTCGTCGCCGGGGAGATCCGCGGCGCGGTCGGGCTGGCGCAGCTCAACCGCCCGGACGCGCGCAACGCGCTCTCCCCCGAGCTGATGGAGGAGCTGGGCGCGCTGCTGGAGCGCTGGGACGACGACCCCGACGTCGGCTGCATCGTGATCGCGGGCGGCGACGACTGGTTCGCCGCCGGCGCCGACATCAAGGCGATGGCCAAGCGCAGCTTCCAGGAGGCGCTGGTGTCGCCGTCGGCGCGCTTCTGGCCGCGCCTCGCGCGGGTCCGCACGCCGCTGGTGGCGGCGGTGTCGGGCTACGCGCTCGGCGGCGGCTGCGAGCTGGCGCTGGCGTGCGACATGATCGTGGCCTCCGAGTCGGCGGAGTTCGGCCAGCCGGAGATCATGCTGGGGATCATCCCCGGCGGCGGCGGCACGCAGCGCCTGGCGCGGGTGATGGGCAAGCAGCGCGCGATGGAGCTGGTGCTCACCGGCCGGCGGATCGACGCGGCCGAGGCCGAGCGGATCGGGATCGTGAACCAGGTGGCGCCCCGCGACGGCTGGCTCGACGCCGCGCTCGAGCTGGCGACCGTCGTGGCCAGCCGGCCGAGGCTGGCCGTGCGGCTCGGCAAGCAGGCGGTGCTGTCCGCGGACGAGACGGCGCTGACCGCTGGCCTGGAGACCGAGCGGCGCCTGTTCGAGCTGGCGATGGCCACCGAGGACCGGGTCGAGGGCATGACCGCCTTCGTCGAGAAGCGCAAGCCGGAGTTCCGCGGCCGGTGATCCTCGGCGTGGTGGGAGCCGGCACGATGGGTGCCGGCATCGCGCAGCTGGGGTGCGCCGCCGGCATGCGCACGGTCCTGCACGACCCGCTCCCCGAGGCGCTCGAGTCCGGCGAGCGCCGAGTGCGCGACGGGCTGGAGCGCTGGGTCGCCAAGGGGCGGGCGGACGCCACCGCGGTGGAGCTGCTCGAGACCGCGCCGTCGCTGGAGGGCTTGGCGGAGTGCGATCTGGTGATCGAGGCGGCGCCCGAGCGTCCCGACCTCAAGCGCGAGCTGTTCGCCGGGCTGTCGCAGGCCTGCGGCCCCGACACCGTGCTGGCCACCAACACCAGCTCGATCCCCGTGACGTCGCTGGCCGGCGCGGCCGAGCACCCCGAGAACGTGGTGGGCATGCACTTCTTCAACCCGCCGCCGCTGATGGAGCTGCTGGAGGTGATCCGCGCCGACCAGACCGGCGACCGGGCGCTGGCGATGGCCCGGGAGGCCGGCGAGGCGATGGGCAAGCGGGTGATCCTGGCTGCCGACGGCCCCGGCTTCCTGGTCAACCGCTGCGGGCGGCCGTTCGTCGGCGAGGGGCTGCGCCTACTCGCGGAGCGCGTGGCCACGCACGAGCAGATCGACCGCATCTGCCGCATGGGCGGCGGCTTCCGGATGGGGCCGTTCGAGCTGATGGACCTGGTCGGCATCGACGTGAGCTTCGCTGTGGCCAAGTCGTTCACGGAGCTCTCGTTCGGCGAGCCGCGCTGGCGGCCGAGCCCGATCCAGGCGCGCATGGCGGCGGCGGGTCGCCTCGGCCGTAAGACCGGGCGCGGCTTCTACGAGTACCCGGAGGGCGGCGGCTACCGGCCCGAGGACCCGGAGCCGCTGGCGCCGGGTGGCGGCGCTGGAACGCTGGTGGCGATCGTGGGCGACGGCCCCGTGGCGGACGGCCTGCGCGAGCGCGCCCGCGCTGCCGGCTACGAGCTGCGCGAGGGAGGGCCCGCCGAGCTGGTGGTGGACGCCGGGCCGATCCCGTCCGAGCAGGTCCCCGGCGGGGCGCCCCTGCTTGCGCTGTGCGCATCGAACAGCCTGGCGGCGCGCGGCGAGCCCGGAGCGGTCGGGTTCCACCTGCTGGCGCCGCTCGTCTCGCTCGTGGAGCTGACCCGCGGCCCCGGCACCCAGAGCTTTGCCGCCGAGGCCGCGGAGGAGTTCTTCGCGAACCTCGGCTTCCAGGCGGAGTGGGTGGAGGACGCGCCCGGGCTGGTGCTCGGGCGGATCGCCTGCCAGCTGGTGAACGAGGCGTGGTTCGCGGTCGGCGAGGGCGTCGGCTCGGAGGAGGACGTGGACACCGGGGTGGTGCTGGGCCTCAACCACCCGCGCGGCCCGATCGCGTGGGGAGAGGCGATCGGCCTGGAGCACGTGATGGCCGTGCTCGACGGACTGTGGGCAGAGCGCCGCGAGGAGCGCTACCGCCCGGCACCCTTGCTGCAGCGCCGCCGCATGCATACTTGAGCCGATGTCCGAGGAGAACGTCGAGTTCCTCCGGAACCTCTTCGCCGGGCCGCAGAGCCTCGACACGCAGGCTCTGCTCGCCGCGCTCCCGGAGCTGATCCCCCAGGTCTGCGACCCCGAGATCGAGTGGGTCGAGGATCCGACCCGAGCCGACGGCCGCGTCTATCGCGGCCACGAAGGGGTGCTCGACTCCTGGACGCAGTGGCTCGAGAACTTCGATCGGTACCACGCCGAGGTGGAGACCATCGCCGACCACGGCGATCGCGCTTTCGTCGTGGCGGTCGAGCACGGTCGCGGGCGCGCCAGCGCCGCCGACGTCAGCGCCCGGCTCTACATGGTGGTCGCCTTCCGGGGCGGGAAGATCCTGCGCTACCAGGAGTTCTACGACGAGCCCGCTGCCCTGGCCGCCCTCGAGGACTAGCTGCTGGCCACCGCCGACCTGACCGTCCTCGCCCTCGGCGGCGCCGACCCCAGCCGCCTCGGCGGCGCCGACATCTGACCCCGGTCAGAGTCGCCGCACTTCCGCCTCCACCCGCTTCCGCGCTTCGTCCAGCCGCTGGCCCTGGAGCACCAGCCGGGTGGCCGCGTCGCGGGCGGCGGCCGGGTCGCCGCGCTTGGCCGCCTCCGATATGTCGGTCAGCGCCATGCGCGTGGCAGCCATCGCCGCGAGCAGCTCCTGGTGATCCTTGGCCACCTTCTCGGGCGCCTCCAGCGCGTCGAGGCGCTCGCGCAGGTCGGCCAGCCGGCGCGCGTAGCCCTCGAACTCGGCGGCCAGCTTGCTGTCCTCCGCGCCGCGAAGCCCCTGCTCGACGTCGGCCGCCAACGCGGCCAGCTGACTGTCGATCTTCGGGAACTCCTCCCGGTACTTCTCCGCGGCGCTCTTGCCGCAGGCGGTGAACGCCAGAGCGATCAGCAGGGCGCTGGCGAGCCGGGCCACGGCTCGCCACACTAGCCCCAGATCGCCTGGCTTCGCCTGATTTGCGCTAGCGCGAGAGTGCGCTTACTGTGGATCGAGTCCGGCCCTCCGGCGGACTCGCCCCTTTGCAGCACCAATGAAACCCTCCCGCATCGCCAAGCGTCTGATCCTGCCTGTGCTGCTCGCCGCGACTTTCGTCGGGGTGCAGGTGGTGCTGGCGGCCCCGCCCGCCCCGACCTTCAGCGTCAGCGGCCCGGCCGGCGACGAGTGCGGGCTCTACACGTTCGAGGCGAGCCCCAACGACCCGGACAACGACGTCGCGTCGATCGACTGGAGCCTGGGCGGCACCTCCGCGACCGGAGCTTCGGTTCAGGCAACGTTCGCAACCCCGGGAACGCGCAACATCACCATGAGCGTGACCGACGGCTCGGCGGGCGACGGCGACACGGGCCCCGACACGGTCTCCGCGACCCCGCAGAACGTGAGCGTGGTGAACGGCGGCGCTCCGAACGCCGTCGTCACGGCCACCCCCACCAACCCGCAGCCGAACCAGACCATCACCTTCAGCGGCGCCACCTCCACCGACCAGGGCTCGGGCTCGATCGCGAAGTACGACTGGGACCTGGACGAGAACGGATCGTTCGAGACCCCCACGGGCGCGACCGCGTCCGCCACGGCGGCCTTCGCCGGCGCCGGCACGCACACCGTCGGCCTGCGGGTGACCGACAATTGCGGCGCCACGGACACCGGCAGCGTGAACGTCTTCGTCAACAACACGCCTCCGACGGCCAGCTTCACCGCCCTCCCGAACCCGGCCGCCGTGGGGGTGGCGGTCGCGTTCGACGCCACCGCCTCCGCCGATACCGGCGGCACGATCGCGAAGTACGAGTGGGACTTCGACGGCGACGGCACGTTCGAGACGGACTCGCTGGCCGACGCGACCACGGACCACATCTACGCGGCCTCGGGCCTGTACTTCGTCGGGCTGCGGGTGACCGACAACGACGGCTCGTCGACCACGGCGTTCCGGAGCGTAAGGGTCAACGCCGCCCCGACCGCGAGCTTCACGGCCACGCCGAACCCGGCCCTGATCGGCGAGCCCGTCGCGTTCGACGCCGCAAGCTCGACCGACAGCGACGGAACCATCGCCGGCTACCAGTGGGACTTCGACGGCGACGGCACGTTCGACGCCACCACCGCAGCGCCCCCCGCTCACGTCTTCACCACCGCCGGCACGATGAACGTCAAGCTGCGGGTGACCGACAACAACGGCGCCTTCAACGAGGTGACGCGTCAGGTGATCGTCCAGGTCACCCGCCCGAACGCCGGGGTCGCCTACAGCCCCCAGAACCCGCTTCCGGGCCAGCCGGTGACACTCAGCTCGACCTCGACGCCCTCGACTTCCCCAGGCGCGCCGTCGCTCGTGGCCACGCAGTGGGACTTCGACTACAACCCGATTGCCGACTTCACGCTCGATGCCGCCGGCGGGTCGATCGTCACTTCGTTCCCCACGCCCGGCGCCCACACGGTCGCGGTCAAGGTGACCGAGACCGGCGGCGGCTTCGCGATCGCCTCGGCCACGATCCCGGTCAACGCGCCCCCGCAGGCGTCCTTCACCGTCGCGCCCGGCAAGCCTGTCGAGGGCCGGGAGGTCACTTTCGCGTCGACCTCCAACGATCCCGACGGTCCGCTCCTCAAGCAGGAGTGGGACCTCAACGACGACGGCAAGTTCGAGCATTCGGGCGCCGTGGTCTCCACCACCAAACTGACCAAGGGCACCCGCACGGTGCGCCTCCAGGTCACCGACTCGAAGGGCGCCACCGCGGTCAGCACCCAGCCCGTGAAGGTGGGCGCCAAGCCGCTCCGTAACCCGCCTGACGTGCAGAGCTCAGTTTCGTACGGGCCCAGGGACTGGGGCATCATGCTGACCAGCTTCACGGTGAAGGTGCCCTCCAAGACCTCCGTATCGGTCACGTGCCACGGGCGCGGCTGCCCGCGCGGAACGTTCCGGAAGAGCTCCAAGAAGAAGGGCGCGATGCTGGCCTTCTCCCACGTCACCGGCAGCCTGCGCGCAGGCGCGAAGATCAACATCATCTTCGCCCGCCCCGGCTACATCACCGGCTGGGACGTCATCACCGTGCGCGGGGGCAAGCGCCGCACGGTGCTTCGCGAGGGCTGCAAGCCCTCCGGAGCGAAGAAGCAAAAGCGCTGCCCCTAGCGGCTAGCCAGCTCCTCCAGCAGCCGGTCGACCTCCTCCTCAGAGGTGTAGTGCAGGAAGCCCGCCCGCACCGCGCCGCCGGTCTCCGATAGTCCCAGCGCCCGCATCGGCTCCAGCGCGTAGTAGTCGCCGTCCCACACGTACAGACCGCGCTCTCCGAGCCGCTCCGCCACCGACCGCGGCGACTGGCCAGCCACGTTGAAGCAGAACGTCGGCGTTCGCCCCTCGATGCCGCGGATCCCGTACAGCTCCGCGTCCTCCGGCAGACCCGCCAGGAAGCGCCGCGACAGCTCGTCCTCGTGCGCGTGGATCCGCTCGAAGGCGAGATCGAGCGACCCGTCCCCCAGCGAGCGCAGGTAGTCCACCGCGGCCACCGTCCCGGCCACCGCCTCGTGCGACTGGGTGCCGGTCTCGAAGCGGTGCCCCGGCGGCGTCTCGCCGGCCGGCCGCACGCGATCGGCTGGCAAGGACTCCGCCAGGTCCGGGCGAATCGCCGCCACGCCCAAGTGAGGGCCGAAGAACTTGTACGGCGAGCAGAGCAGGACATCGAGCCCCCACTCGCGTGCGCGCAGGCGGCCATGTGGCGCGAGGTGGACGGCGTCGGCCCAGGCCAGCGCGCCGACCGCGTGTGCGGCTGCCGCGATGCGCGCCGGGTCGGTCGTCGAGCCGACCGCGTTGGAGGCGAGCGTGAACGCCACCACCCGCGTGCGCTCTCCGATCAGGTCCTCCAGGGCGTCGTGGTGGAGCGTCACGTCGGCGGCCCGGATCGGCGCGTGGCGCACCACCAGCCCGTGGTCGGCGGCGACCAGCAGCCACGGCGACACGTTCGCGTCGTGGTCGAGCTGGGTGACCACGATCTCGTCGCCCGGCTCGAGCGTGCGCGCGACTGCGTGAGCGAGCAGGAAGTTGAGCGTCGTCATGTTGGCGCCGAACGCGATCCCCTCCGGCTCGCCGCCCGTGAACTCGGCCGCGGCCCTGCGGCCGCGCGTCATCACCAGGTCGGCGGCCGCCGATGTGGCGAACCCGCCGCCGAGGTTGGCGTTGAACTCGCGCATGCACTCCTCGACGGCGTCGAGCACCTCCTGCGGGACCTGGGAGCCGCCCGGCCCGTCGAGGTAGACGGCCCCGCTCGCCAGGGCGGGGAAGCGCTCCCGCACGGCCGTGACGTCAAGCGGCTGCGCGCTGCTCCTTGAGGTAGTGGAGGAGTCCACCGTGGAGCAGGATCTCACGTTCCTTGGCCGCGAAGTCATGGGTCAGCGTGAGCTCGTCCCGCGACTCCTCGATGCGCACGGTGATCTCGTCCGCGCCGTCCGCCAGCTCCTGCCTCACGTTCGGCAGCGTCCACGTCTGACCCACCTCGGCGCGGTCGTAGTCGGTCTCGTCGACGAACGTGAGCGCCAGGATCCCCTGGGCCACCAGGTTGCGCCGGTGGATGCGAGCGAACGACTTCGCGAACACCGCGCGCACGCCGAGCTGCAGCGGCGCCAGCGCCGCGTGCTCGCGCGAGGAGCCCTGCCCGTAGTTGTGGCCGCCCACGATGAACCCGCTGCCCCACTCCTTCATGCGCTTGCGGAACTCGGGGTCGCGGTGCTGGAGGGTGAACTCGGCGATCGCCGGGATATTCGACCGGTAGGACATGACGATCACGCCGTCGGGAGCGAGGTCGCCGGTGGAGATGTTGTCCGGCTGCACGGTGGCGATCCGCGCGCTCAGCCGCTCCTCGAGCGGCTCGTGCTCGGGCGGGGCCTTGATGTTCGGCCCGCGCGGGATCTCGATCTTGTCGGCTTCGTCCGCGGGTGCGGGCGGGAAGATGTGGCGATCGTCCGCATAGGGCTTCAGCTCGGGCATCTCGAGCAGCTCAGGGGGCTCGCCGTGCTCGCGCGGGTCGCGGATCTCGCCGTGCAGCATGGACACCGCGGCGACGGCCGGTGAGCACAGGTAGACCCGGTCGTCCGGCGTGCCGGAGCGACCGGGGAAGTTGCGGTTGAACGTGCGCAGCGAGTTGGCGTTCGAGGGGGGCGCCTGGCCCATTCCCACGCACGGACCGCACACCGGCTCGAGCATGCGCACCCCGCCCTCCACGAGCTGGCG
Organism: Thermoleophilaceae bacterium; assembly: GCA_034664105.1. Classification (GTDB taxonomy): domain Bacteria; phylum Actinomycetota; class Thermoleophilia; order Solirubrobacterales; family Thermoleophilaceae; genus JACVRW01. Next base: position 23,899 of record JAXDIH010000244.1, read on the forward strand.
GTAGACGCCCGACTCGGCGATCGCCACGAGGATCTGGCGCGAGCCGGGCGTGGCGGTGGCGGTCACGCGCTCGTGCACCTCGCTGCCGTCGCCGGCCGCGAGCACCGCGCCCGGGAGCGCGAGGTCGAGGTAGGCGGAGTTGACCGAGGAGCCCATGCACACCTGCTCGATCGGCGTGCCGGCCACCTCCTCGACGGGCACGACGGTGTCGGGGCTCTGCGGCTTCGCCACCAGCGGGCCGAGGGTGGCCAGGTCGATCTCGACGCGGTCGCCGTACTCGCAGCCCGGCTCGGGGCCGAGCTCGGCGAAGTCATCCTCGCGCTGCTGGCGGCGCAGCCACTCGCGGGTGTTGGCGTCGGGCGGGAAGACGGCCGCCGTGGCGCCCAGCTCGGCGATCATGTTCGCGATCGTGCCGCGCTCCGGGACGCTCAGGTCGGCGGTGCCGGGGCCGGTGAACTCGAAGACCTTGTTCTTGCCACCGCGCACGGTCAGGCGGCGCAGCAGCTCGAGGATCACGTCCTTCGCCTGCACCCAGGGCCGGGCCAGCGTGTTGTCGAGGTACACCTCGACGACCTCCGGGCAGGCGATCTCGAAGGGGTGGCCGGCCATAGCGACCGCCACGTCGAGGCCGCCGGCGCCGATGGCGATCATCCCCAGCGCGCCGCTGGTGGTGGTGTGCGAGTCGGCGCCGACGAGGATGCCGCCGGGCCTGGCGAAGCGCTCGATGTGCACGTAGTGGCAGATGCCGTTGCCCGGCCGCGAGTAGTGGATGCCGTAGCGGCGGCAGAGGGCCTGGAGCATGCGGTGGTCGTCGGGGTTCTTGAAATCCAGCTGGATGACGTTGTGGTCGACGTACTGGACCGCGCGCTCGACCTTCACGCGCGGCACCTCCAGCTGCTCGAACTGCATCAGCGCCATCGTGCCGGTGGCGTCCTGGAGCAGCGTCTGGTCGACGCTCAGCGAGATGGCCGCGCCCGGTGTCAGCTCGCCGTCGGCGAGGTGCTCGCGCAGGATCTGGCGAGTGAGGTTCTCGGCCATGTCTCGAAGTGTTACCCGCCCCGCGCGGTAGCGTCCCTCCTCCGAATGCCCGAGCGCCGCCGCCAAGTCAGCGCGTTGCACCGCCACGGCGAGAACTTCGCCCGCTCGCGGGCCGGCGCCTGGTACTTCATCAACGTGGCGATGCGCGTCGATCGCGTGCTGCTGCCGCTGTCGCGCGGACGCCTGTCGAGCAACTTTGGACAGCAAGTGGGGCTGCTGGAGACGATCGGGGCGAAGAGCGGCGAGCGGCGCAGCATCCCGCTGCTGTACCTGCGCGACGGCAACCACGTGGTGCTGATCGCCTCCAAGGGCGGGAACACGAAGCACCCGGCGTGGTACTGGAACCTGAAGGCGAATTCGCGCGTGCGCTTCCTGGGCCCGGGCGGGCTGACGGGCGACTACGTGGCCCGCGAGGCCGAGGGCGACGAACGATCCCGGCTATGGGCCGAAGCGGTGGACTACTACGACGGCTTCGCGACCTATCAGGGCCGCACGGACGGCCGACGGATCCCTGTGGTGGTGCTGGAACCGGCCGCCTGACAGGTCAGGCGCGCAAGCCGCGCAGCACGAAGTGGAGGATCCCTCCGCCGCGGTAGTACTGCCACTCATTCGGGGTGTCGATCCGCACGCGGGCGTCGAACGACACGCCCGTGTCGGTGCTCACCTTCAGTGAGCGCGCGCCATCCTCGAGCGGCTCCAGCGAGAACGTCTCCTCGCCCGTGAGCCCCAGCGACTCCACCGACTCGCCGTCGGGGAACTGCAGCGGCAGCACGCCCATCCCGACCAGGTTGGAGCGGTGGATGCGCTCGTACGACTCCGCGATCACGAAGCGCACGCCGAGCAGCCGCGGGCCCTTGGCGGCCCAGTCGCGCGACGAGCCGGAGCCGTACTCCTTGCCCGCCAGCACGCACGTCGGCACGCCCTCGGCCGCGTACTCCATGGCCGCGTCGTAGATCGTCTTCACCTCGCCGTCCTTGCGGGTGAACCCGCCCTCCGTCCCCGGCGCCAGCCGGTTGCGCAGCCTGATGTTGGCGAACGTGCCCCGCATCATCACCTCGTGGTTGCCGCGCCGCGAGCCGTACGAGTTGAAGTCGCCCGGCTCCACGCCGTGCTCGATCAGGTACTGACCAGCGGGCGAGTCCTTCTTGATCGCCCCGGCCGGCGAGATGTGGTCGGTGGTGACGCTGTCGCCCAGCACCGCCAGCACGCGGGCGCTCCCGATCTCCTCGAAGCTCGCCGGCGGATCCGCCGGCATCCCCTCGAAGTACGGCGGGCGGCGCACGTAGGTCGAGTCGGGGTCCCAGGCGTAGCGGTCGCCCTCGGGCACCTCGAGCGCGTTCCAGTGCTCGTCGCCCTCGAACACCTCGCCGTAGCTCTTGCGGAACATGTCCGACTCGATCGCCGCCTCCATCGCCTCGTTGATCTCCTGGCGACTGGGCCAGAGGTCGCGCAGGTAGACGTCGCCCTGCAGCGGCTCCTCGAGCATGTCGACGTCCATGCGGCCGGCCAGCGCGTAGGCCACGCACAGCGGCGGCGAGGCGAGGTAGTTCATCTTCACCTCGGGGTGGATGCGACCCTCGAAGTTGCGGTTGCCCGACAGCACCGACGCCACGACGAGGTCGCGCTCCTCGATCTCCCGCGAGATCTCCTCGGGCAGCGGCCCCGAGTTACCGATGCACGTGGTGCAGCCGTAGCCGACCAGGTCGAACCCGAGCTGCGACAGCGGCTCCGTCAGACCGGCGCGGTCGAGGTACTCGGTGACGACCTTCGACCCAGGCGCCAGCGAGGTCTTGACCCAGGGCCGGCGCGTGAGCCCGGCCTCGACGGCCTTCTTGGCGAGCAGGCCGGCCCCGATCATCACGGACGGGTTCGAGGTGTTGGTGCAGCTGGTGATCGCGGCGATCACCACGGCGCCGTGGTCGAGCCCCTCGCGCTTCTCGATGACGGCGGTGGCCGCGTGCTCGTGCCCCGGCTTGGGCTCCGTGCCGCCGCCGTTGGCGGTGGGCGGGTCGCTCGCCGGGAAGCTCTCGGCGGCCGCCTCGTCGTAGCCGTTGAGCGAGTCGTCGCCGGTCATCTCCGCCAGCTCGGCGAGGAAGTCCTGCGCCGCGTCGGACAGCGCCACCCGGTCCTGCGGGCGCTTCGGGCCGGCCAGCGAGGGCACCACGTCGCCCAGGTCGAGCTCGAGCGTGTCCGAGTAGACGGCGTCCTCGGCGTCCTCCTCGTGGAAGAGCCCCTGCGCGCGGCAGTAGGCCTCCACCAGCTCCACCCGCTCGGCCGGGCGCCCCGAGAACTGGAGGTAGCGCAGCGTCTCGGCGTCCACGGGGAAGATCCCGCAGGTGGCGCCGTACTCGGGCGACATGTTCCCGATCGTGGCGCGGTCGGCCAGCGGCAGCCTGGCCAGGCCGGGGCCGAAGAACTCCACGAACTTGCCCACCACTCCGCGCTCGCGCAGCATCTGGGTCACGGTGAGCACCAGGTCGGTGGCCGTGGCGCCCTCGGGCAGCTCGCCGACGAGCCGGAACCCGACGACCTGCGGCACCAGCATCGACACCGGCTGTCCGAGCATCGCGGCCTCGGCCTCGATGCCGCCCACACCCCAGCCGAGCACGCCGAGGCCGTTGATCATCGTCGTGTGCGAGTCGGTCCCGACGAGCGTGTCGGGGAAGGCCTGGCCGTCGCGCGTCTCGACCACCCGGGCCAGGTACTCGAGGTTGACCTGGTGGCAGATGCCGGTGTTGGGCGGCACGACGCTGAAGTTGTCGAAGGCGGTCTGGCCCCAACGCAGGAACGCGTAGCGCTCGCGGTTGCGCTGGAACTCGAGCTCCGCGTTGCGCTGGAACGCGAGCCGCTCGGCGAACACGTCGACCTGGATCGAGTGGTCGATCACCAGCTCGACAGGCACCAGCGGGTTGATCTTGGCCGGGTCGCCGCCGAGCTCGTCCATCGCGTCGCGCATGGCGGCGAGGTCGACGATCGCGGGGACGCCTGTGAAGTCCTGCATCAGCACCCGGGCGGGCGTGTAGGCGATCTCGGAGGAGGGCTCGTCCGAGGCGACCCAGCTCGCCACGGCGCGCGCGCCGTCGTCCTCGCCGTGGCGCAGCAGGTTCTCCAGCAGCACCTTCAGCGAGTACGGCAGCCGGGCCACGTCGTACTGCTCCTGGAGGGCGTCCAGGCGGAATATCTCGTACGACTGGCCGCCCACGTCGAGCGTTGAGCGGGCTCCAAAGGTGTCTGGATGACTCACGTCCTAGACACTACCCAGCATGCATGACCTGGCCTGCGTCATCCACCTGCATTCGACCTACTCCGACGGCACGGGAACGGTGAGGCAGATCGCCAAGGCGGGGCGGCGCGCGGGCGCCGATGTCGTGCTCCTCACCGATCACGACACGCTCGCGGCCAAGCGCAACGGCGAGGAGGGCCGGTACGGGGACGTGCTGCTGCTGGTGGGGGAAGAGGTGTCGCCGCGGCGGCGCAACCACTACCTCGCGTTCGGGATCGACGACGAGATCGACCACTCGCGGCTCGACTCTGCGGGCATCTGCGCCGCCGTGCGCGCGGCCGGCGGCTTCGGCTTCGCAGCCCACCCGTTCTCGCAGGGCTCCGAGCGCTTCAAGCGGGCCGGGCCGGGCATGCCGTTCGACGCGCTGGACGCCGTCGACGGCATCGAGCTGTGGAGCTTCGTCAACGACACGGGCGAGTCCATCTCGAGCGTGCCGCAGATGCTGCGCTTCCTGCTCGCCCCCGGCAGGGCCCTGGACCACCCGCCCGAGCGCAACATGCGCGCTTGGGACGAGCTCTGCCGCAGCCGCCGCGTGGTGGCGATCGGCGGCATCGACGCTCACCAGTACGGCAAGCGCATCGGGCCGTTCGTGCCGCTGCGCCTGATGGCCTATCACCGCTCGTTTCGGCACATCCGCACGCATGTGCTGTGCGAGGGGCCGCCGGACCGCGACCAGGTCTACTCGGCGCTGCGCTCCGGGCGCTGCTACATCGCCGTCGACTCACTTGCGCCCGCGCGCGGCTTCGACTTCGAGGCGGACGACCTCCCCATGGGCGCCGAGGCGCCCGCCGGCCGCCGCAGGCTGAGCGTGCGCACCCCCTCCGACTGCAAGCTGCGCCTGCTGTGCGACGGCCAGGCGATCGCCGGCGGCGTCGGGCACGCGCTGGAGACAGAGGTCGAGGCGCCCGGCGTCTACCGCGTGGAGGCGCTGCGCCGCTCCCACGGACGCGAGCGCACCTGGATCCTCTCGAACCCGATCTACCTGCGCTAGCGCTCCCGCAGCC
>JAXDIH010000006.1:0-48407 GCA_034664105.1 Thermoleophilaceae bacterium
CCCGGTACCTCGAAACCATGGCCAACAGACTTGAAGGAAAGAAGATCGCGTTCCTCGCTACCGACGGGGTCGAGCAGGTCGAGCTGACCGAGCCGTGGAAGGCCGTTCAGGACGAGGGCGGCACGCCTGAGCTGATCTCGCTGAAGAGCGGCGACATCCAGGGCTTCAACCATCTCGACAAGGGCGACACCTTTTCGGTCGACCGCACGGTCGACGAGGCCAGCGCCGACGACTACGACGGCTTCGTCCAGCCCGGCGGCGTGGCAAATCCGGACTTCTTGCGGACCGACGAGAACGCCGTGCGCTTCGTGCGCTCGTTCTTCGAGGCAGGCAAGCCGATGGCGGTCATCTGCCACGGCCCCTGGATGCTCGTGGAGGCCGAGGTCGTGCGCGGGCGCACCGTCACGTCCTGGCCCAGCCTGAAGACGGACATCCGCAACGCCGGCGGCAATTGGGTCGACGAGGAGGTCGTCGTGGACGAGGGCCTCGTCACCAGCCGCAAGCCCGACGACTTGCCCGCGTTCTGCGCCAAGCTCGTCGAAGAGTTCTGCGAGGGCCACCACCAACGGCAGGCCCTGCAGACCGCGGGTGCCGGAACCGCTGACTAACTCCCGGCACCCGCACCCCCGACCCGCGGCGAGGCGCTCCGGCGCCTCGCCGTCGTTTTGGTAGTCGTGCGCCGGGTACGGCCCGAGCAGAGCTTCGCGAGGAGGAGGTCGTGGGAATGAGGAAGTGGCTCTGGGCGACGGTGCTGTGCTGCGTGCTCGCGCTGGCGGCTTGCGGCGGCGGCGACAACGGCGGCGGAGGCGGTGGTGCCAAGAAGGCACCGGCGGCAGCCCCGACCGATGCGAAGGGCACGGTGTCGTGGTGCATCGGCAAGGACACCAGCGGCGCCTACGGGACGGCCATCGACCTCTACAAGAAGGCGAACCCGAAGGCCACGGTCAAGCTCGTCGAGTTGCCGGAGTCGGCTGACGAGCAGCGCGCCCAGCTCGTCCAGCGCCTGCGCGCGAAGTCGTCCGAGTGCGACGTGCTCGGCCTGGACGTCGTCTGGACCGCCGAGTTCGCGGCCCAGGACTGGCTCCAGGACACCGGCGCCATCATCGACCAGCACAAGTCCGAGCTGATCCCGTCGACGCTCGCGACGGCGCAGTACCAGGGCAAGTACTGGGCGGTCCCGTACCACACCAACGCGGGCTTCCTCTACTACCGCACGGACCAGGTGCCGCAGGCGCCGACCACGTGGGAGGACGTCTACGCGCTGGGCGCCAAGAACAACGGCCTCGTCTACCAGGGCGCTGCCTACGAGGGCCTGACCGTCAACTTCCTCGAGTTGCTCTACAGCGGGGGCGGCGAGGTGCTGTCGGAGGACGGCAAGTCGGTCGTGGTGGATTCCCCCGAGGCCGAGAAGGCACTCACGTTCATGGCGGATGGCTTCAAGAACGGGGCGGTGCCGAAGGCCGTGACCACGTACAAGGAGGAAGAGTCGCGGCGCGCCTTCGAATCCGGCAACGCCACCTTCATGCGCAACTGGCCGTACGCGTACCTGCTCGGCAAGCAGTCGAAGATCGCCGACAAGTTCGACATCGCCCCGTTGCCGAAGTTCGGCGGCGGCAAGGGCGCCAGCGTGCTCGGCGGCATCAACCTCGCGATTTCCGCGTACTCGAAGAACCCGAAGGGTGCCGCGGCGTTCATCAGCTACGCGATCGGGCCGGAGGTGCAGAAGGCCAACTTCCCGCAGACCGCCGTGACCACGTCGGCGCCGTACGACGACCCGGCTCTGCAGGAGAAGGTTCCCTACGCCAAGGACCTGAAGGCCGCCGTCGAGCAGGGGCGGTCGCGCCCGGCGTCGCCGGTCTACTCGCAGATCTCCGAGGCGATCTACACGAACGTTCACGACGCGCTCCAGGGCAAGACCGATCCCAAGTCGGCCCTGAGCAAGATGAAGGGCGATATCGAGAAGGCGCTGAAGACCTTCTAGGGATCTATGGAAGCCGCGTCAGTAGCGGTTGAGCAGCGCCGCAAGAGGGGGCGCTCCGGGTTCTCCCAGGAGCGCCGTCTCGGCCTGGCGATGATGTCGCCGTCCCTGGTGGTGATGGCGCTGGTCGCGGCGTTCCCGATCGGCTACGCGATCTGGCTGTCGCTCAACGAGTACAGCATCATCCACCCGGGCCTCTCGCGGTTCGTGGGGATCGACAACTACACGGAAGCGCTGCGTGACAGCGACTTCTGGGACTCGGTCAAGGCCACGTTCATCTTCACCGCGATCTCGGTGTCGATCGAGCTGGTGCTGGGGGTCGCGTTCGCCCTGGCGATGCACCAGGCGTTCAGGGGGCGCGCGATCCTGCGGGCAACCGTGCTGGTGCCGTGGGCGGTGCTGACGTTCGGCACCGGCCTGCTGTGGCGGTCGATCTTCGAGCCGAACCTGGGCTTCGTGCCGTCGATGCTGTCGGCGCTCGGGCTGCCCGGCGGCGACGTGCTCTGGTACGGCGAGGACGGCTGGGCGATGGCCACGCTGATCTTCGCCGACGTGTGGAAGACGGCGCCGTTCATGGCGCTGCTGCTGCTCGCCGGCCTGCAGGTGATCCCCGAGGACGTCTACGACGCTGCCAAGGTGGATGGGGCGTCGGCGTGGCAGCGGTTCGTGCGGATCACGCTGCCGCTGCTGCGGCCGGCGATCCTGGTGGCGCTGCTGTTCCGCACCCTCGACGCGCTGCGCGTGTTCGACCTGCCGTTCGCGCTCACCAACGGCGCCAACGGCACGACCACGCTGTCGCTGCACGCCTACAACGAGCTGACCAGGAACCGGCTGGTGGGGGAGGGGTCCGCGCTGGCGGTGCTCACGTTCGTGATCGTGATGACCGTGTCGTTCCTCTACATCAGGTTCGTCGGCGGGAACATCCGGGCGATGGCGGAGGAGACGTGACGACCGCCGCCGCCACCGGCCCGCGCATCGGGCAGGAGAAGCGCCGGCGCGAGCGGCGCAGGGCGATCCTGCTGTGGGTCGCCGTGGTGGCGATCATGGGCTTCTGCCTGTTTCCGTTCTACTGGCTGATCAACACGTCGCTGAAGACGGGGCAGGACCTGTCGAGCGCGAAGATCTTTCCGCCGAGCCCGTCATTCGACAACTACAAGTCGATCTTCGAGGACTCCAACTTCACGACGGCGCTGCGCAACAGCGTGATCGTGTCGGCGATCACCACGGCGCTGGCGCTGGTGATCGGGTCGTTCGCGGGCTACGCGCTCGCGCGGCTGCGCTTCCGGGGCAAGTTCATCATGCTCGCGATCATCCTGTCGATCACGACGTTCCCGCCGATCGCGATCGCGGCGCCGCTGTTCAAGTTCTGGACCGACCTGGGGATCTACGACACGCTGCTCGGCCTGGTGCCGCCGTTCCTGGCGTTCACGCTGCCGCTGACGATCTACGTGCTGGCGTCGTTCTTCAAGGAGATCCCGAAGGACCTGTCCGAGGCCGCGCTGGTGGACGGAGCGACGCACTTCCAGGCGTTCCGCAAGGTAGTGATGCCGCTGGCGGCGCCGGGGCTGGTCACGGCCGGGCTGCTGTCGTTCATTTGGGCGTGGAACGAGTTCCTGCTGGCGATCACGCTGACCAGCTCACCCTCGGCCCGACCGGTCCCACCGGCGCTGGCGTTCTTCACGGGCTCGCAGAAGTTCGAGGTGCCGCTGGGAACGATCACGGCGGCGACGGTGGTGGTGACGGTGCCGCTGGTGGTGTTGGTGCTGGTCTTCCAGAAGCGCATCGTGGCGGGCCTGACGGCGGGGGCCGTGAAGGGGTAACGGCCCAGGCCGACGTATCGTCATGATACATTGCCGCGATACATGGAGCTCAGTCCTACCGCCTATGTGATCCTCGGGATGCTCGCTTGGGGCCCCAAGTCGGGCTACGACATCAAGACGACCGTCGATCAGTCGACGCGCTTCTTCTGGGCCGCCAGCTACGGCCAGATCTATCCGGAGTTGCGGCGCCTGTCGGAGGCCGGCCTGGTCGAGGGCGAAGCCGAGGCGGGGAGTGGGCGGCGACGCATGGTCTACCGGCTCACCACCGCCGGCCATGAGGCGCTGGCGGCCTGGCTCGAGGAGGAGCCGCAGACGTTCGAGATGCGCGACGAAGCGCTCCTCAAGCTCTTCTTCGCCTCCGCGGCGCCCGGGACCGCGGCCGCGTCGCTCGACGCCAAGCGCGGCTACCACGAGGCCAAGGTCAAGCAGCTGCGGGCGATCGAGGCGACCGGCAAGCCGCAGGGCTACGCCGCGGTCGTGCTGCGCTTCGGGATCGAGTCGAGCGAGTGGATGGCCGACTGGTGCGGGCGCGAGGCCGAGCGGCTCCGCGAAGCGGAAGCGGCCCGCCCATGACGGCGCGCCTCGCCCGCCTCGCGAGCGACCGCCCACGCCGCGTCCTCCTCCTCGCCGCCGTCTTCTTCGTGGTAGCCGGCGCTCTCGGCGCCGGCGTCGCCGACCGCCTCGACCCTTACGGCGCCGAGGATCCCAGCACCGAGAGCGTCATCGCCGACCAGCGGCTCCAGGCCGCCGGCTTCCGCGACACGGGCCTCGTGGTCCTGGTCAGGGGCTTCGACCGGCAGCGCATCGAGCGGCTCAGCAAGCAGCTCGAGCGCGATCGCGACGTCGCCTCCGTCGCCAGCGCCGTCAACACGCGCTCGCCCGACTTCGTCTCGCGCGACGGTCGCTCCACCTACCTCGCCGTCGCGCTGAAGCCCACCGACGACCAGGCTCTCCAGGACTCCGCCGACCGCATCGCCGGCGAGCTCTCCAAGCAGCCGGGCGTCACCGTCGGGGGCCCCGCCATGGCCCTCAAGCAGGTCAACACCCAGGTCGAGCAGGACCTCCGCACAGCCGAGCTGTACGCCTTCCCGCTCCTGTTCCTCCTCTCCCTGCTCTTCTTCCGCAGCCTCGTCGCCGCGCTGCTGCCCCTGCTCGTCGGCGGGCTCGCCATCGTCGGCACCTTCCTCATGCTGCGGGTGGCCAGCGAGGTGACCTCGGTCTCGATCTTCGCCCTCAACCTCGTCACCGGTCTCGGCCTCGGGCTGGCGATCGACTACAGCCTCTTCATCGTCTCGCGCTACCGCGAGGAGATCGCCCGCACCGGCCCGGGCCCCGAGGCCATGCGGCGCACGCTCGCCACCGCCGGTCGCACCGTGCTGTTCAGCTCCCTCACCGTGGCCGGGGCGATCGCCTCGCTCGTCGTGTTCCCCCAGCGCTTCCTCTACTCGATGGGGATCGGCGGCTTCTTCGTCGCCCTGATCGCGGCCGCGATCGCGCTGATCGTGCTGCCCGCGGTGCTGACCGTGCTCGGCGAGCGCGTGAACTCGCTCACGCCCGCCTTCCTGGCCCGCCGCGCCGAGCGCGACGCCCGCACCACCGAAGCCGGCTTCTGGTACCGCCTCTCGCGGCTCGTCATGCGCTTCCCCGGTCGCATCGCCGCCACCACCGCGGCTCTGCTGATCGCCCTCGGCATCCCCTTCCTCGGCATCAACTTCACGTCGGTCGACGCCCAGGTCCTGCCCGAGTCCACCAGCGCGCGCCAGGTCGACAACACCCTGCGCTCCCAGTTCCCGCCCTTCCGCGACTCGCCCGTGACGCTGGTCGTGCACGGCGACCCGGAGCCGGTCGCGCGGGCCGCGGCCAAGCTGCCGGGCGCAGCCGCCGTGGCTCCGCCGCGTGAGCTGCGCGGGAACACCTACGCCATCGACGTCATCTCCAAGGCGCCGCCGCTCGACGACCGCAGCCAGCAGCTCGTGCGCGACCTGCGCGCCCTCGACGGCGACGTCCTCGTCACCGGCTCCACGGCCCACTACCTCGATCTGCAACAGAGCCTCAAGGACCACCTGCCGCTGGTGCTCGCGATCGTCGCGGCCGTGACCATCGTCGTGCTGTTCGCGATGACCGGCTCCCTGATCCTGCCGATCAAGCAGGTCCTGATGAACGCCCTCGGGCTGAGCGCCGTGTTCGGGATCCTGGTGCTGATCTTCCAGGACGGTCGCTTCGAATCCTTGCTCGGCTACACCAGCCAGGGCGGGCTCGAGTCGACCCAGCCGCTGCTGCTGTTCGCGGTCGTCTTCGGGCTCTCCACCGACTACGGCGTGTTCCTGCTGTCGCGGATCAAGGAAGCCCGCGACGCCGGCTACTCCGATTCCGAGGCGGTCGCCGTCGGGCTGGAGCGCACCGGGCGCATCGTCACCGCCGCGGCCCTCCTGCTCTCCATCGCGATCGGCGCCTTCGTCACCTCCCAGATCATCTTCATCAAGGAGCTCGGCCTGGGCACGGCGATCGCGGTGCTGATCGACGCCACGATCATCCGCGCGCTGCTGGTGCCGGCCCTGATGGAGCTGCTGGGGCGCTGGAACTGGTGGGCGCCCGCTCCGCTGGCTCGGCTTCACTCCCGCCTAGGCTTGCGGGAGGCATGAACGAAGTCATCTACCAGATCTATCCGCGCTCGTTCCAGGACTCCGACGGCGACGGCGTGGGGGACCTGGCCGGCATCCGCGCGCGGCTCGACCACCTCGTCTGGCTCGGGGTGGACGCGCTCTGGATGTCGCCGATCTACCCCTCGCCGATGGCCGATTTCGGCTACGACGTCGCCGACTACACCAACGTCGACCCGGTCTTCGGCGACCTCGCTCAGTTCGATCGCCTGGTCGAGGAGGCACACGCCCGCGGGCTGAAGGTCCTGATGGACATCGTCCCGTGCCACACGTCGATCGAGCACCCGTGGTTTCGCGAGCACCCGGACTGGTACATCTGGCGCGACGAGCCCAACAACTGGATCTCGGCGTTCGGGGGGTCGGCGTGGAGTCGCCTCGGCGATCGCTACTACCTCCACTCCTTCTACCCCGAGCAGCCCGACCTCAACTGGCGCAACCCGGAGGTCGTGAAGGCCATGCAGGACGTCTTCGCCTTCTGGCTCGAGCGCGGGGCCGACGGCTACCGGATCGACGCCATCGACCGCCTGCTGAAGGACCCGCAGCTGCGCGACGATCCGCCCGCCTCCGAGCCGTTCGGGCTGCCGCTGCGCGAGGACGAGGCCAAGCTCGCGCTGTCGAACTCGCGCAACGCGCCCGACACCGGTGAGGCGCTCGCGAAGATCCGCGAGGCCTGCGGCGACGCCTTGCTCGTCGGCGAGGTCTACCTGCCGAGCGCGCGCTGGCAGCCCTACACGGACTACTTCGACGCGGTGTTCGCGTTCGAGCTGCTGCACTCGCCGTGGGACGCGCGGCTGCTGCGCGCCGCGATCGAGGCGACCACTCGCCAGCAGAGGGCCGCCTGGGTGATGTCGAACCACGACTTCGGCCGGCTGTCCACGCGCTACGGCGAGGAGAACGGGCGCGCCGCCGCCATGCTGCTGCTCACGCTGCCCGGCCCCGCGTTCCTCTACCAGGGCGACGAGATCGGCCAGGGGGAGGGACCGCCCGGCGAGACGAGCTACGACCGCGCCGGCCGCGACCGCCATCGCCACCCGATGCAGTGGGAGCCCTCGCCGAACGGCGGCTTCACCACCGGCGAGCCCTGGCTGCCGCTCACCGACCCCGCCCAGCGCAACGTCGCCGACCAGCGCGACGATCCCGCCTCGATGCTCTCGCTGGTGCGCCAGCTGATCGGATTGCGGCGCGAGCTGGGTGACGATTTCGAGCTGCTCGACGCGGCCGAGGGCATCGTCGCGTTCCGCCGTGGCCGTCACACGGTGGCGATCAACACCGCCTCCGAACCGCTGCCGGTGCCGATCTCGGGCGAGCCGCGTATACAAACCGCGGCGGGGGCGCTGCAAGATGGCGTGCTCGCTCCGCACGGGGGCGCGATCGGCGTAGATTAGAGCCGCTTCACGCAGGGTACCTGCCGCTTAGGAGGAGGGGGACTTGCGTAGACGACACCTGCCCTTTGTGTTCGCTCTCATCGCGAGTGCGGCACTGGGGGCGTGCGGCGTCGGCAGCAGCGAAGGTGGCGGTGGGCACAACGCCATCAACTGGTACGTCTTCAACGAGCCGGGCGGCTCGTACGACAAGGCGGTGGCCGACTGCAACAAGGCCGCGGGCGGCAAATACCACATCAACTACGTGAAGCTGCCCACGGACGCGAACCAGCAGCGCGAGCTGATCGTCCGTCGCCTCGCCGCCAAGGACAAGTCGATCGACCTGATCGGCATGGACGTGATCTGGACCGCGGAGCTCGCCGAGGCCGGCTGGATCCTGCCGTGGAAGGGCCACGACCGCGACGTAGCGACGCAGGGCAAGCTCGAGGGCCCGCTCAAGACCGTGGAGTACAAGGGCCAGGTCTACGGGCTTCCGTTCACCAGCAACACGCAGCTGCTCTGGTACCGCAAGGACAAGGTAGACGCCCCGGCGGAGGACTTCACCTGGGACGAGATGATCGACGACGCGGTGGCGAAGAACACCCACGTAGAGGTGCAGGGCCGCCAGTACGAGGGTCTGACCGTGTGGATCAACGCGCTGATCGCGGGCGCCGGCGGCCAGATCGTCGACCAGGCCGGCAACGTGAAGGTGAACGACACCGCCAAGCGCGCCGCCGAGATCGAGAGCAAGCTGGGCAAGTCGAAGGCGGCGCCGCCCGGCATGTCCACGAACGCCGAGGACCAGGCGCGGCAGGGCTTCGAATCGGGTCGCTCCTACTACGAGGTCAACTACCCGTTCGTCTATCCGAGCGCCGCGGCGGTGGGCAAGGACTTCCAGAAGAACATGGGCTGGGCGCGCTACCCGCGCACGGACAAGGACAAGCCCAGCCGTCCGCCGCTGGGCGGCATCAACCTCGGCGTGTCGAAGTACGGGGAGACGCCGGACCTCGCGTTCCAGGCCGCGGAGTGCATCGCCAGCGACAAGCACCAGGCGATCGCCGCCGAGCTGGGCGGCCTGCCGCCGACCACCACGGCCGTCTACGACACCCCGCAGGTCAAGAAGGCCTACCCGTTCGCGGACGTCCTGCGCGCGTCGATCGAGGCCGCCGCGCCACGCCCGGTGACCCCGGCCTACAGCGACATCTCGCTGGCGATCCAGAAGACGTACAGCCCGCCCGACGGGATCGATCCCAACGGGATCGTGAAGACGCTGCGTGACCGGATCGCGAAGGCAGCCGAAGGGAAGATCTTCTGATGGAAGCCGCCCAGGTCGGAGCCGAGACCGTCCGGCAGGCGACGGCGCCGCCCAAGAAGGGGATCACCGACCGCGCCCGGGCCGAGCGCAAGCTCGCCTGGCTGCTCTGTGCGCCGGCGGTGATCGCGATGCTGGTCGTGACGGGCTACCCGATCGTCTACGCGGTCTACCTGTCGCTGCAGCGCTACGACCTGCGCTTCCCCGACGACAAGGAGTTCGTCGGCCTCTCGAACTACGCCGACGTGCTCAGCTCGAGCACGTGGTGGGGCGACGTCGTCAACACGCTGATCATCACCGTGGTCTCCGTGTCGTTCGAGCTGGTGCTCGGCATGCTGATCGCGCTCGTTATGCACCGCGCGATCTTCGGCCGCGGCCCGGTGCGAGCGGCGATCCTGATCCCCTACGGGATCATCACCGTGGTCGCGGCGTTCGCCTGGAAGTACGCCTTCGACCCGACCAGCGGCTTCGTCGCGAACCTGCCGCTGATCTCTGACACCGCGCAGCCGCTCAACACCCACAACGGATCGCTGCTGGTGATCATCCTCGCGGAGGTCTGGAAGACCACGCCGTTCATGGCGCTGCTGCTGCTGGCCGGGCTCGCGCTGGTCCCGGACGAGCTGCACGAGGCCGCCAAGGTGGACGGCGCCTCCACGCTCCAGCGCTTCTTCCGGATCACGATCCCGCTGATGCGGCCGGCGATCCTGGTCGCGCTGCTGTTCCGCACGCTCGACGCGTTCCGGATCTTCGACAACATCTACATCATCCAGCCGGGCGGAGCGCTCAACACCGAGAGCGTGTCGATCCTTGGCTACAACGTCACGATCAACCGGGTCAACGTCGGGCTCGGCTCCGCGATCTCGATCCTGATCTTCCTCTGCGTGATCGTGATTGCCGTCTTCTTCGTCAAGGCGCTCGGCACCAGCACCGCCCAGCAGCGAGGGGAGGCCAAGTGACGCACACCCCCAAGGAACGCGCCCTCTGGGGGATCGGCATCCTCGTCGTGCTGCTCTACGCGCTGATCCCGGTCGTGTGGATCGCGTCGCTGTCGCTGAAGACGCCGACGCAGGTCGGCGACCGCAAGTTCTTCTCGGGCTTCTCGTTCGACAACTACGACGCCGTCTTCTCGGACGACACGTTCATCAACGCGCTGATCAACTCGATCGGCATCGCCTCGATCGCCACGCTGATCTCGATCGTGCTGGCCGCGATGGCGGCCTACGCCACCTCGCGGCTGAACTTCACGGGCAAGGCGCTCATCCTCTCGGGTGCGCTCGCCGTGGCGATGTTCCCGCCGATCTCGATCGTCGGGTCGCTGTTCGACATGTGGCGGGCGATCGGCCTCTACGACACGTGGCCCGGGCTGATCATCCCGTACATGACGTTCACGCTGCCGCTGGCGATCTACACGCTGTCGGCGTTCTTCCGCGAGATCCCGTGGGAGCTGGAGCAGGCGGCCCAGGTGGACGGCGCGACGCCCTTCCAGGCGTTCCGCAAGATCATCGTGCCGCTGGCCGCGCCGGGCGTGTTCACCGCGGCGATCCTGGTCTTCATCTTCGCCTGGAACGACTTCATCTTCGCCAACACACTCACCTCGACCGACAACGCGCGCACGGTGCCCGCGGCGCTGGCCTTCTTCACGGGGGCCTCGCAGTTTGAGCAGCCGATCGGAGCCATCTGCGCGGCGTCCGTCGTGGTCACGGTTCCGATCATCATCATGGTGCTGATCTTCCAGCGCCGGATCGTCGCGGGGCTCACTGCCGGCGCGGTGAAGGGATAAGGAGAGAGATGGCCCAGATCACCCTGGACAGACTCACCAAGCGGTACCCGGACGGCTTCGAGGCCGTGCGGGACATGAGCCTCGAGATCAAGGACGGCGAGTTCGTCATCCTGGTCGGCCCGTCGGGCTGCGGCAAGTCCACCGCCCTGCGCATGATCGCGGGGCTCGAGGACATCACCGACGGCGAGCTGCGCATCGGCGACGAGGTCGTGAACGACAAGGCGCCCAAGGATCGCGACATCGCGATGGTGTTCCAGAACTACGCGCTCTACCCGCACATGACAGTGCGCGAGAACATGGGCTTCGCGCTCAAGCTGCGCGGCGCGCCCAAGGAGGAGATCGACACCAAGGTCGAGGAGGCGGCGCGCATCCTGGACCTGGCGCCGCACCTGGACCGCAAGCCGTCGCAGCTCTCGGGTGGCCAGCGCCAGCGCGTGGCGATGGGCCGCGCGATCGTGCGCGACCCCTCGGCGTTCCTGATGGACGAGCCGCTGTCGAACCTCGACGCGAAGCTGCGCGTGCAGATGCGCACCGAGGTGTCGCGCATCCAGAAGAACCTGGGCACGACGACGATCTACGTGACCCACGACCAGACCGAGGCCATGACGCTCGGCGACCGGGTGGCGGTCATGCGGTCCGGGATGCTCCAGCAGGTCGGCAGCCCGATGGAGCTCTACAACCACCCGGTCAACCTGTTCGTGGCCGGGTTCATCGGCTCGCCGGCGATGAACTTCATGCCGGCGACGGTCGAGGGCGACACCGTGAAGCTGCCGATCGGCGACGTGCGGTTGCCGGACGAGGTGCGCGGTCGGCTCGCGGGCACCGAGGGGAGGACGCTGATCGCGGGCATCCGGCCGGAGAACTTCGAGGACACGGCGCTGGTGGGCGACGCGCGCCACCGCGGCTCGACGTTCCGCGCGCACATCGAGGTGCTCGAGTCGCTGGGCTCGGAGCTGTACGCGCACTTCACCGTGGCTTCGGACCAGCAGATCGAGTCGCAGGAGCTGCGCGAGCTGGCGGAGGACGTAGGGGGCGGGGAAGTGCCGATGGCCGGGGAGGAGGGCCGCATCGTGGCTCGGCTCGACCCGGCCTCGGAGGTGCGCGTGGGCCAGGAAGCCGAGCTGTGGGTGGACGCCACGCGGGTGCACCTGTTCGACCCGGAGGACGGCCGCAACCTGACCACCGACGCCAAGGGCCCGAGCGCGACGAACGGGCGGGAACGAGCGCCCAGCGAGCAGGAGGACGCGCCCGCATCCTGAAGTCGCGGTCTATGACGCCGCGATTTGGTCGTACCACCGTCAAGAACGACGAGACGCTCTTAGCCGCAACCGTCGACGTGCTGGCAGGGACGCTGGGACTGCGAGACGGAAACACGGGCCAGCACTCCGACCGAGTGGTCGAGGTGGCGCAGCACATCGGCGAGCGACTCGGCCTCGGTCGCCGCGAGCTGCGCGACCTCGGGTACGCGGCGCGGCTGCACGACATCGGCAAGGTCGGTGTGCCCGATGCCGTGCTGCACAAGCCGGGTCCGCTGGTGGAGGCGGAGCGCCAGGTGATCCAGGGCCATTCGGTCTGGGGGGCTGATCTGGTCGGGCGCATCCCGGGACTCGAGGACGTGGCGCGGATAGTGCGCCACCACCACGAGCGCTACGACGGCGAGGGCTACCCGGACGGGCTGGCCGGCCGGGACATCCCGCTGGCGTCGCGGATCCTGACCGTGGCGGACGCCTACGTGGCGATGACGGAGAACCGTCCGTACCGCCGCGCGCGACCGCGCTTCGAGGTCGATCGCGAGTTCCGCGACTGCTCGGGGAAGCAGTTCGATCCTTATGTGGTGGAGGCCTTGCGGGAGAGCGTGGGGGCGTCGGCGGCGTAGCGCTTTGAGTTCGGGGTCCGATGGTGCGAGGATCGCGCCATCGACCCTCAAAGGAGGTATGGCATGGCCTCGCGTGGGCTACAGCGCTTCGCTCCTCTGTCCGGAATCGTCTTCGTCGTGCTGATCGTGCTTGCGATCGTCATCGGCGGCGAGACGCCCGATAACAACGATTCGCAGCGGGCGATCGTCGATTTCTGGAGAGACAACGACACCGCCCAGATGTGGAGCAGCATCATCGGCGTGTGGGGGACGGTCTTCTTCGTCTGGTTCGCCGCGAGCTTCTACAGCACGCTGCGACGCGCCGAGGACGGCCCGGCGCGCCTGTCGGCGATCTGCTTCGCGGGCGCGATCATCGGCGCGGTGGGCCTGCTCTCGTCGCTGAGCCTCAGCTTCGCGACAGCGGATGCCGTGGATGACGTACCGGGCAGCGTGACGCAGACGCTCACCGTCCTGAGCAACGGATTCTTCTTCCCGATCGCGGGAGGCTATGCGCTCTTCTTCCTAGGCGCGGGGGTGCTCGCGCTGCGGACGAGAACGCTGCCGGTCTGGCTCGGCTGGGTGACGCTCGTGCTCGGCATCGCCCTCGTGACCCCGGTGGGCTTCTTCGCCCTGATTGTCGGAATGGTCTGGATCCTGGTGGTGAGCGTGATGCTCTACCGGCGCGAGGCCGGGCCGGCGGGGCGGGCTGGACCGGTCGAGCCGGCGGCGCCGGCGTCTGTGGCTTAGCGGGCACGAGATCGTCGAAGCCGTGCTCGTACAGCCTTCGACGATGCGACGCTGGATCACATAAGCGGGATGCGCAGCACGGCTCCGAGCAGCGGCCCCGCGCTGGGCCGCTTCGGGCTAAGCGGAGGCGGTCGGAGGAGCGGGATCACCGTGGCCGAGCTGCTTGGCCTCCGCCCTCGAGACGAGGCCCGTGTGAGCGCACAAGAGGCACCCCCGGTCGCATGAACAGCTGACGAAGGAGCGCGGAAATGCGCTCTGGTTGAGCAGTCGCCTCTCGCGGTCGCTCGTCAGTTCGTCAACGAGAGTCATGCTTGGCCTCTGGCTCATCGACCATCCTGAGCTCCTCACCGACGCGCGTGAGCGTGAAGATGCGGTTCGCGGTGCCTCGTGGCCTGACCACCACCAACTCGAATGCTCCGGCACGCGCCCGCTCGTTCGTCTTGAGGATCGTCCGCAAACCCGCAGAATCAAGGAAGGTGAGACGTCGCAGGTCGAATACGACCCGACTGGTCGCGGCGCCTTCGAAGACGCTGCCGAGCGCATTTTCGACGCGGCCGACAGCCGCCAGGTCGAACTCGCCGCTCGGGCGCAAGAACAGAGTGCGCCCCTGCTCCTCGACGGCAAGCTGAAAGCGATCTACGGACGGCACGGCCGGCTCGACTCTCCCGCGCCCCTCCAGAGCGGCGACCAAGGGCGGAGGGGGCGAAAGGACCCTCGGGCTCGCGCTGCACTCCACGCTACTGCGCCTGCGCCGTGCCCGAAGCCTGGTTCCTCGAACAGCCCCGCAAAGAGCACGAATCCCGAGCAGGCGACCTCGTCGAGCGATCTCGGCAGCGCCGTAAGAGCAGCTCGGCGCCCGAAACCGCGAAGCCGAAACTGGGGGTCGTCTAGTCCGCGGGTCGCTCGAGGTAGAAAACCTCGGACGACACGTCGGTGTCCGTGTCGATGCCCGACACGAACGCCCTCACCTTGCGCCCGGTGATCCGCTCCACCGACTCGCGAAAGTCGTTCTCGCAGACATGCTGGAAGAACATCCGCGTCTCCCGCAGGCGCTCGTGCTCCCCGACCTCCACCATCTTCCGCTCGGCCGGCGTCAGCGAGTCCTCCAACGTGCACAACAGCGCGTCGCGCCCCGCCCAATCCGCCCGCGTCCGCGTCGGACCGCGGCCGAAGATCTCCTTGTAGATCCGCACCATCTCGTTACAGAGCTCCCCAAGAACCCGAGTCTCTGGCTTTGCTGAGAGGTGCCCGTCGCTCGGCGCGATCACTTGCTGGTCCATAGTCCGGCCTTCCGGTGTTCCTCTGAAACCGAAGCCGCGCGAGGGGAGAGGAACCTTAGAACCGAACGGGCGACGACTACAGGCCACATGGTAGTCGCCCGGGGGCGACCTGTTACCCGCGCCACCAAGCTACCGGGAGTCGTGTCACTCCGGTCTTCGGCGGGGCTGCCGCTTTCGCGTGAAAGAGCTCCTACTTCAACTCCTTCCGCAACCGCCTGACCATCGTGTCCTCCTCCCACGATGGCGATTCCAGCTCCCGCCGCACACTCTCGATCACCTCGTCGTCCCAGTTGTGCGTGCGCAGGATCAGATACCGCAGGTGCGCCACTCGCATGTACGCCTCCGTCTCCGTCCCGCGTCGCACCAGAGCCGCCTCGCGCAGCATGTGCACCACCGGCTCGTACTCCTCGTGGAACCAGGCCTCCGCCACCTCGGCTCGCGACATCGGCTCCCCGCGCCCCTGGCTCACCCTGAATCCCCATGCCTCCACGGCTTCGGCCAGCGCCGCGTAGCGCCACTCGTCCGACAGCTTGATCTTCGCCCGGTCCTCGGGCTCCAGCGGCACCCGCTCGAAGAACAGTCGCTCGTGGCTCTTCAGCGCCAGGTCGTGCATCCGGATCGCCCGGTCGGCGCCCAGCTCCGTCACCACCTCCGTCACGTACGCCTCGATCACCTCGTGACCCAGCTCCCGCGCCACCGACACCCGGTGGTGCCCGTCCTTCACGAAGTGCAGCTCCCCGATCCGGTACACGTCGATCGGTGGCATCGCCTGTCCCTTGCGCGTGGCCAGCGCTATCCGCTCCCACCGCGGCCGCACTCGCCCTGACGTCGGGCGGAAGCTGCGGTCGAACTCCCGGCTGCGGTCCACGGTCCCGACGATCGAATCCAGCTCGATCGTCTGCAGCCCGAGTCGCCGCTCGCCGCGTCGCCCGAGCGCCTCCACGACCTCCTCGAACGGCAGGATCACGTTCACGTCGCTCGGCTCGCGCCTCAGCCGCGCCGCCAGCCGCGCCATCGCCCGCCGCCGCCGCGCCCGGCCGAAGTCGAACTGGGCGTCCGCCTGGGGGAGTCCGGTGTCGCGGGCCATGCACCCAAAGTACCCACCGCCACCTGCGAACATCACCCTCGTGAGCACGGCCGCCCACACGCCGCGGCTGACGGCGGTGCCGCGCTCCGAGGAGCGGGTCACCCCACTCGAGCTGTTCTTCGACCTCGTCTTCGTCCTCGCGCTCACCCAGTGCACCGCGCTGATGGCCGACCACCCGTCCTGGGGCGAGCTGGCCAAGGGCCTGCTGGTGCTCGGGCTGATGTGGTGGTCGTGGGTCGGCTACGCCTGGCTCACGAGCGTCGTCGACCCCGAGGAGGGGCTGGTCCGCTTCGCCATCTTCGGCGCGATGGCCGCGCTCCTGGTGGTCGCCCTCTGCGTCCCCGACGCCTTCGGCGACTCGCGCATGCTGTTCGCCTGCGCCTACGCGGCCGTCCGCTTCGGCCAGATCGCCCTGTTCGTCCTCGCCAGCCGCGACGAGCCGGAGCTGCGCAGGTCCGTCAAGGGCCTGGCCGGGGGCACGGCCGTCGGCGCCACCCTGCTGATCGTCGGCGCCCTGTTCGAGGACGACACCGTGCAGGCGACGATCTGGTCGGTCGCGCTGCTGCTCGACATGCTCGAGCCCTACCTGTTCGGCTCAGAGGGCTGGCAGCTGCGGGCGAGCCACTTCGCCGAGCGCCACGGGCTGATCATCATCATCGCCCTGGGCGAGTCGATCGTCGCCATCGGCGTGGGCGCGCACGGCCACGTCGACGCCGGCGTCGTCGCGGCGGCTGTGCTCGGCATCGCGGTCGCGGGCGCCCTCTGGTGGGCCTACTTCGACGTCGTCGCGCGGGTCGCCGAGCGGCGCCTCGGCAATGCCACGCCCGGCCGCGAGCAGAACGAGATCGCGCGCGACTCCTTCTCCTACCTCCACTTCCCGATGGTGGCCGGCATCGTGCTGGTGGCGCTCGGGATGAAGCTCACGATCGACCAGGTCGACACGCCGCTGGAGCGCGTGCCGGCCGCCGCCATGCTCGGCGGAACGGCCGTCTACCTGCTCGCCCACGTCGCCTTCCGCTGGCGCAACGTCCACCGCTTCAGCCCCCAGCGTGTGGTGTGCGCCGCCGTTCTCGTCGCCCTGATCCCGCTGGCCACCGAGATCGACGCGCTCGTCACGCTCGCGATCCTGGCCGTGCTGCTGGCCGCTCTAATCGCCTACGAGACCGTGCACTTCGCCGAGCTGCGCGACAAGATGCGCCACCAGCTCGAGGGCGATCAGGGCTCGAGCGCGTAGGGGAAGCTGGCGAGTCGCTCGAAGCCGTCGTCGGTTACGAGCGCGATGTCCTCGAGCCGCACGCCCCCGTAGTCCCTGCGGTAGCACCCGGGCTCGATGGCCACGACGTCGCCGGGCACGAGCCCGTCGGTGCCCGACCGTCCCAGCGACGGTTCCTCATGGACCTGGAGACCGACTCCGTGCCCGAGCGAGTGGAAAAAGCCGTCGTGCAGCACCTCGCCGTCGGGCTTGGTGCGCTGCGTGGGCTCGCCGGCCGCCTCGAACACGTCGCAGGCGATCGCGAAGAGGTCCTTGCCGCTCACTCCGGGGCGCAGCGCCTCGTATACGCGCTCGAGCGCGTCGTGGCAGAGCTCGTGCCAGGCGACCACGTCGGCCGCCGGCGTCCCGCCGGCCACGAACGTGCGCGTCATGTCGGCGAAGCAGCCCGACTGCTCGTCGCGCGGCCAGATGTCGATGATGATCGGGACGCCCGCCTCCAGCGGCCCGCTGCCGGACTCGTGCCCGGTCGCGCCGGCCGGCCCGGGGGCCACGATGATGTCCTCGTCCGTGGGCGCGCCGCCCTCCGCGCACACCTCGCGGATGCGCCTGCGCACCGCCTCCGCGGTGAGCGGTTCGCCGTCGAGGTGCAGCACTCCGTCGCGCGCCTCGGTGTTGCGCAGCAGCTCGGCGGCGGCCCCGATGCCGGCGTCGGCAGCGGCTTGTGCCCGGCGCACGCCGGCGATCTCATGCGCACTCTTCGAGCGTCGCCGCCTGATGAACTCGCGCTCGTCGGGAATCAGCTCGATGTCCTCGGCGCGCAGGCGGTCCGCCACCGCCACCGGAAGCTCGCCCGGCACGACCAGCTGGCGCGCGCCCAGGCGCTGGGCGGCGCGCAGGCACAGCTCCGGCTCGAGCTCGTCCCAGCGCATGCCGCGCTCGACGAGCTCGTCCAGGCCGAGCTCGTAGGGATCGATCACCTCGACGCCCGGGGCGACCTCCTCGATGCGGCCCGCCTCCATCGACGAGACGATCGCGACGCGGCGCCCGTTCAGCTCGAAATAGGAGAGCGGATCGACGATCCCCAGCGGCAATTCGTGCCGCAGGGCGGCCGAGCGATGGGTGTCGCCGTGGATGAGGACGTCGGGCGCGATGCGCGCACGCTACCTCAATAGCGTGACGTGTTTTTCCTTTCGGGTGGCGTTGCCGGCCTCGTCCACGGCCGTCACCGTGACCACCAGCCGCACGGAGCGCCGCGCCCGAGCGGGCATGGTGAGGGTGACCGCGTCGCCCTCCGCCGACACGGCGGGGGCAGCGCGCACGCGCCGCCGCGGCTCCGCCTGGGCCGCGACCATGCAGGCCTCCTCCGGGCAGCGCGCGCTGACGACGACGGTGTCGCGCTGGCGTCCGGCTGCGGTGACCCGCAGCGCCGGCGGCGTCGCGTCGGGCACGTGGTCGCTCGGCCGGCACGACTGGGTCAGCAGGGCGTCGGCATCGTCGAAGTAGGGCTGGTAGCCCTTGCGGTTCTCGGCGGCCGGGCGCTCGATGTCGGCGATCCACTCCCCGTAGCCGTCGGTGGTGGTGGCGAAGTCATCCTCGCCCTCGGCGATCTCGCGCTGGCGCACGATCACGGCGGTATCGAGGAACCAGAGCAGCTGCAGCTCGGGGTTGCGCGGGAAGCCGTGGTAGTCGCCCTTGTTGAGGGAGCGGTGCATGCTGAAGAAGCCGGCGAACGGATTGCCGGGGATGTTCAGGCTGCGCAGCCCCGACTCGGCCAGGGCTGCCATCACCGGCAGCTCCTGGGGGACGTCGCGCAGCGCGGCGCCGCGCGCCATCCAGCTGGCGATCGGCTTGCGTGCGGCGGTGTCGCCCGGATAGCTGGCCGGGCACGGGTCGCCGGGGCCCGGGACGGGCGTGCCGCCGCTCTGCGCGAGCGCGGGCGCGGCGGAGCCGAGCAGCACGACGACGGCCCCCAGCAGGAAGATCGAGCGCCCCACGCCGGGAGATCCTGACATGCTGCCGGGCTCGATGAAGGTGTTCGTTGCCCGCAGGCTCCCCGGAAGCGCGCTCGATCGGCTCCAGGCCGAGCACGACGTGGAGGTCTGGCCCGAGCGGCTCCCGCCGCCGCGCGAGGAGCTGTTCGCGCGAGCGCCGGAGCTCGAGGGACTGCTCTCGCTGCTGACCGATCGCGTCGACGCGGAGCTGATCGAGGCGGCCCCGCGCCTGAGGGCGATCTCGAACTACGCGGTCGGCGTGGACAACATCGACGTCGAGGCGGCCACCGCGCGCGGCATCCCCGTGGGCAACACCCCGGGCGTGCTGACCGACACGACGGCCGACCTGGCCGTTGCGCTGATGCTCGGCATCGGGCGTCGTCTGGTGGAGGGCGACGCGTTCGTCCGCCGCGGCGAGTGGCTCACCTGGGAGCCGGACCTGCTGCTCGGCCGCGACCTCTACCAGGCGACCGTGGGGATCCTGGGCTTCGGCCGCATCGGCCAGGCCGTGGCCCGCCGGCTCGAGGGCTTCGACTGCACGGTGCTGCACACCAGCCGCAGCGGCGGCGTGTCGTTCGAGGAGCTGCTCGAGCGCTCGGACTTCGTGTCCGTGCATACGCCGCTCACGCCCGAAACGCGCGGCCTGATCGACGACGAGGCGCTGCGGCGCATGAAGGAGACCGCCTACCTCGTGAACACGGCGCGCGGGCCGGTGGTCGACACCGACGCGCTCACGCGCGCGCTGCACGCGGGCGAGATCGCGGGCGCGGCGCTGGACGTGACCGATCCCGAGCCGCTGCCGGCCGACCACCCGCTGCTGGACGCGCCCAACCTGCTCGTGCTGCCCCACCTCGGCTCGGCCACGCACGCCACGCGCGAGCGTATGGCCGACATGGCGGTCGACAACCTGCTGGCCGGGCTGCGCGGTGAGCGCATGCCGCACCAGGTCAACGACGTCTAGGGCGGCCAAAACGGCGAGCGTGGGCCCCCCACGTCACGCATATGGTGCATTTCGGGGCCCACACTCGGGTGCGGGCCCCGAACGTCAGACATAGCCCCCACCTCGGGGCCCACACTCGCGAAGCGGGCCCGCCACCCCTTCATCGCTGCCGTTGGCTCGGGCAACGAGAGCGCCGAAGGCAGACCAGCTAGGCCCCCAGCAGCTTGATCACCATTCGCTTGGGCCGCCCCCCGTCGAACTCGCAGTAGAAGACCTGCTGCCACGGCCCCAGGTCGAGCCGCCCGGCGGTCACCGGGACGATCACCTGGTGGTGCACCAGCAGGTTCTTCAGATGGGCGTCGCCGTTGTCCTCACCGCCGCGGTGGTGGCGGTAGTCGCCCGGGTCTGGCAGCAGCCGGCGCGCCACGTCGTTGGCCGGCTCCTTCCAGCTCGGTGGGGCGATCTTGTCGAGCCACTCGAGCACGTCCTCCTGGAGCCCCGGCTCGTCGTCGTTGATCCACACGGCGGCGGTGATGTGCATCGCGGCGACCAGGGCCAGGCCCTCGTCGATGCCGGCCTCGTCCACCGCCGACTGCACGTCCTCGGTGATCCGCACGAACTCGCGGCGGCCGGCGGTTTGGAACGTTCGATAGACGGTGTGAGACTTCATGCGCATGAACCTCGGTCTCGAAGGCAGGCTCTGTGTTGTCACGGGCGCCACGCGCGGCATCGGCGCGGCGACCGCCCGCATGCTTGCGCAGGAGGGCGCGCGCGTGCTTTCTGTGGCCCGCCACGAGGCCGACCTCGAGCTCGACGTGACCACCCCGGACGCCGGCGAGCGCCTGATGGCCGCTTGCGACGAGACGCCCTGGGCGCTCGTGAACAACGCCGGCTTCGCGCTCGCGCGGCCGATGGACGAGCTGACCGACGCCGACTGGCAGGCCCAGTGGGAGCTCCACGTGATGGCCCCGATGCGGCTGATGCGCGCGCTCGCTCCCGCGATGGCCGAGGCCGGCGGCGGGCGCATCGTGAACGTGAGCTCCTCGTCGGGCAAGCGGCCGTCGGGTCGCCTCGACCCGTCCTACTCCGTGACGAAGGCCGCCCAGCTCTCGCTCAGCCGTGTGTTCGCGGACAGCTGGAGCGCGAAGGGCGTGCTCGTGAACGCCGTGGCGCCCGGTCCGATCGAGAGCGACTCGTGGACCGCCGAGGGCGGACTCGCCGACCAGATCGCGGCTCGCTCGGGCAAGACGCGCGAAGAGGTGCTCGAAGGCAACCGCTCCAGCCTGCCGATCGGCCGCATGGGCACCGACGAGGAGGCGGCCGCGGTGGTGGTGTTCCTCTGCTCGGAGCTGGCCTCCAACGTCACGGGCGCGGCCTGGTCGGTTGACGGCGGCGCGGTGCCCACGAACACCTGAGTGGCTAGCGTTGCCGCCCCATGAGGGCGGTGATGGGCCTGATCTTCTTTCCGCGCGGCGGGTCCGCGCAGGTGGCGCGCTATCTGGCGCGCTCGCTGCCGGCTGCCGGTTGGGACGTGACGGTCGCCTGCGGGTCGCTCGGTGAGCCCGGTGAGCCGTCCCACGCGCAGACGTTCTACTCCGGCGTGGACGTGCGGCCGCTCGACTACACGCCCTCCGCGGCGGCCCCGGATCCGCTGGCGGCGGATCCGCCCTTCCAGCCCTCCTACGAGGACCGTCCCGGCGCGCCCGACAGGGTCTTCGCGCGCGTGGGCGACGCGGACTACGAGCGCCTGGTCGCCGTCTGGGAGCGGCGGCTGGCCGAGGCCGGGGCCGCCGAAGCGGACGTGCTCCACCTGCACCACCTCACGCCTATCCACGAGGCGGCCGAGCGCGCCTTTCCGCACGTGCCCCGGATCGGCCACCTGCACGGCACCGAGCTGCTGATGCTGCGCCAGATCGACGAGGGGCCGCCGGCCGACTGGGAGCACGCCGCCGCGTGGGCCGAGCGGATGCGCCGCTGGGCGCGCGGCTGCGAGCGCCTGCTGGCGCTCTCGCCCGACGCGGTCCGGCGCGTGCCGGACCTGCTGGGAGTCGACCCGGATCGCGTGGTCTGGGCGCCCAACGGCTTCGACCCGCAGGGGTTCGATCGGCGGCCGGTCGCCGATCGCCTGGAGCACTGGCGCCGCTGGCTGGTCGAGGAGCCGCGCGGCTGGGACGAGTCGGGCGTGCCGGGCAGCGTCGCCTACACCGAGGAGCAGCTGGCGCCCTTTGCCGCTGGCGGACCGGTGCTGCTCTACGTCGGTCGCTTCACCGAGGTCAAGCGCGTGCCGCTGCTGGTCCGCGCCCACGCCCGGGCCCGCGAGCGCTTCGCGCGGCCCGCTCCGCTGGTGCTGCTGGGTGGGTTCCCGGGCGAGTGGGAGGGCGAGCACCCGCTTCAGGCCGTGCGCGAGGCCGGCGACCCGGACGTCTTCATCGCCGGCTGGCGCGGTCACGAGGACCTGCCCGATGGTCTGAACGCGGCCGACCTGCTGGTGCTGCCGTCGGTGCGCGAGCAGTTCGGCGCGGTGATCGTGGAGGCGATGGCCTGCGGGCTGCCGGCGCTGGCGGTGAACGCGCACGGTCCTGCCGAGATCGTGGACCCCGGCGAGACCGGCTGGCTGGTGGAGCCTGACGACGAGGCCGCGCTGGCCGACGCCCTGGTCGAGGCGGTGAACGACGAGGACGAACGGCGCCGGCGCGGTGCGCGGGCGTACGAGGAGGCGCGGGCGCGCTACTCGTGGCCGGCGCTCGCCCGCGGGCTGGCGAGCGTCTACTCGGAGGTCGCCGCCGGGCGGCCGCCGTCCGCGGGCACTCATACGCTGACGGCGCCTTGACGGCCATCCCCTACCGCATCCGGCGCTCCGATCGAGCGCGTCGTGCCCGCATCCTCGTGGACGGTGACGGCATCGAGGTGGTCGTGCCTCAGCGCTTCCCGCTGCGCGACGTCGAGCCCTTCGTGGAGGAGAAGCGGGCGTGGATCGAGCGTACGCTGGAGCGCATGCGGGAGACCGAGGCCGAGCTGGCGCCGGCCCGCTTGGCCGATGGCGGCGAGGTGCCTTACCTAGGGGAGCGGCTGGGGCTGGTCGTGCGCGTCGAGCGCCCGCGCGTGCGCGAGCACGTGGTGCGCCGCGGGAACCACCTGCTGGTGGCGCTGCCTCCCGGCGTCACGGTGCGGGACGCGCTGGAGCGCTGGTACCGGCGCCAGGCGCGCGTGGAGGTCGGGCCGCGGCTGGACGCCGCCTGCGCGCGCTGGGGCTCGTCGTACACGAAGCTGTCGATCCGGGCGCAGCGCACGCGCTGGGCGTCCTGCTCCTCGAGCGGCGCCATGAGCTTCAACTGGCGCCTGCTGCTGGCGCCGCCCGCGGTGCTCGACTACGTGGTCGAGCACGAGGTGGTGCACCTGGAGGTGCTGGACCACTCGCAGCGCTTCTGGATCCTGCTGTCGGAGCGAGTGCCCGACTGGCGCGAGCACGAGCGCTGGCTGCGACAGCACGGGCACGCACTGCGCCTGTAGCCATAGCGACTGGCCGACGCTCCACGGGGGCCCGGGGGCGTGAGCCCCCGGATGCTTATTCCCAGCGGAAATAGCGAATGGCGAGCACCAGCCCCGCCACCGTCCACCCGCCCACCACGAGCGCCGCCGTTCCGGTGTCGGCGCCGCCACCCACGATCGCCTCCGACAGCCCGTCGATCAGGTGCTTCAGCGGCAGCGCCTCCGCGATCCCCTTGAGCACCCCGGGCAGGTTGTCGGACGAGTAGAAGACGCCGGAGATGAAGATCACCGGCAGGAAGATCGCGTTCGTGTACGCGGGCGCCGCGTCCTCGTTCGGGATGGCGTGCGAGAAGGCCACTCCAAGGGCCGCGAAGCAGACCACCCCGAGCGCGGTGAACATCACCAGCAGCAGCGGGTCCTGCGGCCAGTCCACGCCGTACACGAGGTTGCCGATCGTGACGACGATCAGCACCTGCAGGAACGCGTTGAGCGCCGCGGAGGCGAGCAGCCCGGCCAGGTAGGAGCCGGCGGGCATCGGCGTCCCGCGCCAGCGCTTGAGCACGCCCTCTTCGCGCAGAATCGTGATGTTGAAGGCGAGCGAGGTGAACGTCGTGGCCAGCACGCCCATCCCGGCGATCCCCGGGATCAGGACCTCCAGCTCCTCCGAGTCGGCCGAGAAGGCGCTCGCCGTGAGCACGAGCAGCAGCAGCGGCAGCAGGAAGTTGAAGAAGGCCGCGCTCGGGTTGCGCCAGAACAGCCTGCGCTCGAAGCGGAACTGCTGCCACGCCAGGGCAACGGGGCTCATGCCGCATCCGCCTCGCGCGTCAGCTCGAGGTAGACCTCTTCGAGCGTCGGCCGCGTGACCTCGAGTCCCTCGAGTCGCTCGCCGCGCGCCAACGCCTCGCTCGTGAGGCGGTGGAGCAGCTCCGTGGGGTCGTCGGTCTCGTGCTCCACCCGCCGGCCGTCCGAGATGTACGTCACGCGGTAGCGGGCCACCCCGGGACCGAGGCTGTCCGGCGGTCCCTCGGCGACGATGCGGCCGTCCTTCACGATCGCCACCCGGTCGGCCAGCTCCTGCGCCTCGTCGAGGTAGTGGGTGGTGAGCAGCACGGTCTTGCCGAGCTCCTTGAGCGCCCGCACGACGCCCCAGGCGGTCCGCCGCGCGGCCGGGTCGAAGCCCGTCGTGGGCTCGTCCAGGAACACCAGCTCGGGATCGCCGATCAGAGCGAGCGCGAGGTCGAGGCGCCGCCGCTGGCCACCGGACAGGTCCTTGGTCTGCGAGTCCGCCTTCTCCACCAGGCCGACGAGCGCGATCGTCTCCTCGGGGTCGCGGGGGGCGGGGTAGACCTTCGCGAAGTGGGTCACCGCCTCGCGCACCGTCACGCGCCGGTAGAAGCCGCAGCTCTGCAGCACGATTCCCACGCGCTCCTGGAGGTGGCGGTCGCGCTTCTCGGGGTCGTGCCCCAGCACGCGCACCTCACCGCCCGAGCGCGCCCGGTAGCCCTCCAGGATTTCGACCGTGGTCGTCTTGCCCGCGCCATTGGGCCCGAGCAGGCCGAAGATCTCGCCGGGCTCGACCTTGAACGACAGGCCGCGCACGGCCTCGAACGACCCGTACGACTTGTGCAGGTCGACTACCTCGATAGCCGGGGTCATCAGACGCCCGCGCCGGCTCCGCCGCGGCCCTCGCCGGCGGCGAAGCGCGAGGCGCCCGCCCAGGCCGTCTCGCGGGTGGGGCGGGCGGCGCGCGACTCGAGCACCATGCCCTCCTCGAAGGTGAGCCCGATGCCCTCGAGCGCGGCGGAGCGGTCGGCGAGCATCGTGTCCTGCGGGAAGCGCGCCAGCGCCTCCGCGATCTCGAGCGCGCGCTCGAGGTGCTGTCCGGCCGGCACGACGGACGTGACGAGTCCGATCCGCTCGGCCTCCTCCGCCTCGACGATGCGCCCGGTGAGGATCATGTCGAGCGCCCGGCCGAGGCCCACGATCCGCGGCAGGCGCTGGGTGCCGCCGTCGATCAGCGGCACGCCGAAGCGGCGCTCGGTGAAGCCCAGCTTCGCGTCCTCCGTGGCGATGCGCAGGTCGCACCAGAGCGCCAGCTCGAGGCCGCCCGCCAGGCACCAGCCGGAGATGGCCGCGATCGCCGGCTTCGGCGTGATCAGGCGCGTGAAGCCGAGCGGGCCGTCGGGGAGGTCGAGTCGAGGGGCGAAGCTCTCGATCGCCTTGAGGTCGGCCCCGGCGCAGAAGGCGAGCTCGCCCGCGCCGGTGATCACCAGCACGCGCGCCTCGTCGTCGGCGACGAAGCGCTCGTACGCCTCGGTCAGCAGGCCGGCGGTCGGGCCGTCGATCGCGTTGCGACGGTCCTGGCGATCGATCGTGACGACGGCCGCGGCGCCGGTGCGCTCATAGGTGACGTCGTCGGCCATCGGGCCGAAGCTTGCCAGAGCGGAGGTTTCTCAGACTGTTCACACCGGCGGGTCGCCGAAGCGCCAGCATGCGCGGTGCAGATCCCTCCTCGCGCTCGCGGCCCCGTCCCGACGGGGTCGCGGCCTTTCCGGACTGGCTACCAGCCGACGCGCTTGCGCAGCTCGGTGGCCTTGCGGGCCTCCTTGCGGCGGTCGAGCGCGGCCTGCAGGGCCGAGAACAGCGAGATGAGCACGGTGAACGCCACGACGAGTCCGAGGCAGAAGAACGTGATGATGCGGTCGTCGGTCTCGCCGACCAGGCCCTCGCCGTTGTCGCCCGCGAAGGCGGGTGCGGCCAGGAGCAGCCAGGTGGCGAGGACCAGCAACGGTGCGAGGCGACGCATGCGGTCAGGAACGATACCCGGCTCGCCGTACGGCCACCACGGTCACGGTGGCCAGCAGCGCGAAGACGGCGCAGAGCAGCCAGCCGGTGGCGAAGTGGTCGTGGTCCGCGAGCACACCGAGCGTCAGCGGGCCCGCGACGGCTCCCGCGAACAGGCCGGCGAGCATCACGCCCACAGCCCACGCCGGGGCCTGCGGGCTGTGCTGCACCACCGCCAGGTTGAGCGCACCGGGCCAGGCCCAGCCGAAGCTGCCCGCCAGCAGCGCGGCCACCACGATTACGGCCGGCTCGCCCACGATCAGCAGCAGGTACGCGGCGGCGCTGACGGCGAACATGGCCGGCACCGGCCGCAGCGCGTCCTGCCCGCCGCGGTCCGCCACCACGCCGAGCGCCATGCGGCTAACCGCCGCGCATCCGCTCACCACCGCCAGCAGGACGCCGGCCGCGCTGTCGCCGATCCCCTGGTCGACCGCGTAGCTCACCAGGAACGAGATGAAGCCGACGCTCGCGAAGCTGGCGAAGAACGCCGTGAGGCCGATGCCGTGCACCACGCCGAGGCCCTTGGGCGGTCGCCCGTGCTCGCCCCGAGGCGCCCGCGGGATGTGCCCGGGCGCGGCCGCGGCGGCCACGAGCGCCAGCGCCGCGATGCCGAGGTACGCCCAGCGCCAGCCGAACGGGATCGCCACGGCCGGCAGCGCCAGCCCGGCCAGCAGCGCCCCGATCGAGGCGCCGGCCTGCTGGCTTCCGAACGCCAGGCCGCGGCGCTCCGGCGCGACCTCGTACTGGAGCGCGACGCTGACGGCGGGGCTGGCGATCGCGTTGCCCACGCCCGCCACCCCCAGCAGGGCGATCAGGCCGGCGGCCGAGTCGGCCAGTGCCGCCACGGCGACGCAGACGACCGCCGTGAGGACCGCCGCCGCTCGCATGCCCGCGACCGCCCCGACCCGCTCTACCCAGCGGCCGAGCGGAGTCGACAGGACCATGCTGACCACGTAGAAGACCGCGGCGGCCAGGCCGAGCGACGAGCTGGGGAAGGCGAAGTCGTCGCGGATCCGCGGCGCCAGCGAGGCGGCCAGGAAGCCCGGCATCGAGCCGGTGGCCACGATCGCCACGCCGGTCACCAGGGCACGCCGCCCACGTGACCCGAGATGCTGCGTGGTGGCGGGTGCTGGCGTCGCGATGGCTGGAAGAGTAAGAAATGCCGACATGAACGAGCGGACTCAGGTCGGAATCGTGGGGGCGGGACCTGCCGGGCTCGTGCTCGGGCAGCTCCTGCACCAGCGCGGAATCGACGCCGTGGTGCTGGAGGCGCGCAGCCGCGAGTACGTCGAGCAGCGCGTGCGCGCCGGCGTCCTCGAGCAGGGCACGGTGGACCTGATGAAGGCGATGGGCGTGGGGGAGCGGATGGAGCGCCAGGGCCTCGTGCACACCGGTGTCGAGCTGCGCTTCGCCGGGCGCGGCCACCGCATCGACTTCGCCGATCTCACCGGCGGCCGGGCCATCACGGTCTACGGCCAGCAGGAGGTCGTTAAGGACCTGATCGCGGCGCGGCTGGACTTCGGCGGCGAGCTGCTGTTCGAGGTCGAGGACGTCCGCCCGGAGGGCATCGAGACCGACACGCCGTCGCTGCGCTTCCGCCACGCCGGCGAGGAGCACACGCTCGAGTGCGACGTGATCGCGGGCTGCGACGGCTTCCACGGCGTCTGCCGCGACGCCGTGCCGGAAGGGGCGCTCAGCTTCCACGAGCGCGAGTGGCCGTTCGCGTGGCTCGGCATCCTCGCCGAGGCGGCGCCCTCGAGCGACGAGCTGATCTACGCCCACCACGAGCGCGGCTTCGCCCTGCAGAGCATGCGCTCGCCCGAGGTGACCCGCCTCTACCTCCAGTGCCCGCCGACCGACGAGATCGAGAGCTGGCCCGACGAGCGCATCTGGGAGGAGCTCGAGCTGCGGCTCGCGAGTGGCGACTTCCACCTCAACCAGGGGCCGATCTTCGAGCGCGGCATCACGCCGATGCGCAGCTTCGTCACCGAGCCGATGCAGCACGGGCGCCTCTATCTCGCCGGCGACGCCGTGCACATCGTCCCGCCCACGGGGGCGAAGGGCCTCAACCTGGCGGTGGCCGACGTACGCGTGCTCGCCGAGGCGCTCGAGCGCTGGTTCGCCACGGGCGAGGACGACCTGCTGCGCGGGTACTCTGAGACCTGCCTGCGACGTGTCTGGCACACGCAGCACTTCTCATGGTGGATGACATCGATGCTGCACCGAATGCCCGACGACGTCGACGGCTTCCAGGCCAAGCTCCAGATCGCCCAGCTCGACTACGTGTGCGCGTCGCGCGCCGCGTCCCAGTCACTCGCCGAGAACTACGTCGGCCTGGACCTGGCATCTTAAGATCAAATTGTCTGATATTTGAGTGATACGGTTGCCCCAATGGCCATCGCTGGCTCGAACATCAACGGACCTCGGCCCGGTACCGCCGTCGCGGCCGACCGCCTGCGCGAGCTGCTTCAGCTGGTCCGCGAGGACAACCCCTTCCAGCGGCGCCGGTTGGAGCAACTCCACCTCGGCGACGCGCCCTCGCTGACCGACCTGCCGCCGCTGACCAAGCCCGAGCTCGTGCACGACCAGGAGCGCCATCCGCCCTTCGGCACCAACCTGACCTACCCGCTCGAGCAGTACACCCAGCTGCACCAGACCAGCGGCACGACCGGGCCGCCTCTGCGCGTGCTCGACACCGCGGCGGACTGGGCCTGGTGGCGCGAGCGCTTCGCGCACACGCTGACCGTTGCCGGCGTGGGGCCGGGCGACCGCGTCGCGCTGACCTACTCGTTCGGGCCGCACGTGCAGTTCTGGGCCGCCAAGGAGGCGCTCCAGGAGGTCGGCGCGATGGCGATCGCGCTCGGCGGCATGGGCTCGACTCAGCGCCTCCAGACGATCGACGAGGTGGGCGCGACCGCGGTCTGGTGCACCCCGACCTACGCGCTGCGGCTGCTCGAGGTCGCGGTGGAGCAACGGCTCGAGGCGGCGCTCGACTCGGTCGAGCGCGTGCTCTGCACCGGCGAGCCGGGCGGGTCGCTGCCCGGGGTCCGCGCGCGCATCGAGGAGGGCTTCGGCGCTCGCTGCTTCGACCACGCCGGGCTCACCGAGGCGGGCCCGTTCGGGTACCCGTGCGCGGACGGTCATGGGCTGCACGTGGACGAGGACGAGTTCGTGTGCGAGATCGTCGACGAGGACCTCACGCCTACGCCGCTGGGCGAGCGCGGCGAGCTGCTGCTCACGCCGCTGCGGCGCACCGGGTTCCCCGTCCTGCGCTACCGCACCGGCGACGTCGTGGTGAACACCGAGGAGCGCTGCCCCGCCGGCCACGCGGATCGCTGGCTGCCGGGCGGCATCGTCGGCCGCAGCGACGACATGGTCGTGATCCGCGGCATGAACGTCTACCCGTCCGCCATCGAGGAGGCCGTGCGCCACTTGAGCGGGTCGGGCGAGTTCCGCATCACCTTCTACTCCGAGCCCAGCGGCATGGACGAGATCAAGCTCGAGGTCGAGCTCGCGGACGGCAAGGCCGCGCGCGAGCTGCAGGAGATGATGCGCAAGCAGCTCGGGCTGCGCGTGCGCGTGGTGCCGGTCACTCCCGGCGTGCTGCCTCGCCACGACGGCAAGGCGCGCCGCGTCGTGGACGAACGCTCGCCCAAGTGGTCCGGCACGTGAGCTCGGAGCGCACCCGGCTGCGCTCGCCGCGGACTCGCCCGCGGCTGATCCGCGGCGCCAGCGAGCAGGTGGCCGTGCAGATCCAGCACTACATCCAGGACGAGGGGCTCGAGCCCGGCGCGTTCCTGGGTCGCGAGGAGGACCTGGCCGCGGAGTTCGGCGTCAGCCGCCCCACCCTGCGCGAGGCGTTGAAGCTGCTCGCCAGCGGCAACCTGATCCGCGCCAGCAAGGGCCCGGGCGGGGGCATCTTCGTCGCCCACACGGCCGACGAGGGCATGGGGCGCAGCCTCAGCGACGCGATCGCGATGATGCTCGAGACCGGCGCGGTGTCCCTGGAGGAGCTGCTGGACGCCCGACTGCTGCTCGAGGTGCCGCTCGCCGGGCAGGCCGCCTACCAGGCCGACGAGGAGCACCTGCGCCGGCTGCGCGACGCCGTGCGCGCGGGCGAGGTCGCCGACGGCCCCGAGGCGCTCGGAGCGGCCGACAGCGAGATCCACCAGGCCATCGCCGCGGCCGCGGGCAACCGCATGCTCCAGGCGCTCACCGGCTGGGTCTTCGAGGTCGTCCAGCCGTCGGTCAACGCGCTGCTGCACGGGGCGATAGTCCAGTCGGCGATCGTCGAGCATCACGAGGCCCTGCTGCTCGCCATCGAGAAGGGCGACGCTCCCAGGGCGGAGCGGGCGATGAAGGATCACCTGCTCTACCTGCGCGACGTGCTGCGGATGGTGCGGGACCAAGCGGAGGGCTAACAAAGGAGCGCGCATGGCCCATCGGGTGACACAGGGGGCGGAGATTGTCGGCTACCGCCGCGATGACGCGGAGGTAGACCCGCCCTACCTCGCTCCCGGCTACGTGGCCACCCAGACGCGCGCGCCGAAGCGACCGCTGCTGATCCTCCCGCACACGCTCACGGAGGTCACCGGGCCGGTGTACGGGCACGAGCGGATCGGCGAGCTGGACCACGACCTCACCCGCCAGCACACCGGAGAGCCGCTCGGCGAGCGGATCATCCTGCACGGGCGTGTGGTCGACGGGGACGGCCGCCCGGTGTCCAACACGCTCGTCGAGGTGTGGCAGGCGAACGCGGCCGGCCGCTACCTCCACGTCATAGACCAGCACCCGGCCCCGCTGGATCCCAACTTCACCGGGGCGGGGCGCTGCCTGACCGACGACGATGGCCACTACCGCTTCGTCACGATCAAGCCGGGCGCCTACCCCTGGGGCAACCACCCGAACGCGTGGCGCGCGGCGCACATCCACGTGTCGCTGTTCGGGCCGGCGTTCGCGACCCGCCTGGTGACCCAGATGTACTTCCCGGGCGACCCGCTGTTCTTCCAGGACCCGATCTTCCAGGCGGTGCGCGACCCCCGCGACCGCGACCGCATGATCTCCGCGTTCGACCTCTCGGAGACGGTGCCGGAGTGGGCGCTGGCCTACCGCTTCGACATCGTTCTGCGCGGGCGCGCGAGCACGCCGATGGAGGACTGAGGTGACGCTCCGGCCCACGCCGTCGCAGACGGTCGGCCCGTTTTTCCACATCGGCATCGAGGGGTTCATCGGCGGCGAGCTCGTCGCTCCCGACCGCCCGGATGCGGTTCGCGTGTTCGGCACCGTGCGCGACGGCGAGGGCGAGCCGGTGATCGACTCGATGATCGAGATCTGGCAGGCCAACGCGGCCGGCCGCTACGCGCATCCCGAGGACGTGCGCGAGGACGTGCCGCTGGAGGAGGGGTTCGACGGATCCGGGCGCACCTGCACAGACGACGACGGGCACTACGAGTTCGTGACCGTCAAGCCCGGCCCCGTGCCGGGGCTCGGAGGGGCCACGCAGGCGCCCCACATCGACGTCTCGGTGTTCGCGCGCGGGCTGCTCAAGCGGCTGGTCACGCGCATCTACTTCCCCGACGAGGCCGAGGCCAACGAGGCCGACCCGCTGCTGTCCTCGATCGAGGACCCCGACGCGCGCGCCGCCCTGGTGGCCGTCGAGGAGGACGGCGGGCTACGGTTCGACATCAACTTGCAAGGCGACCGCGAGACCACCTTCTTTGCAGTTTGAGGCGCTGTTCGTCCCGACGGACGTGCGCGAGGCCACCGGCGAGCGTGCCTGGCTGCAGGCGATGCTCGACTTCGAGGCGGGCCTGGCGGCCGCGCAGGCGCGCGCCGGGCTGATCCCGGAGGAGGCCGCGCGGGAGATCGGGGCTGCCTGCGTGGCGGAGGCCTTCGACCCGGAGACGATCGCGCTGGTCGGCCGGGAGACCGGCACCCCGGCCGCGGCGCTGGTGTCCGCGCTGCGCGACGCGGTTGGCGCAGAGGTGGCGCGTCACGTGCACCGCGGGGCGACCAGCCAGGACGTGATGGACACCGCGGCGGTGCTGGTCGCGCGCCGCGCGCTGGAGCCGATCCGGGCGGAGCTCGACGGGGTGGCGGCCGCGTGCGCGGCGCTCGCCTCCGAGCACCGGGGCACGCTGATGGCGGCCCGGACGCTGCTGCAGCAGGCGTTGCCGACCACGTTCGGGCTGAAGGCCGCGGGGTGGCTGGTGGCGGTGGACGAGGCGCGCGACCTGCTGGACGGGGTGGCGCTCGAGGTCGAGCTCGGAGGGGCGGCCGGCACGCTGGCGTCGCTGGGCGACGACGGGCTGCGGGTGCTGTCGTTCCTGGCCGCCGAGCTGGAGCTGGGCGAGCCGGTCCTGCCGTGGCACACGCGGCGGCTGCGGATCGGCGAGCTGGGCGCGGCGCTGGCGCTGACCGCGGGCGCGCTGGAGAAGATCGCGCTGGACGTCAAGCTGATGGCGCAGACCGAGGTGGGGGAGGTGGCCGAGTCGGCCGCCGGCGGCCGCGGCGGGTCGTCGACCTTGCCGCACAAGCGCAACCCGGTTGGGGCGGCGCTGGCGATCGCGTGCGCGCACGGGGCGCGCGGAGCGGCCTCGGTGCTGATCGGCGCGCTGGCGCAGGAGCACGAGCGCGCCGCCGGCGCGTGGCAGGCCGAGTGGGAGGCGCTCTCTCGTGCTTTGGCGCTGGCGGGCGGAGCGGCCGCGGGGGTGCGAGAGTCGCTCGAGGGGCTGGAGGTGCGACCGGAGCGGATGCGCGCGAACCTGGAGATGACCGGGGGGCTGGTGCTCGCCGAGTCCGTGGCCTCGGTGCTGGGTTCTGCCGACGCCAAGCGCATCGTCGGCGAGGCCGCGCGCCGGGCCGCCTCGTCCGGGCGGCCGCTGCGCGACGAGCTGATCGACGACCCGGCGGTGGAGCTGTCCGCGGAGGAGATCGACCGCGCGCTGGACCCGGCGGCGTACCTGGGCTCGGCCGAGGCGTTCGTGGAGCGGGCACTCGAGGCGCATTCCGAGCGGGAGGAGGACGAGTGAGCGAGTCGGCACACGACCGCGGCATGAAGGTGCGCCGGGAGGTGCTGGGCGACGAGCACGTGGACGGCGCCGTCGAGCGCACCTCGGAGTTCACGGCGGACTTCCAGGACTTCATCACCCGCTACGCGTGGGGCGAGGTGTGGACCCGCCCCGGGCTGGACCGCCGCACGCGCAGCGCGATCACGTTGATGGCGCTGATCGCGCTGGGGCACTACGAGGAGCTGCGGATGCATCTGCGCGCGGCGCTGCGCAACGGGCTGGAGCAGGACGAGATCAAGGAGGTCCTGCTCCAGAGCGCGGTCTACTGCGGGCTGCCGGCGGCGAACAAGGCGTTCGCGGTGGCCCAGGAGGTGCTGGAGGAGTAGACATCCGGGGGCTCACGCCCCCGGCCCCGCTGATTCCTGGCCGCGCGCGGTGGGCCGGGGTACGCTTGTGACGGCGTGGCCGACGATTTCTTCGACTGCATCGTCGAGATCCCCAAGGGGAGCCGGAACAAGTACGAGTACGACCACGTCCGCGACGTCATCAGGCTCGACCGCTTCCTGTTCTCCTCCGTCGTCTACCCGACGGATTACGGGTTCGTCCCGGACACGCTCTCGCTCGACGGCGACCCGCTCGACGTCATGGTCTGCGTCTCCGAGCCGACGTTCCCGGGGTGCATGATCGTCGTCAAGCCGATCGCGCTGTTCCGCATGGAGGACGACGCCGGCGTGGACGACAAGGTGCTCGCCGTGCCGCTCACCGACCCGGGCTGGAGCACCTTCGAGACGCTCGAGGACGTCCCCGATCAGCTGCAGCGGGAGATCGCCCACTTCTTCACCGTCTACAAGCAGCTGGAGAACAAGAAGGTCGAGATCGAGGGCTGGTTCCCGCGCGAGGACGCGATCCAGGAGATCGAGGCGTCGCGCCGGCGCTTTCGCGATTCAGACGGACACGGCCTGACAGAGCACTAGTCTCCCGCCGCGGTGTCGACGCTCGAGGCAATCGTGCTGGGCATCGTCCAGGGGCTGACCGAGTTCCTGCCGATCTCCAGCACCGGTCATCTGCGCATCGTCCCCGCCTTCGTGGGCTGGGAGGACCCGGGGGCGGCGTTCACGGCCGTGACCCAGCTCGGGACGATGGCCGCGGTGCTCCTGTACTTCCGCCACGACCTGTTGCGCATCTCGCGCGCGTGGCTGCGCTCGCTGCGCGACCGGGAGGCGCGCCGGGAGGTCGACGCGCGGATCGGTTGGTACATCCTGCTCGGCACGATCCCGATCGGGATCTTCGGGATCCTGTTCAAGGACAGCATCGAGACCGGCGCCCGCGACCTCTACCTGATCGGCACGGCGCTGATCGTGCTCGGCCTGGTGCTGCTGGCGGCGGAGCGCGTGGGCACGCGCGACCGGTCGATCGAGCAGATCAAGGCCAAGGACGGCCTGGCGGTGGGCTTCGCCCAGGCGCTGGCGCTGATCCCGGGGGTCTCGCGCTCCGGCGCGACGATCACGGCCGGCCTGTTCCTGGGACTCGACCGGCCGACCGCGGCGCGCTTCTCGTTCCTGCTGTCGATCCCGGCCGTCGTGCTGTCGGGGCTGCTCGAGCTGGCGTCGATCGCGAGCGGCGAAGAGGGCCAGCACGTGTCGACCGCCAACCTCGTGCTGGCGACGCTGCTCGCGTTCGTCACGGGATACGCGGCGATCGCGTGGATGCTGCGCTACCTGACCAGCCACTCGACGCTGGTGTTCGTGGTCTACCGGGTGGCGCTGGGGGCGCTCGTGCTGGTGCTGGTGTCTTCGGGCGCGATCAAGTAGGGCGCGGGGCGCCCGGTGCCGGGCGCCTGCGCTGGATCGCCTAGCCTTTGGGGTACATGCAGCTCGCGTGGAAACTGGGTGTCATCGCGCTGGTCGCGTTGGCGCTGGTCGTGCTGCCGGGCGGCGGCAGCGCGCTGGACGTGGCCCTGGCGTTCCTGGGCATCGTGTTCCTGGCGGCGATCGCGTTCCTCGGGTACCGGGTCTACCGGCAGTACCAGATGGACATCGACGGGCTCGAGGCGAGCCAGCGCCTGGCCCTGTACGGGTCGATCGCGCTGGCGGTGCTCACCGTGGTGGGCACCAACCGGCTGTTCGACGCCGGCGGCGTGGGCGTTGTGATCTGGTTCGCTCTGCTGGCGGTCTGCTCGTACGGGCTCTACTGGGTCTGGACGCAGTACCGCAGCTACAGCTGAGTCCTTTTCGCACGCCCGTAACGCACTTGTAGCTCTTCGGCGTTGTTCCGTCGCTCGCCTCGCGCGAGCGTCCTTGCCATGCCCCCGGGCATCGACAACGAGCGTGGTCAGGCGTCGGTCGAGCTGGTCGGCGCGCTGCCCGTCGTGCTCCTCGTGGGGGCCGTCGTGTGGCAGCTGGCGCTGGCCGGGCATACCGCCTGGCTGACCGCCAACGCGGCTCGGGCCGGAGCGCGGGCTGACGCGGTCGGCCGCGACGCCACGTCCGCTGCCCGCAGCGCGCTGCCGCGGTCGCTAGAGCGCGGACTCGAGGTTGAGCGGCTGCCGGAGGGGGGCGTGCGCGTATCCGTTCGGGTGCCGCTGATGCTGCACGGATGGGGGGCGCCCGTGCGAGTGGAGGCGGCCTCCTCGCTGGGGAAGCGGAGATGAGGCGGCCGGCCTGGTGTTCCGCGGCCGGCCAGGCCACCGTCGAGACGCTTGCCCTGATCCCACCGCTGCTCGCCGTCGGCCTGGGGATCATGCAGCTGCTGGCGGTGGGCTACGCGAGCGTGCTGGCCGGCGGGGCTGCCGAGGCGGGGGCGCTGGCGCTGGCGAGCGGAGGCGACGCCCGCGCAGGCGTGATCCAGGCGCTGCCCGGCTGGTCGGAGGCACACGCGCGGATCGGTGTCGATGGCGGCCGCGTGGAGGTCCGGCTGCGCCCACCGTCGCCGCTGCGGGCGCTGGCCGAGCGGCTGGAGGTGACCGCCGCGGCGGAGGTGGAGGCGCCGTGAGCCGCCCGCTTGCCGCCGCTCTCGCCGCCGCCGGCGCCTGGCTGCTCGAGCCCGCCGAGCCCGCCGAGCCCGCGCGTCAGCCGGTGGTCTCCGCGCCCGCGGGGACGCGGCCGGTCGTGGCGGTCTTCGGGCTCGCGCGAGGCTGCGGGGCCACCACCGTCGCGCGAGCACTCGCCGCCGAGCTGGCCAGCCGGGACCCCCAGGGGGCGGCCGCCGTCCATTGCGAGGCCCGCGCCGCGGGCATTCCGCTCGCGACCCAGGCCGCCAGCCGGCTGGCCCGGCAGCTGGCCGAGGTTCCGGGGGCCGAGACCAGAGCGGTAGGCCGGCTGTGCCTGGTCGGCGGCGCGGAGCACAGCGCCCTCGCGGACACCGCACGGTACGTCGCACCGCTGGTGCTGGACGCGGGCGCCACGTCGCTCGGCGGGGTGCCGGCGGCCCTGGCGGACGAGGTCGTGGTCGTCGGCAGCCCAGCGACGGAACCGGCGCTCGCCACCGTCGCCGCGGACTGCCTCGCGCGCGTGGGGCACGAGCCCATCGTCGTGCTGAACCGCTTCCGCGGGCCCGCGGGCGGGGCCCTCGAGGAGGCGGATCCGCCCGACTCCTGGTCCGGCCGCGCCGCCCACATCCTGCCCGACTCGCGCATGGGCGCCCAGCTCGCCCTGGGCGGTCGCGAGCCTCGCGGCGAGCTCGGACGCGCCATCGCGGCGCTGGCAAACCGCTGTGAGGGCCGGCTATGAGGCAGGCCCGGCCACGTCTTTCAGCCGGCCCGCTCGGTATTCGCAAAATGCGGCTAAAACCGCGCAAAACCGCTTCAGTTCCCGCAAATGGGGACTTTTCTCGGAGCTTCCAGCGCGGAACCGCCGCACCGGCTGGTTCAATCGTCCCCTGGCCGGGGTAGCCGTGGACGCAGGACGGGTCCACGTTGCTGCGGAAAGCCACCCTCGAAGGGAGAACTATGCACCTTCCAGAGTCACGCGTGGCCGGGAACAGGCGATCCATCTGGATCGCCGTATTTGCCGCTGCGCTTTGGCTCTCTCTGGTGAACGCCGGTGCTGCATTTGCCGGCGGTGAACACTGGTCTCAAGGTCAGAGCAAGTCGCAGGATCATGGAAGCACCGACTGGCAGCACTCAGAAGGTCATTCCGGGTCCTGGGGAGGCACGACCAACGAGGGCCATCCTCCGCCGGCACCGCCGGGTCAGGAGAACGGGCCCTGCAACGAGGAAGGCCACGGGCAGCCGGGCGGCCCTCCAAGCGAGACGCCCCCGGGTTACGAGACGCCGCCGGTGGAGACCCCGCCGGTGGAAACGCCACCGGTGGAGACCCCGCCGGAGGAGAAGCCGCCGGTTGCGAAGCCGCCGGGTCACGAGACTCCGCCGGTTGAGAAGCCGCCGGGTCACGAGACCCCGCCGGTAGAGAAGCCGCCGGTGCAGACACCGCCCGTGACGACCCCACCGCCGGTGCAGACGCCGCCGGTGCAGACCCCGCCGGTCTACACGCCGCCGACCGTGACGCCGGAAACCCCGACGACTCCGCCTAAGACGGAATCGCCGAAGGGTCCCGGCAAGAAGGGCGGTGGCGGTGTGGAAGTGCTGCCGCAGGAGCAGACTCACGGTGGTGGCCTGACGGCTCCGACGAGCGGAGTCACCGAAGCCGGTGTCAACGCGGCTCCGGCAGCGGGGACGCTGCCCTTTACGGGTGGTCCCGCTCCACTGCCGCTGCTGGTGTTGCTCGGAGGCGGACTGGTCGGCCTCGGAGTTGGCCTACGTCGTGTCAGCACGGAGCGAGACTGAGACCTCGCTCACCAGAGAGGTAAGTAAACGACCGCGGAGCCACGCCTTCCCTTGGGGGGCGTGGCTTTCGCACTTTCTGGGCGGCTAAGCCTCCGCGCCCGTCCCGATTCGGGCCAGCCCGAGCACGATCTCCGTTGCCGCACGCGCCATGCGACCGTCGTCGTCGAAGGCCGGGTTGTACGCGGTGACGGCCCCACACACCGGCTCGAAGCCTTCGACCACCTCGCGCTGGAGTGAGAGCACCCGCCCCAGCGAGAGCCCGTCCGGCGCCGGGAACTCGTTCGCCTGTCCCACCGAGGGGTCGAGGCTGTCGAGGTCGACGTGCAGGTAGAGACGCGAGGACTCTGGATCGAAGGCCTCGAGGACCGGGTCGC
Source organism: Thermoleophilaceae bacterium (assembly GCA_034664105.1). Taxonomy (GTDB): domain Bacteria; phylum Actinomycetota; class Thermoleophilia; order Solirubrobacterales; family Thermoleophilaceae; genus JACVRW01. The sequence continues at coordinate 38,525 of JAXDIH010000006.1, forward strand.
CGGCGCCCCACGAGACCGAGATCTCCGATTGCTCGAGCCGCTCGCGCTGGTGGTCGTCCAAGTCGCGCACACCGCTCATCAGCACGTTGCGCTCGGGCACCGGCCGGAAGTCGGGGATGCTCGCGGCGAGCGACTGCCAGCAGCGGCCGGTGAGGGTCGACAGCGCCATGGCGTCGAGGAACCCAGATCGGTTGTCGTCAGGCACGTCGAAATCCGCGTGCGCGTCGAGCCAGAGCACGGCGGGGTCCTCGTCGGCGAAGGCTCCTGCCGTCGCACCCCAGGAGCAGTTGCAGTTGCCGCTCAGGACGATCGGGAAGGCGCCCTCGGCGCGGGCGTAGCGCACGGAGCTGGCCAAGCGGCGGTTCAGCTCGAACGTGCGGGCGATCTCAGGCACGAGGCTGTCGGGGATCTCGACCGTGTCGACGGCCACGTCGAAGCCGTCGCTCGACAGGCGCTCGGCCAGGCCATGCTCCTCGAGCAGCGCCGTGGGCCCACGGCCCATGCCGTAGTCCCGCCGAGCGGAGGAATACGGGACGGAGATCAGCGCGACGGGGGACGCAGCCACGTCCATGCTGGTAGCGCAAACGGCGGGGCTCTCAAGGGCTAACGGCGGACTCTCAAGGGCTGTAGGTCCAGCCTTCGTGGATCAAGCGCTTGTCACGCGGGCGTCCCTGACTTGTTACCGGCGGGCATTGAGCGGTAACTCGGCGCCGGCGATGGTGCCGGTGCATGGTGTCGCGACGACATCTGAGCGCCGACGCCGGCCGCGAGTCCGGGCAATCCGCCCTGCTCATGCTCGGCGTCCTGGCCGCCGTGCTGGCCGGGATGCTGGTGCTGTTCGGCTTCGGCCAGGCGCTCGGCGCGCGCGGGCATAGCCAGCGAGCGGCCGACCTGGCGGCCATCTCGGCGGCGCAGGCGATGCGGCGTGACTTCCCGCGTCTGTTCGAGCCGGTGGTCCTCGCCGCTGGCGTTCCAAATCCGCGGCACCTCTCGGACGGCGCCTATCTGGCCCATGCCCGCGCCGCCGCGCTGCGTGGGGCCAGGCGCAACGGGGTGGCTTCGCGGGGCGTGCGCGTGGACTTCGAGCGGGCGGCGTTCGCGCCGACTCGCGTCACCGTCGCCGTCGTCGAGCGAACGGAGGTGAGGCTGTCCGGCGAGCGTCGCCACCCGATCGAGGTGCGCGCCCGCGCGACCGCGGAGGTGGTGCCGGGTGCGAACGGCTTTGGCATGCCGGGCGAGGCCAGCGGGGGCGGCTACTCCGGCCCGCTCGCGTACCGGCAGGGCAAGCCCATGCGCCCCGACGTCGCGCTTGCCTTCGACCGGATGGCCGCGGCCGCACGTGCCGAGGCCGGGCTGACGCTGCTCGTGACCTCGGGCTACCGCTCGGACGCCGAGCAGGCACGCCTCTTCGCCGCCCACCCGGATCCCAAGTGGGTAGCTCCGCCTGGCGAGAGCCTGCATCGCTATGGCACCGAGCTCGACCTCGGACCGCCTGCCGCCTACGGCTGGCTTGCCGCCAACGCGACCCGTTTCCACTTCGTCAAGCGCTACGCGTGGGAGCAGTGGCATTTCGGATACACGCTGAACGCCGGGTCCACCTCGATCGGCTACGGAGGGGAGGGGGAGCGCCGGGGCGGGGCGCTGCCCGGCTTCGTGCCGGTGGCGTACCGCGAGGTGATCGTCCGTGCGGCTCAACGCTGGAACGTCGGCGCGGCCCTGCTCGCTGCCCAGCTCTACGCGGAGTCGGGCTTCAACCCGCTCGCGCGCAGTCCCGCGGGCGCCGAGGGGATCGCTCAGTTCATGCCGGGGACGGCGGCGGCGTACGGCCTGGCCGACCCGTTCGATGCCGCGGCGGCGATCGACGCCCAGGCGCATGTGATGCGCGACCTGCTGCGCCGCTTTGGCTCGGTCCCGCTGGCGCTTGCGGCCTACAACGCGGGCGAGGGCGCGGTGGCGGGTTGCATGTGCATCCCGCCGTATCCGGAAACGCGTGCGTACGTGGCCAGGATCCTCGGCCTCCTGGGCGGCGCCGGGGAAGGGGCCGGACCGACCCTGGAGGTGAGGCTGGTGGAGTGAGCGCAGCGGGACCGGGTACCCCATTCGAGTAAGCATTCGACCTGAGGGAGAGACGCCAGATGGCCACCAGCGAGGCCGAGACCGGTCAGATCACCGGCACGAAGGACAAGGACTACAACATCATCTGGTTCACGGAGCAGTGCCTGTCGAACACGCTGCGCCTCGAGACCTACGTCAAGGACGCGGAGCGCGACGGCGACAGCGACTTGGCCGAATTCTTCAAGCGCGCCCAGGACACGAGTCGCAAGGGCGCCGAGCAGGGCAAGGATCTGCTTCGCAAGCGTCTGGCCGGCTAACAGACCCGAGCCGCCAGACTGGCAGCCGCTCGTACGGGCGGCTGCCGGCGTTTCGGGGGCGAGCGGGCCGGACGTCGAGGTCGTAACCCGCTAACGCGCTTGAGCGGTTAAACTCCCGTCTCCGTGCCGCCCGCCCCCGATCGACTCGCCGCCGGCCTCTGGCGCTGGACCACGCGCCACCCCGAGTGGCATCCCGGTGAGTTCGGCAGCGAGGTCGCCTCATTCGCCCTGCGCGCCGGTCACGAGACGCTCCTGATCGACCCGCTGCTCCCGCCCGAGCCCGACGCGGTCCTCGGGCTGATCGAGCAACAGCTCGGCGAGCGCCTCGCCATCCTGATCACGATCCCCTACCACGTGCGCAGCTCCGAGCCGATCCGCGATCGCTTCCGCGGGCAGGTGGAAACCACCATCTGGGGCCACCAGGCATGCCGCAAGCGCCTGGCCGACCCCGCCGGCTTCCGCGCCTTCGGGCCCGGCGACGAGCTGCCCGGCGGCGCGTCGGCCCACCGGATCGGCAAGCCGCGCCGCTTCGAGACGCCATTCCACCTCCCGAGTCACCGGGCGCTGGTCTTCGGCGACGCCGTGGCCGAGGTCGACGGCGCCCTGCGCGTGTGGTCCGAGCGCAGCGTCGACGCCGAAGTCAGCCGCTTCTACCGCGAGCGCTTCAACCCCACGCTGGAGCCCCTGCTCGATCTCGACTTCGACCGCGTGCTCGTCACGCACGGCGAACCGGTGCTCGACAACGCCCGGGAGCGCCTCGACCAAGCCCTGCGCGCCGACCCCTGGTACCACCGGGGCTGAAGGCGCTTAACGCGACGCCGAGCCTCAGCCGAACACCGGCTCCTCCGCATCCGGAAACAGCTCCGGCAGCCCTTCGCTGACGCGGTCGGTGAACTCGGCCGGCCGCTTTTCGAGGAACGACGTCACTCCCTCGTGCGCGTCGGCCGACTGCCCCCGCGCGAACATCGCCCGCGAGTCGGCCCGATGTGCCTCCATCGGGTGCGACGCGCCCAGCATCGTCCACATCATCCGGCGGGCCAGCGCCACCGACACCGGCGCGGTCTCCGTGGCGATCTCCAGAGCCAGAGCTCGCGCCGCCTCCAGCACCTCCCCGGCCGGGTGCAGGCTGCGCACCAGCCCGCCGGCCAGCGCCTCCTCCGCCGTGAACACGCGCCCCGTCTCCACCCACTCCAGCGCCTGCGATATCCCCACGATCCGCGGCAGGAACCACGAAGAGCACGCCTCCGGCACGATCCCGCGCCGCGCGAACACGAACCCGATCTTCGCCCCCTCGGCCGCCAACCGCATGTCCATCGGCAGCGTCATCGTGATCCCCACGCCCACCGCAGGCCCATTGATGGCCGCGATCACCGGCTTCGTGGACCGGAAGATGCGCAGCACCACCTGCCCGCCACCGTCACGCGGCACCTGGGCGTCGCCGGCCTCGCGCTCGCGCCAGTCGAACGTGGCGCCGCCGCCGCCCAGGTCAGCGCCCGCGCAGAAGGCGCGCCCCTCGCCGGTGACGATCACCGCGCGAACCTCGTCGTCGGCGTCGGCCTGGTCGAACGCCTCGATCAGCTCGCGCTGCATCGTCGGCGTGAAGGCGTTCAGCCGGTCGGGCCGGTTCAGGGTGATCGTGAGCACCCGGTCGGCCACCTCGTAGCGGATCTCCTGGAAGTTCATGGGCGCAGCGTAAGGCGCGGGCGAGGGCGCCAGCGAGGGCGCGAGCCAAGGTAGGCTGCGCACCCATGACGATCACAGTGAACGGCATAGACGAGGTGCGCGGACTCGTCGGGCAGACGATCGGCCCGAGCGATTGGCGCGAGGTCACCCAGGAGGACATCGACAGGTTCGCCGAGCTCTCCGGCGACGACCAGTGGATCCACGTCGACGTGGAGCGCGCCAAGACCGAGAGCCCGTTCGGCACGACGATCGCCCACGGCAACCTCACGCTGTCGATGATCGACGGCTTCCGCCCGGAGCTGTTCGAGTCCACCGGCTTCAAGCTGGGCGTCAACTACGGCTGGAACAAGATCCGCTTCCCCGCGCCGGTGCCGGTTGGCAGCCGCATACGCGGCAGCGTCGAGACCGTTTCGGTCGACGACGTCGGCAACGACTGGCACCAGGTCGTCTACAAGTGGACCGTGGAGGTGGAGGGCTCGGAGAAGCCCTGCTGCGTCGCGGAGTCGGTAGTACGCCTGCTCGCCTGATCGACGGCGGCGACGCATATCCTCGGTCGAGGTGTCCACGACCGAGATCGAGAGCCGCGAGGAGCGTCTGAAGGAGCAGCGCCGCGCGCTGCCGGACGCCCCTGGCGTCTATCTGTTCCGTGACGCCAAGCGCAAGGTCCTCTACGTCGGCAAGGCGCGCTCGATCCGCAAGCGGGTGGGGGGCCACTTCAGCAGGCCGCGGGCCGACATGGTCGCCCACGTCCAGGACATCGAGTTCATCGCCACGGAGACCGAGGCCGAGGCGCTGCTCGCCGAGCAGGAGTTCATCAAGCGCCACCGCCCGGTCTTCAACGTCCGCCTGCGCGACGACAAGTCGTACCCCTACATCGGGATCAGCCTCGACGAGGACTACCCGCGCATCTACTTCACGCGCGAGCGCCACAAGCGCGGCCGCGTCTACTTCGGCCCGTTCAGCAACGCGAAGCGCGTGCGCGAGACGCTCGACCTGCTCGGCAAGGTCTTCCAGTACCGCACCTGCGACGGCCCCGAGCCCGGCCGCGCCAGCGGCAGCCCCTGCCTCGACTACTTCATCAAGCGCTGCCAGGCCCCCTGCGTCGGCTACATCTCCAAGGAGGAGTACCGCGCCAACGTCGACACGATCATCGACTTCCTGTCCGGTCGCTACCGCCAGATCGAGCGAGCGCTCGACCAGGGCATGAAGAGGGCCGCGGAGGAGCAGGACTACGAGCAGGCCGCGATCCTGCGCAACCGGCTCAAGGCCGTCCGCAGCCTGCTGGAGCGCCAGCGCATCGCCAACGAGGCGGTCGGCACGCTCGACGCGATCGGCGTGGCGGCGGAGGGCGTGGACGCCAACGCCCAGGTCTTCCAGGTGCGCGACGGCGTGCTCCAGGACCGCCAGAGCTTCTACCTCGAGAACGCCGCCCGCCGCGACGAGGGCGAGGTGGCCGAGGAATTCGTGCTCCAGTACTACGCCAGCGCGATTGCCGTCCCGCCCCAGGTGATCGTGCCGCGCGCGGTGGCCAACACGGGCACGCTGTCCGAGGCGCTCGCCGAGCGCCGCGGCGCCCCCGTCGAGGTCAGGCACGCCGAGCGTGGCGACAAGCGGCGCATCCTCGAGCTCGCCGAGCGCAACGCCCGCCTTGCGCTGGACCAGGACCGGCTGCGCTCGGAGCACCGCCGCTCGCAGCGCATCGAGGCGCTCAGCCGCCTCCAGCAGGCGCTGAAGATGGACTCGATCCCGATGCGCATCGAGTGCTTCGACATCTCCAACCTGATGGGCGCGCACACCGTGGCGTCGATGGTCGTGTTCGAGGGCGGCGCGCCGAAGAAGTCGGACTACCGGCGCTTCGGCATCCGGGGTTCCGTTCAAGATGACTTCGCGGCCATGGCAGAGGTGCTCTCACGGCGGATGGCGCAGTACGTCGCCCAGCGCGAGCGCAGTCCCCACGACAAGGAGTACGACGAGAGCTTCGCCTCGCTGCCGGCGCTGATCGTGATCGACGGCGGCAAGGGGCAACTGTCGGCGGGCCTGAAGGAGCTCGGTCCGTTCCGCGACCTCGGCGTGACCGTCGTCAGCCTCGCGAAGCGCATCGAGGAGGTCTTCGTGCCGGGGGACGGCGCGCCGCTGCTGCTCGCCCACGACACGCCCGAGCTGCAGCTCCTCCAGCGCGCCAGGGACGAGGCCCACCGGTTCGCGATCGACTTCCACCGCGGCCGGCGCGACAAGGCGATGACCCGCTCGGTGCTCGATGACCTGCCCGGGGTGGGCCCGGCGCGCAAGCGCAGCATCCTCCAGCATTTCGGCTCGCCCGAGCGCTTCCTCGGCGCGACCCGCGACGAGCTGGAGTCGGTGCCGGGGCTGCCCGGCAAGGTCGCGCGCGACGTGCACGCCTACGTCAACAAGATCCGATGATCCAGGACTTCGTCGTCATCACGGGGTTCAGCGGCGCCGGCAAGTCGCAGGCGATGGCGACGTTCGAGGACGCCGGGTACTTCTGTGTCGACAACCTGCCGCCGGAGATGATCGGCTCGCTGGCCGACCTGTTCGGTCACGAGGGCAGCAAGGTCGAGCGCGCCGCCGTCGCGTCGGACAGCCGCGGCGGCGGCTACTTCGAGAGCCTGGCCAAGGTGCTCGAGGACCTGGAGGGCAACGGCGTGCCGTTCCGGCTCCTGTTCCTCGAGGCGAGCGACCCCGTGCTGATCAACCGCTTCAAGGAAACGCGCCGCCGGCACCCGCTCGCGAACGGCGGCTCGGTCGAGGCGGCGATCCGCAGCGAGCGCGACGTCCTGGAGCCGCTCAAGGAGCGGGCCGACGTCTCGATCGACACCTCTGACCTGTCCGCCGCCCGGCTGCGCAAGGTCGTGGCCGACAAGATGCTCCCGCGCGGCAAGGTCGGCCGGATGGCCGTCACGTTCCTCACCTTCGGCTTCAAGCACGGCAGCCCGCGCGACGCCGACCTCAGCTTCGACGTCCGCTTCCTGCCCAACCCGCACTACGAGTCCGAGCTGCGCGACCTGACCGGGCTCGACGACGCCGTCATCAGCTATGTCGAGGGCTCCGACGGCATCCAGGAGTTCTACGAGCACCTCACTCCGCTGCTCGACTATCTGCTGCCGCAGTACGAGCGCGAGGGCAAGTCGCACCTCACCGTAGGCATCGGCTGCACCGGTGGCCGGCATCGCTCGGTGGTGATTGCGGAGCACCTCGCGCGGGTATACGCGACGCGAGGTGACCTGCTCGTCGACGTAGTCCACCGCGACGTGCAGAAACCGCCGCGGCGGCCCTGAGATAGATTCAGGCCGCCAGCGACGACTAACGAAGGAGAGCACAGATGGCCTTGAAGGCCGGAATCAACGGCTTCGGGCGCATCGGCCGCAACGTGTTCAGGGCCGCGCACGCTCGCGGTGAGGACATCGATTGGGTCGGCGTCAACGACATCACCGACACGAAGACGCTTGCCCACCTGCTCAAGTACGACTCGATCCTGGGCCCGTTCTCCGGCGAGGTGTCGCACACCGAGACGGGGCTGATCGTCGACGGCCAGGAGCTGCGGGTGTTCGCCGAGCGCGACCCGGCGAACCTGCCCTGGGGCGACGTGGGCGCCGATGTCGTGATCGAGTCCACCGGCTTCTTCACCAAGCGCGACGATGCCGCCAAGCACCTGTCCGCCGGGGCCAAGAAGGTCATCATCACGGCCCCCGCGACCGGCCCGGACGTGACCCTCGCGCTCGGCGTCAACGACGACGCCTACGACCCGCAGGAGCACCACGTCATCTCCAACGCCTCCTGCACCACGAACTGCCTGGCCCCCGTGGCCAAGGTGCTGCACGACGCGGTCGGGATCGAGCGCGGGATCATGACCACGATCCACGCCTACACGGCCGATCAGAACCTCCAGGACGCCCCGCATTCGGACCTGCGCCGGGCGCGGGCCGCGGCGGTGAACCTGGTGCCGACCTCGACCGGGGCGGCCAAGGCCGTGGGCCTCGTGCTCCCCGAGCTCGACGGCAAGCTCAACGGGATCGCCGTGCGCGCGCCCGTGATCACCGGGTCCGTGGTGGACCTGACCTGCGAGGTCTCGCGCGAGACGAGCAAGGAGGAGATCAACGAGGCGTTCGCGAGCAAGGCCGACGCCGGGGCGTTCGAGGGCATCCTCAAGTACAACGAGGACCCGATCGTCTCGACCGACATCGTGCGCTCCCCGTACTCGTCGATCTTCGACGCGCCGTTGACGATGGTGGTCGACGGGAAGCTCGTGAAGGTCGTGTCCTGGTACGACAACGAGTGGGGCTACTCCAACCGCGTGGTGGACCTCGCGCAGCGCGTCCTCGCCGGGGCGCCGGTTGCCTGAGGCGGCCGCCACGACGGGATTCGGCAAGCGCACCGTCCGCGACCTCGAGATCGCGGAGGGCCAGCGTGTGCTCGTGCGGGTCGACTTCAACGTGCCGCTCGAGGGCGGCCGGGTCGCGGACGACGCGCGCATCCGCGCCGCCCTGCCGACGATCGAGCTGCTGCTCGATCGGGGTGTGCGGCTGATCCTCTGCTCGCACCTGGGTCGCCCCAAGGGGCGCGACCCGGAGACTTCGCTGCGGCCGGCCTCCGAGCGGCTCGCCGAGCTGATCGACGCCCCGGTGCTCCAGGCGCCGGAGGTGATCGGACCAGAGGTGCGGCGCGGAGTCGACCGCCTCCAGCCGGGCGAAGTGCTCGTGCTGGAGAACACCCGCTGGGAGCGCGGCGAGACCGAGAACGACCCCGAGCTGGCGCGCGAGCTCGCGGCGCTGGCCGACGCTTACGTCAACGACGCCTTCGGCGCCGCGCACCGCGCGCACGCGTCGACGGCCGGCGTCGCGGACCACCTGCGTCCGGCCGTCGCGGGCCTGCTCCTGGAGCGCGAGGTGACCACGCTGCGCCGGATCGTGGACGCGCCCGAGCGGCCGCTCGTGGTCGTGCTGGGCGGCGCGAAGGTGTCCGACAAGATCGCGCTGATCGACAAGTTCCTCGACAGCGCCGACGCCCTGCTGATCGGCGGGGCGATGTGCTTCAGCTTCTTCCGCGCGCAGGGCATCGCCACCGGCGACTCGCTCGTGGAGGAGGCGGGTATCGAGCTGGCCGGCAAGGCCCTGGAGAAGGCCGAGTCGTCCGATTGCCGGCTGCTGCTGCCCGTGGACCTGGTGCTGGGCGACCGCTTCGACGCCGCCGCCGAGCGGCGCGAGCAGGACGGCACCGAGGTGCCCGACGGCTGGATGGGCCTCGACATCGGCCCGCGCACGGCGGCCGCGTACGCGGAGGAGGTGGCCGGCGCGGGCACGGTGTTCTGGAACGGCCCGATGGGGGCCTTCGAGATGGAGCCCTTCGCGGCCGGCACTCGCGCCGTGGCGGAGGCCGTGGCGCAGGCTGCCGGCACGACCGTCGTGGGCGGCGGCGACTCGGCGGCCGCGCTGGCGCAGTTCGGGCTCGACGACGAGGTGGACCACCTCTCGACCGGGGGCGGCGCCGCGCTGGAGCTGCTCGAGGGCAAGGCGCTGCCGGGTGTGGAGGTGCTCGATGACGCGTGAGCCCGTGATCGTCGGCAACTGGAAGCTCTGGGGCACGCGCGCCCAGGCCGCGGAGTACTGCGACCGCCTGGTCGCCCTGCTGCCGAGCCCCGCGCCGGAGGTCGGCATCTGCGCGCCGTTCACCTCGCTCGACGTGTGCGTTCAGAAGCTGAGCGGCAGCGGCGTGGGGGTGTACGCGCAGAACATGCACCAGGAGGAGTCGGGCGCGTTCACCGGCGAGGTGTCGGCGCCGATGCTCACCGAGATCGGCGTGGACGGCGTGGT
>JAXDIH010000032.1:0-2920 GCA_034664105.1 Thermoleophilaceae bacterium
GCTCTCGGTGTACTCGCGCTCCACGTGGAACGGCGTGCACTCGTCGAAGGCGAGCGCGATGTCCGAGCCGAGCGCGGCCTGCACCTCCATCGACGTCTCGGGCCCCATGAACTGCTTAGAGCCGTCGAGGTAGGAGCGGAAGCGCACGCCCTCCTCCTCGATCGACAGGATCATCGACGTGTGACGCTCGCGGCGGCGCTTGACCTCCTCGGCCACCGAGCCGTGCCCCATCGAGAACACCTGGTAGCCGCCCGAGTCGGTGATGATCGCGCCGCGCCAGCCCATGAACTCGTGCAGGCCGCCCATCTCGCGGATCAGGTCGGGTCCCGGCTGGATGAACAGGTGGAACGTGTTGCCGAGCACCATGTCGTAGCCCAGCTCGGCCACCTCGGCCGCGTGCAGCGACTTGACGGTCGCCGTCGAGGCGAGCGGCACGAAGGCCGGCGTGCGCACGCCGCCGTGGGGCGTGTGGATCACCCCGGCGCGGGCGGCGCCGTCGCGCGCTGTGATTTCGAAGACGGGCGGCACGGCGGAGAGCCTACGCGGGCCGGACGCGCGGCCCCGACCGCCCCGCGCGCCGGCCCACGTAGGGCCGCCCGGGATCGTGCGCGCTCGGTCGCGCCGAGCGCTAGGACTCGCTGGCCGTGCCCTCCAGCGCCCGCGCGCGGCCGTTCGCGCTGATCTGCACGCGCCGCGGCTTGCGCTCCTCCGGCTTTGGAATCCGCACCTCCAGCACGCCACGGTCGAAGTGCGCGGAGATCGCGTCCGTGTCAACGCCGTCGGGCAGTGTCAGCGAGCGGCTGAAGCTCCCGAAGGAGCGCTCGATGCGGTACCAGCCTCGCTCGCTCGACTCGTGCTCGGCGGGACGCTCGCCGGAGATCGTCAGCGCTCCGTCCTGCACCTCGATCGATACGTCGTCCTCGGACAGCCCAGGCAGGTCGGCCTTCAGGACGAAGTGGTCCTCGGCCTCGACCAGGTCGACGGGGGGCACCCACCTGCGCCCTGTCTCGCGGTCAGCGCCGAAGAACGCGTCGAAGAGCCGGTCGACCTCGCGGGAGAACGGCTCGGGCTTCATCAAGAGAGCCATCTGTGCACCTCCATTCAGACCACGATGCAATGCGCGGCCGAGAATAAAACCTAAGTGGTGCTATGTCAAGTTTTCTGCTGGCGTGTCTAGGCCAGCAGCGACGTTCCGGTCATCTCCTCGGGCTGCTCCTGCTCCATCAGCGCCAGGATCGTCGCCGCCACGTCGGCGAGGATGCCGCCCTCCCGCAGGTCGCCCACGTCGCGGGTGACGACGAGCGGCACCGGGTTCATCGAGTGGGCCGTGTTGGGGCTGCCGTCGGGCTCGAGCATGTGGTCGGCGTTGCCGTGGTCGGCCGTGATCACGCAGACGCCGCCCGACTCGTGCACCGCCTCCACCACGCGGCCGAGGCACTCGTCCACGGTCTCGATCGCCTTCACCGCCGCCTCGATCACGCCGGTGTGCCCGACCATGTCGGGGTTGGCGAAGTTGATGATCGCGAAGCCGGGCTCGTGCTCGCGCCAGCCGGCCACGAAGGCGTCGGCGGCCTCCTCCGCGCTCATCTCCGGCTTCTTGTCGTAGGTCGGCACGTCGCGCGGCGAGTCGACCAGCCGGCGCTCCTCGCCGGGGTACTCATCCTCCTCGCCGCCGTTGAAGAAGTAGGTCACGTGCGCGTACTTCTCGGTCTCGGCCACGTGCAGCTGCTTGACCCCGCGCTCGGCGAGCGTCGACGCGAGCGTCACGGCCGGCCGTGCCTGCGGGAAGGCGACCGGGTAGTCCCAGTCCTCCTGGTACTGCGTGAGCGTGGTCAGCCGCACCTCGGGCGCGTCGCCGCGATCGAACTCGTCGAAGTCGCGCTCGCCCAGGGCCCGCGTCAGCTGCCGCGCACGGTCGGGGCGGAAGTTGAAGAAGACGACGCTGTCGCCGGCGCGGATCTGCCCTTCCTCGCCCACCAGGGTCGGCTTGATGAACTCGTCGGTCTCGCCCCGCTCGTAGGCGGCCCTGACCGCCTGCTCCCCGCTCTCGGCGCTGAACTCGGCGTCGCCGTGCACGATCGCGTCGTAGGCGAGCTTGGTGCGGTCCCAGCGCTTGTCGCGATCCATCGCGAAGTAGCGCCCGGTGACCGTCGCCACGCGCGCGCCGGGGTGGGCGGGAAGGGCATCCTCGACTTCGGCGAGGTACCCGGCGCCGGAGTCCGGGTTGGTGTCGCGGCCGTCGGTGAAGGCATGGATCACCACGTCCTCCACGCCCTGGTCGGCGGCCAGCTCGATCAGCGCCCTCAGGTGGTCCATCGACGCGTGCACGCCGCCGCCCGAGACCAGCCCGAGCAGGTGCAGGCGCTCCGTGTCGCAGGCCTGGCGCAGCGTCTCGTTCTCGGCGAACGACCCGTCCTCGATCGCCTCGTCGATCCGCAGGAGGTCCTGCTTGACCACGGCTCCGGCGCCGAGGTTGAGGTGGCCCACCTCGGAGTTGCCCATCTGGCCTTCCGGCAGCCCGACCGCGGGGCCCCACGCGGTGAGCGTGGTGTGGGGATGCTTGGCCCACAGCTCGTCGAACACGGGCGTGTCCGCCAGCTCGACGGCATTTCCGGGGTCCGCCTCGGCGAGGCCCCAGCCGTCGAGCACCACGAGCGCTACACGGCTCACGGCGACGCGGCGGCGATGATGCTGACGAAGCCCTCCGGGTCGAGGCTGGCCCCGCCGACGAGCGCACCGTCGACGTCGGGCTGAGCGAGGATCTCGGCGGCGTTGTCGGGCTTCACGCTGCCCCCGTAGAGCACGCGGATCCGCTCAGCGGCCTCCTTGGAGCGGTCGCCGACGAGCGCGCGCACGAACGCCATCGCCTCCTGGGCGATCTCAGGGGTCGCGACCTTGCCGGTGCCGATCGCCCAGATCG
>JAXDIH010000048.1:0-4825 GCA_034664105.1 Thermoleophilaceae bacterium
GACCAGCAAGTATCCTCGCAACGTGGGGGCACGGGACCGAATCCTGAACACCGCCTATGACCTGTTCAGCCACCATGGCGTGCGCGCGGTGGGAGTGGACCGGATCGTGGCGGAGTCGGGCGTGGCCAAGATGAGCCTGTACAGGCACTTCTCCTCCAAGGACGAGCTGGTGCTCACGTTCCTCCAGGAGCGCGAGCAGCGCTGGACGAACGAGTGGCTGCGCACGGAGGCAGAGCGGCGCGGGGCCACCGCGCCCGAGCGCATGCTCGCGATCTTCGACGTCTTCGGCGAGTGGTTCGTGATCGCGGACTTCGAGGGCTGCTCGTTCATCAACGTGCTGCTGGAGTTCGACGACCGCGAGAGCGCCGTGCGCCAGGCGACCGTGGAGCACCTGCGCAACATCCGCGCCTTCCTGCGTGAGCTGGCCACGGAGGCCGGCGCCGCGGACCCCGACGCGCTCGCCCACCAGTGGCACATCCTCATGAAGGGCTCGATCGTCGCCGCCGGTGAGGGAGACCAGCTCGCCGCCGCGCGCGCTCGCGAGATCGGCGAGCTGCTGCTCGAGCGCGAGGCGATCGCGGTCTAGGGCCGCGTGGCGATCGACTTCGAGGCGGAGGGCCTGCTGGACGGCCTCCAGGACGACACAGCGCGCCAGGCCCGCCTAGACCTGCTGCGCACTCTGGAGGAGGACGGGTTCTCGCTCGACGAGCTGCGCCAGGCCACCGCGGACGGCCGGCTCGTGCTGCTCCCGCTCGAGCGCGTGCTGCAGGCTGAGGAGCCGCGCTACACCCAGCTGGACCTCGCCGAGAAGACCGGCCTCGACCTCGACTTCCTCGCCGAGGCCCGCCGCGCTCTCGGAGCCCCGGCGATCGACCCGACCGACCGGGTGCTCACCGACGACGACCTCGAGCTCGCGCAGGGCGCTGCCGCGCTGCTCGCGGCCGGCCTCGACCGCGAGCAGTTCCTCGACCTGACCCGCCTGATGAGCCAGGCCATGGGCACCGTGGCGGCCGGGTTCATGACGACGTTCGGCGAGGCGCTGCTGCGCCCCGGCGACAACGAGCGCGACCTGGGGCTGCGCTACGCCGAGTCGCTGCGCAACCTCGGCCCGCTGGCGGCCCCCACGCTCGGCCACATGCTCAACCTGCGCATGCGCGAGGTGATCCGCAACGCGATCGTCGGCGAGGCCGAGCTGCGCAGCGGCCATCTGCCGGGTGCGCAGCCGGTCACCGTGGGGTTCGTCGACATCGTGGGCTTCACGCGGCTGGGCGAGGAGATCCCGCCCGAGGACCTCGGCCAGCTCGTGCACGAGTTCGAGCGTTCGGTGGAGCGCGCCACCAGCCCCCCCGTGCGGCTGGTCAAGACGATCGGCGACGCGGCCATGCTCGTCGCCCCCAACCCCAAGCCGCTGGTCGACGCCGTCGTCGGGCTGGTGGAGGACTCGCGCGGCGGCGACGGGCGCCCGATGCTGCGGGGCGGCCTGGCCTCCGGCGAAGCCCTCCAGCGCGCCGGCGACTACTACGGGCGGCCGGTCAACCTGGCCTCGCGCCTGACGTCGTTCGCCAAGCGCGGCAGCGTGGTGGCGTCAAAGGACGTCCACGACGCCGTCCCGGACGAGTACGCCTGGTCATTCGCGGGCAACCGCCGCTTCAAGGGCGTCGCGGACGAGGTGCCCGTGTACCGCGTGCGGCCCGCCGAAGCGAGCCCCGAAGCCCGCTAGGCGTTCGCCGGCTCGGGGTTGCCGAGGCCGGCGGCCTCACGCAGGGTGTCGGCCTTGTCGGTCTTCTCCCAGGTGAAGTCATGGTCCTCGCGGCCGAAGTGGCCGTAGGCCGCCGTCTTCTGGTAGATCGGCCGGTGCAGGTCGAGCATCTGGCGGAAGGAGCCGGGGCGCAGGTCGAAGTGCTCGTCCACGAGCCGCGCGATCTCCGACCGCGCGATCTTCTCGGTCCCGAACGTCTCGACCATCACCGACACCGGGTGGGCCACGCCGATCGCGTAGGCCACCTGCACCTCGCAGCGGTCGGCCAGCCCGGCGGCCACCACGTTCTTGGCCACGTGGCGCGCCGCGTAGGCGGCCGAGCGGTCCACCTTCGACGGGTCCTTGCCGGAGAACGCCCCGCCGCCGTGGCGGGCCATGCCGCCGTAGGTGTCGACGATGATCTTGCGCCCCGTCAGCCCGGCGTCGCCCACGGGCCCACCGATCACGAACTTGCCCGTCGGGTTGACCAGGAAGTTGCGCCCGTGATCGTCCAGCAGCTTCTTCTCGTCGTACAGCTCGCCCGGCAGAATCGGGTGCACCACGTGCTCCCACAGGTCGGGCTTGATCATCGTCTGCGCGTCCACGCCCTCCTTGTGCTGCGTGGAGATCAGGATCCGCTCGATCTCGATCGGATGCCCGTTCTCGTAGCGGATGGTGACCTGCGTCTTGCCGTCCGGGCCCAGGTACCCGATCTCGCCGGCGCGGCGGACCTCTGCCAGCCGGTGCGCCAGCTTGTGCGCCAGCGCGATCGGCATCGGCATCAGCTCGCGCGTCTCCCGCGTGGCATAACCGAACATCATCCCCTGGTCGCCCGCGCCCGCGATGTCGAGCTCGTCGTCGTCGGCGGGGTCGGTGCGCGCCTCGTACGCCCTGTCCACTCCCTGCGCGATGTCGGGCGACTGCTCGTCGATGGCGGTGAGGACGGCGCAGCTGTCGCAGTCGAACCCGTACTTGTGCCCGGTGTAGCCGATCTTGCGGATCGTCTCGCGGGCGATCTTCGGGATGTCCACGTACACGTCCGTGGTGATCTCACCCGAGACGACGACCAGTCCGGTGTTCACGAGCGTCTCGCAGGCGACGCGACCCGTGGGGTCCTCCGCCATCACGGCGTCCAGGACACCGTCGGAGATCTGGTCGGCCATCTTGTCGGGATGACCCTCGGTCACCGACTCCGAGGTGAACAGGAATTCGTTGTCTGAAAGCGGCTGGGTCGTCATAGGAGCCGGGAAGGGTACAGATGGAACCGCGGCTCAGGGGCAGCGGACGCCGGGCGGCTGCTCGAGGCGAATGCGCTGCTCGTGGCGCCCGCCCAGGACCGTGTAGCGAACCCAGATGGCGTCGAGCCTCGAGATCCCGGTTGGGCACACGCGGCCCTGCCGCAGGACCAGGGTGATCGAATCCGGGCGGATCCCCGCGCTGACGCGGTAGCCATCGAGCGAGTGCAGCGGTGGCGGCGTGGGCCGGTCGATGTCCTCCACGGACCATTCGTGTGCCTCGATCCCGGCCCGCTCGACCTGGAGCGCCGGACCGCCTTCCACACGAACGATCGACAGGTCGGAGACGGCGAACAGGCCGTCGGTGATCAGCCCGACCTGGTAGCGGCTCACCTTCCCGGGGTCGTGGCGGTACAGCGGTCCGCCGTTCAGGATCGCCGAAGAGTTGCGATAGCCCCAATTGCCCGTCCACCGCAGCGGATGGGTCGTCCCGTAGGCGAGCACGTACCCGAACATCAGCGGCCCGGCCAGCGCGAGGCCGATCACGACCGCCCGCCGGTAGCGGCGCGGCACGGCGCCCAGCGCCTTGAGCGGCTCCGCACCCGCCGGCTCGGAGCGCCAGCGCAGGACGAGCGTGGCGGCCACCAGCGACACCGGCGCCGCCGCCCAGTAGAACGGCGTCAGTGTCAGCAGGGGCGCGTAGCCGCTGAGCAGCAGCGTCACGAACGTGAAGCCGAACGGCACCTCCCAGCCGGTCCACTCGCGCAGCTGCCAGCCCACCAGCAGCGCGGTGACGAAGCTCGCGAGCAGCCCGAGGGAGCCCTCCGCGAGCCAGCTCCAGACGTCGTACGGATGGAAGACGCCACGGCCGGCCGTGTCGTCGCCGATCACGTCGACCCCGATCTCTCCCAGTGCGACGGCGAACGGCAGGCCCACCAGCACGGTGAAGACGTAGCCGAGGAACGCCGCCCAGCCGACCCGCCAGACGCTCGGCCGCGCCGGCGGCGATATCCCTACGCCCGGCTGCTCGGTCAGCGCGGTCGGCATCGCCTGACCATTTTGCCCTACCTCAGGAGTCCGAGCGACCCCTGCTGGTCTTGAAGTCGATCACCAGCGGCACGCCGTGCAGCTTGTACCGCTCGCGCAGCCGGTTCTCGAGGAAGTACGCGTAGTCGCGCGTGACCTGGCCGCGGTTGTTCACCTGGATCGCGAAGCGCGGCGGGTTCGTCTCGAACTGGGCCATGTAGTACATCTTCAGCCGCTTGCCGCGCACCGACGGCGGCTCGCGCAGGTTCTGCAGGTCGCCCAGGAAGCGGTTCAGCTCAGGCGTCGGGATCCACTGGTTCGAGCGGTCGGCGAGCGAGACGGCCTCCGCCATCAGCCGCTTCAGCCCGCGCCCGCTCTTGGCGGACACCGCCATCACCTGCGGCCGCTGGCGCAGCTTCTTGGCCACGCGCGCCTTCGCGTCCTCCAGGTCGGTGTCGGTCACGTCCCACTTGTTGAGCGCGATCACCGTGGCGCACTTCTGCTTCATCGCCATCTCGGCGATGCGCATGTCCTCGCTGGTCACGCCCTCGTTCGCGTCGCATACGACGACCGCGACCTGCGCGCGGTCGGCGGCCTGCTCGGAGCGCAGTTGCGCGTAGTAGTCGATCGACCCGGCCACCTTGGTGCGCCGCCGCAGCCCGGCGGTGTCGACCAGGACCACCTCGCGACCGTCGAACTCGATGCGCGTGTCGATCGAGTCGCGCGTGGTGCCGGCGATCGGCGTCACGATCACCCGCTCCTCCCCCAGCAGCCGGTTGAGCAGCGACGACTTGCCGACGTTCGGGCGCCCGATCAGCGCCAGCCG
>JAXDIH010000116.1:0-4248 GCA_034664105.1 Thermoleophilaceae bacterium
CGCCAAGGAACGGCGCGCGTTCGGGAAGCCGATCTCGAAGTTCCAGGCGATCCAGTC
The DNA here is from genome assembly GCA_034664105.1 of Thermoleophilaceae bacterium. Classification (GTDB taxonomy): domain Bacteria; phylum Actinomycetota; class Thermoleophilia; order Solirubrobacterales; family Thermoleophilaceae; genus JACVRW01. The sequence continues at coordinate 58 of JAXDIH010000116.1, forward strand.
GAAGCTCGCCGACATGTCAACCGAGATCGAAGCGGCGCGGCTGCTCACGTACAAGGCGGCCTGGCTCAAGGACCAGGGCCGCAACTTCGGGCTCGTGGCGGCACAGGCGAAGCTGAAGACGGGCCGGCTTGCCGTCAAGGCGGCCGACGAGGCGGTCCAGATCCACGGCGGCTACGGCTTCATCGAGGAGTACCCCGTCTGTCGCTTCTACCGCGACGCCAAGATCCTCACGATCGGCGAGGGCACCGACGAGGTGCAGCAGATGGTCATCGCCCGCGCGCTCGGCTGCTGACCCACTTGATCCGGCTTGCGCATGGGCGTAGCGTCGCGGGTGGACTTGCAACACCCCCGAACGGAGGAGGACTCCATGGCCGACGCTGGTCTTTTCATTGGTTGGGGTCAGGTGGTGCGCGGGCGCGAGGGCCGGGCGGTCGACTCGTTCAACGGAACGGTTGAGTTCCTCGGCCAGCTGCAGGGTGACGGGCGGATCGAGGACTTCGAGCTCTGCTTCCTCGAGCCCCACGGCGGCGACCTCAACGGCTTCATGCTCCTGCGCGGCAGCGCCGAGCAGATGGACGCGGTCCGTGCCGACGACGAGTTCCTGCGCCAGATGACGCGCGCGGACCTGGTGGTCGAGAAGCTCGGACTCATCGACGCGGCTCTGGGAGAGGGCATCGCCCGCCAGATGGCGATCTTCGAAGAGGAAGTCGGCGCTCTGGTCTGATCCTGACGGCGCTGGCGGGGCGGACCCCTAGTCTGCCCCGCCATGCGTCGCGCGCTCGCCCTGTGGCTGCTGCTGTTCGGCGTGTACGCGGCGACCCTCGGCCTGTCCGACCACTCCGGCGACGAGCCGCATTACCTCTTGGCCGCCGAGTCGCTGCGCGACGACGGCGACGTGGATGTGACCGACGAGTACGCCGCGCGTGCGTACGCGGATTTCTACCCGGGAGCGCTGCACCCCCGCGGCCATCGCACCAAGGGCCGGCTCAACGAGCCCTACGGCGTCGGCTTCCCGCTGCTGATCCTGCCCGCCTACACGCTCGGCGGAGCCAAGGGGGTGGAGCTGTTCCTCGCGGCCCTGGCCGCGCTCGCGTTGACGCTCGCCTACCGCCTCGCGCTTCGGGCGGCGCCGGACCCCTGGGCGCTCGGCGCGGCGACCGTCGCGGGGCTGAGCGCGCCGCTGCTCGCCTACAGCACCGCGGTCTACCCGGAGCTGAGCGCCGGCGCCGCGCTCGCCGGGGCCGCCCTGCTCGCGCTCAGGCTGGAGGCCCGGCCGGGGTGGCCACCCGCGTTCGCGTGCTTCGCCCTGCTCGGCGCGCTGCCCTGGCTGGGCGTGCGCTTCGTGCCCGCGGGCGCTGTGATCGCCGTCGTCGCCGCCCGGGCGCTGTGGCGCTCGCGCAGGCGCACGCTCACGATCGGCTCCGTCGAGGTGGCGCTGTTCAGCGTCGCCCTGTGCGTCGGGATCAACGAGGCGCTCTACAACGGCCCGACGCCCTACTCGGCGGCCGAGACCGGCACCGGCGCGTCGTTCCCGGTCGGCTACATCGAGCGCGTGCCGCGCGCGGCCACCCTGTTGTTCGACCCGGGATACGGCCTGCTGCGCTGGGCGCCGCTGTTCGCGCTCGCGTTCGCGGGCCTCTGGTGGCTCTGGCGCTCGCGCCGCGATCGCCTCGCGCGGGCGGTCTTGCAGCTGCACGAGATCGAGGTGACCGCCGGCCTCTGCGCCGCGGTGCTCGCCGTCCAGGTCGGCGTGGCCGTGCTGCTGGCCACGACCGCGTCCGGCCCGTGGTTCGCGGGGCGCCACCTGATCCCGGCCCTGCCGCTGGCCGTCCCGCTCGTGGCGCTGGGGCTGCGCCGGATCCCGCGCGCGGGGGTAGCCCTGGCGTTCGTCACCGTGACGGTGTCGGTGTGGCTCTACGTGGACGCGCGCTGGGGCGGCGGCTCGCTGACCTGACGCCGCGTGGCGTCCCACCAGCCCTCGAGCCGGCTGACGAACACGCTCGGCTTGTCGGCGTAGAGCCGCGCGCCGTAGGCGAAGGCCTCGTCCCGTAGCTCCTTGCGCCGGCTCTGCAGGATCACGTCGAAGCCACGCAGCACCGGGTCGTCGCCGTCGAGCGAGGTGGCGTGCTCGTGGGCCCACTCGCGCAGCACAGCCAGGTCGTGGTCGTCGCCGAGCCGATCAGACAGCTCGTGCGCCTCGTCGGCGAGCGCGCCGACCACAGGCTTCCAGGTGTCCTGGAGCAGCGACAGGTGGTACCAGAGGTCCTTCACCCGCTTGCGCCACTCGTGCATGCGCTCGTCGGTGGGTTGCTTCTGGGCGGCGCGGAACGCGCGCCGGCCCTGGCGGTAGACCCGGCCCAGCCCTTCCTCGAACGCCTCGAAGCCGTCCGTGTCGAGCGGCCAGTCCGCCACCCTCTCGCGCGCCTCGGCGAGCGTCTCGGCGGCCGCCTTCGCCGCCGGCTTGAGCGAGCCGGCCGACATGCGGAAGCGGTGCGCCACCAGCGCCGGACGCAGCCGGCGCCCGGCACCGGGCAGCTCCCCGTAGCGCTCCTCCAGCTGCCCCAGGGTGGCGAGCATCACGTCCGCGTCGCGCACGCCGGAGAGCTCGCGCGCGGTGTCGCGGAAGGACTCGTTCTCGCCGCGGTAGGTGCGGTCGCCCAGCTCGCCGCGCACCAGCCGCAGCAGCGCACGCAGCTTCTTCATGTCCTTGCGCGCCTCGTGCACCGCCTCCTCGCGGCTGCTGCCGGACTTTCCCCGCAGCTCGTCGACCGCGTGGTCGATGCGGCCTCGCGCCACACGGCGCACCTCCTCGGGCACCGGCTCCCCCGGATCGAGGCGGAAGGAGCGAGAGGACATCCCTCGAGCCTACCCGCAGCCGGGCTACAGCTCGCGTTCCAGCAACTTCGCTGCCGCGCTGGCCGGGTCGAGCCGGCGCGCGACCACCTCGTCGAGCAGCTCCTGCACCGACTCGTCGTCGCGCACCTGCTCCTCGAGCCGGCGCCGCAGCCGCGCCGCGGCCAGGGCCAGCACCTCGTTCATCAGGTTGCGCCGGCGCCGCTCGGCGAGCGTGCCCTGCTCCTCGATGAACGCGCGGTGCTCGGCGATCTTCTGGGCCAGCTCCTCGATGCCCTCGGCGCGGCTGGCCTCCGTCTTCACGATCGGCACGCGCCATCCCTCCTGGGGGGCGAGCGACAGCGTGCCGCGGATCTCGCGGATCATCGTGTCGGTGAGCGGGTGGTCGGACTTGTTGACGACGATCACGTCGGGGATCTCCATCACGCCCGCCTTGAGCGCCTGGACGGAGTCGCCCGAGCCGGGCATCAGCGCCAGTACCACCGTGTCGGCGTGGTCGATGATGTCCACCTCGGCCTGCCCGACGCCGACCGTCTCCAGGAAGACGTCGTCCTTGCCGCTGGCGTCCATCAGCAGCGCCGCCTGCAGCGTGGCCTCCGACAGCCCGCCGAGCGAGCCGCGGCTGGCCATCGAGCGGATGAACACGCCCGGGTCGAGGAAGTGGTCGGTCAGCCGGATGCGGTCGCCCAGCAGGGCGCCCTGGGTGAACGGGGAGCTGGGGTCGATCGAGAGCACGGCCACCTGGCGCTCGCGCGCGCGTGCGTTCTCGATCAGGCGCCCGATCAGCGTGGACTTGCCGACCCCGGGCGGGCCGGTGAAGCCCACGATCGCCGCCCGGCCCGTGTGCGGATAGACCTCGCGGACCAGGGCCCAGCCCTCCGGATCGTCGTTCTCCACCAGCGAGATCGCGCGCGCGAGGGCGCGCTTGTCGCCCGCAAGCAGGCGCTCGGCGAGTTCGGCGGCGGTGTTCCCGGGGGCGGACATGCGGCGCGCAATGCTAGCCCCCGACATTTCGCTAGGGGTAGGGCCGGCAGGTTTATCTCCCGCGAGCGAAGCCGATACTGACCACATGAGCCCGGGCGCGCTGTCCTACGTCGCCCGCTACGCGCGCGGCCCGCTGATGCGATCGCAGCCGGATCAGCGGCTCGTGGCGCTGGTCGAGGCGGGCAGCGAGCCGGCCTTCGAGGCGCTGGTGGCGCGCTACCGCGAGCCGCTGCTGCGCTACTGCCGTCGAATCCTGTCGGGCGACCGCGCCGAGGACGCCGTCCAGCAGACCTTCGTCAACGCGCACGCGGCGATCCTGGCGGGCCGCGGCGGCGCCGACGTGCGGCCCTGGCT
>JAXDIH010000151.1:0-2915 GCA_034664105.1 Thermoleophilaceae bacterium
CGGGATCGTGCTGCTCGGTGGCCTGCTGCTGATCGGCGAGGCGAGCGGCTTCCTGGACGAGCTGCTGCTGGTGATCGCGATCGCGTTCGGCACGATCAACATCGTCGGCGGCTTCCTGGTCACTGACCGCATGCTGGAGATGTTCAAGAGGCGCGACTGATGTACACCGCGTCCTTCCTCTCGGACCCGGACTTCGTTCGGGCTCTCTACATCCTCGCGTTCGGCTGCTTCATCTATGGGCTGCACCTGCTCAACCACCCGCGCCACGCGCGCAGGGGCAACATCGTCGCCGCCGTCGGCATGGCGATCGCGGTCGTGGCGACGCTGCTCTTCGACTTCGTCGGCGACTACCTGCTGATCGTGCTCGGCGTCGCGATCGGCACGGCGGTCGGCGTGCCCGCGGCGCGGAGGGTGAAGATGACCGCCATGCCGCAGATGGTGGCGCTGTTCAACGGCGTCGGCGGCGGGGCGGTCGCGCTGATCTCATTCGTGGAGTACCGCGAGGCGCTCCAGCACGCCGGCGGCAACCCGGTCCTGGAGCAGCTGATCCCGACCCTGTTCGCGGCGATCGTCGGCTCCGTCTCCTTCTGGGGCTCGAACATCGCCTTCGGCAAGCTGCAGGAGATCCTCCCGGGCCGGCCGATCCAGCTACCCGGCCAGAAGTTCATCAACGTCGCGTTGCTGGCGACGGCGATCGGCTGCGCCATCGCGATAGCGGCCGGCACCGAGTCCGAGGGGCTGTTCCTGATCATCCTGGTGGCCGCGGCGGTGCTCGGAAACATGTTCGTGCTACCGATCGGCGGCGCGGACATGCCGGTCGTGATCTCGCTGCTGAACGCCTTCACGGGGTTGTCGGCCGCGGCGGCGGGCATGGCCCTCGACAACGTCGCCCTGATCGTGGGCGGCATGCTCGTCGGGGCGTCCGGCACGATCCTGACCAGGCAGATGGCGGAGGCAATGAACCGCTCGATCGCGAACATCTTCGCGGGCGGATTCGGAGGAGTCAGCGTCGCCCCCGGCGGCGACGGCGAGCAGAAGCCGGTGCGCTCCACCGACGCCGCCGATGTGGCGATCCAGCTGGCCTATGCCTCGAAGGTCGTGGTGGCTCCCGGGTACGGCATGGCCGTGGCCCAGGCGCAGCACACCGTGCGCGAGCTGGCCGACGAGCTGGAGAAGCGCGGCATCCGGGTGGACTTCGCGATCCATCCCGTCGCCGGCCGCATGCCGGGGCACATGAACGTGCTGCTGGCCGAGGCCGACGTGCCCTACGACCATCTCAAGGAGATGGACGAGATCAACCCGGAGTTTCCGCAGACGGACGTGGCGCTGGTGATCGGCGCCAACGACGTGACCAACCCGGCGGCGCGCGAGAACGAGGGCTCCCCGATCTACGGCATGCCGATCCTCGACGTGGACAAGGCGGCCCAGGTGATCGTGCTCAAGCGCTCGATGAACACCGGCTTCGCCGGGATCGACAACCCGCTCTTCTACAACGAGAACACGGCGCTGCTGTTCGGCGACGCGAAGGAGTCCGTGGCCGCGGTGCTCGCCGCGGTCAAGGAGCTCTAGAGGAGGCTTTCCTGCCCGGCCGCGCCGGCCGAGCGGCGGCGCCGCGGCAGGCCGGCCGCCTCGGCGAGGGCGGCCTCGATGTCCGCGAGTATCGCCCGCTCGGAGCGCGAGGCTACGACCGGCTCCGTCAGCCCGTCCACGTGCACGTAGGTGCGCCGCCCGTCCTGGCGCTCCGATCCCTCCAGCGGGACCAGCGCGTAGACCCTGTCGGCGCGGACGAACTTGCCGTAGCCGAGGGGGATCATGCGAGGGTCGCGCTTGGCCATCGCCGCTAGCGGGTCATGGGGCGCCCGCGGCCTCGCGCTGGCGGGCGGCCTCGCCGCCCGGGCCGACGGGCGCGGATGCCGCCTCGGCGCCGCGGTTGTCGATGTCCTGCTGGAAGAGGGCGTCGGCCTCGGCGGCGGAGTCGAGCGAAGCCCGGTCGATCAGCGGCGCGAGCGCCGTGCGCAGCACCAGCACGGCGCGGGACCAGCGCGGCACCACGACCCAGCGGCTGCGCTTCTCCATCCCCTCCAGCACGGCCTTGCCGACCTGCGAGAGCGGGTAGGTCTTCGCGAACGGACCGCCTGCGTTCGTGCGGAACTTGCCGATACTCGGATGCGAGTCGGCGCCGCGCACCATGTCGGTGTCGATGAAGCCGAAGTAGGCCACGCCCACGTCCACGCCCAGGTGCTTGACCTCGACGCGCAGGGAGTCCGCGAACGCCTCGGCACCGGCCTTCGCGGCCGAGTAGGCCGCCATGCCGGGCCCGTGGACCGCGGCGGCAAGCGAGGCCGTGACGAGCACGTAGCCCTTGCGCTCGATCACGTGCGGCAGCGCGGTCCGCACGGTGCGCCAGACGCCCAGCAGGTTCACCTCGACCGTGCGCTCGAAGGCGGCCGGATCGACCGAGCGCACCATGCCGGCCGGGGCGATGCCGGCGTTGGCCATGACGACGTCGATGCCGCCGAAGCGCTCGACGGCGCCCTCAACGGCGCGCTCGAGCGCCTGCCAGTCGGTCACGTCGCACTCGAAGGCCGCCGCGTTGGAGCCGCACTGAGCGGCCACCCGCTCCAGCTCCTCCGGCTCGAGCCCAACGACCGCCACGTTCGCCCCAGCAGCTGCCACGCGGCGGGCCGTTTCGGCGCCGATGCCGCGGGCCGCGCCGGTGATGAAGACCGTCTTGCCGCGCAGATCCCAGGTCATGGTCGAACCCTAGCCGCCCGACCGAGCTCGCGCACGAGCTCGCGATACACCGCAAATGCCGGCTTGGCGTCGTAGCCGGACTCGAGCAGCCCGAAGTGCTGGAACAGCGCGGAGGAGCCGCTGTCGGCGTCGCGCAGGTTGAACCAGCGGTAGTCGCTCAC
>JAXDIH010000184.1:0-12110 GCA_034664105.1 Thermoleophilaceae bacterium
TGGCTCGAGTCGAGCGGCCTCGAACTGTCGGACGGCGTGGTCTGCGACGCCACCTGCGCCGCGAGCGCGCCGGGCGTGTACGCGGCCGGTGACGTCGCGCGCTGGTACAACCCGCTCTTCGAGGAGCAGATGCGCGTCGAGCACTGGACCAACGCCGCGGAGCAGGGCATCGCCGCGGCGCGCTCCGCGCTCGCCGGCCCTGCAGGCGCGCAACCGTTCGCGCCGGTGCCCTTCTTCTGGTCGGACCAGTACGAGACGAAGATCCAGTTCGTCGGCCGCAGCCGTCCTGACGACGAGGTCCGCGTGGTGCACGGCTCCGTCGAGGACGGACGCTTCGTGGCGCTCTACGGCCGCGCCGGGCGGCTGGTCGGCGCGCTCGCGTTCAGCTGGCCGCGGCTGCTGATGCAGTACCGCGGTCTGCTGGCGCGAAGCGCTACGTGGGACGAGGCCGTCGAGCACGCGGCAGCGGTCAGCTGAGCCCGCGCGTGGAACCGTTCCCCACCGTCGTCGGGCTGCGCCAGCGGATCGCGGACGGCGGTCTCTCCCCGGTCGAGGCCGCCGAGGTGGTCCTGGCACGGATCGACGCCATGGACGGCGCCGTGAACGCGTTCTGCGCGCTCGAGCCAGAAAATGTCCTCGCCCAGGCGCGCCGCGCCGAACGCGCCGTCGCTCGCGGTGAGCCGCTCGGGCCCCTGCACGGCGTGCCGCTGGCCGTGAAGGACCTCATTTTCGCCGCGGGCCTGCCGATCTCGGGCGGCTCGGAGGCATACCGAGGCTTCACCCCCGACATCGACGACGTGGCGGTCGAGCGCCTGCGCGCGGCCGGGGCGATCGTGCTCGGCAAGACCAACGCCAACGAGTTCGGCGTCGGCGCGAACACCACGGACAGCCCGACGGGCGGCACGACGCGCAATCCCTGGGACCTCGGACGCGCAGTCGGCGGGTCGAGCGGGGGCTCCGCCGCGGCGGTGGCCGCCGGCATGGCGCCCGCGGCGCTCGGGAGCGACGGCGGTGGCTCGATCAGGATCCCGAGCAGCTTCTGTGGGATCTACGGGCTAAAGCCGTCGTTCGGGCGCATCCCGCTCTATCCCGGTTGCCGCGACCCCCGCTATCCCGGGCTGAGCGCATGGGAGTCGCTCGAGCACATCGGGCCGATGACGCGCACGGTGGCGGACGCCGCGCTGCTACTCGACGTGCTGACAGGGCCCGATCCGCGCGACCGGCACTCGCTCCCGCGCGAGTTCGGCGCGCTCGCGCCCGGCGCGTTCGACCCGCGGCTCGACGAGCTGACGGTGGGCTTCAGCCCGGACCTGGGCGGCGGCACGCCTGTGGAGCCGGAGGTGCGCACGCTCGTCGAGCGCGCCGCCGCCCAGTTCGAGGCGCTGGGGGCACGCGTCGAGCCAGTCGACCGGCCGTTCGCGGATCCGGTGCCGATCCTGGCCGCGACGATTCCGCTCGAGTTCGACCTCGGGTCGATGCGCCCGCTCGTCGACGCGCACCGGGCGACGCTCAACAGCCGGATCGCGGAATGGGTCGACACCGAGTGGCGCGGCGAGGACTTCTCCGACGCGCTCACCGCGCGCAAGCGGCTGGCGCTCGAGGTCGCCGAGCTATTCGGCCGCTACGACCTGCTGCTGACGCCGACGACCCCGACACCGGCGCTGCCGCTCGAGCTGCCCCAGCCGATGACGATCGGCGGCCACAAGATCGCCGATCCGCGCCGCATGCTCCAGCCGTTCGTCTGCGCGTTCAACCTGACTGGCAATCCGGCTGCTTCGCTGCCCTGCGGATTCACGGCTGACGGCCTGCCCGTGGGGCTGCAGGTCGTGGGCGGGCACCTGGCCGACCTGCTGGTGCTGCGCGCCTCCCTCGCATACGAGGCGATCGCGCCGTGGGACCGGCCGCGCCCGCCGCTCAGCGCATGAGCGGCATGTGCTCTCCGCCGGACACGACCTCGGTCCAGGCCTCGCCGCCGGTGAACCAGTTGACCTCTTCGCGAGAAGGGTCGGCGAAGGCCTCGGGCGCCGCGGCGATCGCGAACACCATCACGAAGATCATCTCGTGGGCGAGCCGCTCGGGGTCGGCGAGCATGTCGGCCGGCGGCCCGTAGTCCTGCCACCACTGGACAACCTTCCAGATGCCCTCGCGGAAGCCGTACTCGATGCCTTCACGCGCGGTCTCCGTGAAGCGGATCACGAGCTCCGAGTCGGGGTAGGCGCCCTCGACCGACACCCCCTGGAACGTCAGGCCGGCCCAGAACGGCCGCATTCCCACGAACCGCTCGTCGTGCGGGGAGAGCGCTACGCGCTCATATGCCTCGTACTCGGCGCTCACGATCTCCCAGGCTGCGTCGCGCACGCGCTGCTCATACTCTCGGCGTTCAATCACCGGAAGTCCTCCTGGCTGATGGGTCGGTCAGGGCGAGGGGCGGATGCTCGGCGGCCCAGTGCTCCGCGATGTCGCTCCGCCGGCAGATCCACACATCGTCATATCCGCTCACGTAGTCGAGGAAGCGAGCGAGCGCGGAAGACCGTCCCGGCCGGCCGATCGTCCGGCAGTGCAGCCCCACGGACATCATGCGCGGGTGGGTGGCTCCCTCGCGGTACAGGGTGTCGAATGCGTCCTTCAGGTACTCGAAGAAGTCGTCGCCGGTGACGAAGCCGGGCGACATATGGAACTTCATGTCGTTGGTGTCGAAGGAGTACGGGATCACGAGGTGCGGCTTGCCAGTGACGTCGACCCAGTAGGGCAGGTCGTCGTCATAGGCGTCGGAGTCGTAGCTGAAGCCGCCGGCCTCGACGACCAGCCGGCGCGTGTTCGGGCTGACCCGCCCGGTGAACCAGCCGACGGGGCGGCGGCCGGTGATGGCCTCGATGGCCGCGACGCAGCGCCCGATGTGCTCGCGCTCGAGCTCCTCGCTGATGTCGTGGTAGTCCAACCAGCGGTACCCGTGGCCGGCGACCTCGTGGCCGGCCTCCGCCATCGCGTGCCCCGCCTCGAGGTTGAGCTCGAGCGCTCGACCGACGGCGTAGATCGTCATCGGGAGCTTGCGCTCGTCGAAGAGGCGCATCACCCGCCAGAAGCCCACCCGCGAGCCATACGCGTACATGCTCTCGGAGGTGATGTCCCGCACGCCGTCGAGCGCCGGCTTGCCGGGCGCCTCGTGCATGAACGCCTCCGACCCGGAGTCGCCGTTGAGGATGGAGCTCTCGCCGCCCTCCTCGTAGTTGAGCACGAACTGGAGCGCAAGGCGCGCGCCTCCCGGCCAACGCGGGTCGGGAGGGTCCCCCCCGTACCCGCGCAGGTCCCTGTCGTCCGCCGGGTCCCGCGCTACCACGGGTCGCGGCGCTCGTTCTTCTGCGGGTCCCACCCGGAGATGACTGTCTCGCCGCTCCCCTTGCCCGTGATGGCCATGACCTTGCCGTCGTTCCCGGTGAACTCGCCCTCGACCAGCAGCAGGAAGTTCGGGAACGGGTCGCCAGGGACGTGCGGCGTGCCGTTCGCGTCCTGCCCGACCGCGGTGACCGTGTACTCGAGCGTCCCGTGGTCCGCCCGAACGACGCAGCGCCACTGGCGCGGCACCCCGATCGTCCCGCGGTCCTCGAACTGCGTGTACTCGAGCTCCATCTCGCCGACGTGCTTCTTCCCGTCCGGGAAGTTCGTGATCGCCTCGCTCGACATGAGCTCGCCGTTGCCGTCGACCATCTTCAGCTGGTAGAGGCCAAAGGCGTCGTTCAGCATGAACGCGTTGTACTCCCAGTACCCCGCGCCGGGGCTCGTCGGGCTCTTGAAGAGCCGACCGGAGGGGTGGTCGAGCGTGGCGATGCCGGAGAAGGGGCGCTCGTCGCCGTCGAGGCTGATCGTGCCCTCGTACTCGAGGTCGGGCATCGCGACGGTGGTCCAGCTCGTGCCGCGCATAGCCATGTCGCGTGACCAGTGGGAGATGGACATCTCACCCTGGAACTGGACGACGACGGACTTGTCGGGGCTGGCCATGTAGTAACTGACGTGCGGCCATTCGGCGGTGATGCGGACGCGGTCCTCGAGGCGCACGTCGAGCTTCGTGCGGTCGTACTCGAACTGATGCCGATTGATCGGCTGCTCGACGTAGGTGACCGCGTCGTCCGCCGTGATCAGCCGGATCACGTAGAGGGAAAAGTTGGTGTCCGGGATGACCTCGCGGAAGCCCCAGTCGTAGCCGTCGTTCACGCCCAGGCCGAAGCCGAGGAACATCGCCTGGAAGCGCTCATCGCCTCGGATGCCGCCGACCAGCCAGTAGCCGTCGAAGTCCTTCTCGGGGAAGCGGATGCGCAGGTCGTCGTTCGAGAGCGGCGTGGCGCCGTTGGCGATCGGCCGGCTCAGGTCTGCGGCGCCGGTGCCGGCGCGAGTGCCGGTCATGCCTTCCGCCCCGCGGCCTTCTGCTCGGCCTGGCCGACCTTCACGCGGTAGTCGCGGACGCTCGCCTCGAGCGAGACGTCAGCGCTGCCGCGCACCAGCGCGGTGATGGAGCACGCCTCCAAGGCGGCCTTGGCGGCCTTGTCGAAGGCTTCCTGTTCGATGTCTGTTCCCATTGCCATGGCGTTGATGTGGGCCTGCGTGACGCGCGGGCTGCCGTCGTCGACTTCGACCGTGAACGTGACCGACACGTCGAGCCGCTGGGCGACGGTCTGCTCGACCCCGAGCTCCCGCGCCAGTGCCATCGCGTATGACCCCGCCTGAGCCGCGGCGAGCAGCTCCTCCGGGCCGGTCCAGCCGCCTGACGACTCCGCCCGTGATGGCCAGTTGACGAGGATCTGGCGAAGGCCGACGCTCGCGCCCCAGATCGTCCCCGTGCCGCCCTCAAGATCGCCCGACCAGGCGATGTCAGCGCGCCGTTCATGCGGCTCAGCCACTCAGCGCTCTCCTCTCTGATCAATTCCGGAAGCCCCGGAGATCGGGGCATCCTAGTCCACTATCAGTAGCTATTGCAAGCCTAACGGTGGAAAACCGTAATGAAGCACGCCTGCGTTGCTGGAAACCGAACTAGCGCGCACTAATGGTGCGCCCGGGCTGTTCCGTGCGACCTGGCGCGTTCCGGATTCGTGACCGGCAGCGCGCTCGTGATCGACGGCGGCCTGACCGCGGCCTAGCTCGCGGGCGCTACGCCTCGATCGCCCGGCGCCACACCCGCGTCGACATGTCGTGCCCGTAGCGGGCCTCCGTGCGCCTGACCATCTCGTCGGCCAGCCGGTTGTGCTCGGAGATCAGGTTCGGCACGTCGACCGCGAGCAGCTGCCCCTCGCTGACCATCGTCCGTCCCGCGATCACCGAGAAGGTCACCCGCGGCGGCGAGCAGAACACGAGCGCGGCCACCGGGTCGTGTTGGCCGCCCGCCAGGTCGAGCGTGTTCAGGTCGAAGCCGATCAGGTCCGCGGCCTGGCCGGGCCGCAGCGATCCGATGTCGTCTCGCCCGAGCACGGACGCCCCGCCCAGCGTCGCCAGCTCGAGCACCTCCGTGGCCGACATCGCCTCGGCGCCGTAGCGGATGCGCTGCAGCAGCATCGCCATCCGCGCCTCGCCCAGCAGGTGCGAGCCGTCGTTGCTGGCGCTGCCGTCCACGCCCAGCCCGACCCTGATGCCGTTGTCGAGGAAGTCGCGCACCGGCGCGATCCCCGACGCCAGCCGCATGTTCGAGCTGGGGCAGTGCGCCACCCCCGTGCCGGCGCGGGCCATCATCGCGATGTCAGCGTCGTCGTGGCGCACCGCGTGCGCGAACCAGGTGTCCGGCCCCTCCCACCCCAGGTCGGCGGCCCAGGCCACCGGGCGCTTCCCGTAGTGGTCGATGCAGAAGTCCTCCTCCTCCTGCGACTCGTAGCAGTGGGTATGCATGCCCACGCCGAGCCTGCGCGCGAGGTCGGCGCTCTCGCGCATCAGCCGCTCGCTGACCGAGAACAGCGAGCACGGCGCCACATCGACGCGCGTCATGGCCAGCGGCTCCGGGTCGTGGTAGCGCTTGATCAGGTACTCGCAGTTCGCCAGGACGTCGTCGTCGTCCTCGGTGATGTCGTCGGTCGGGATGCTGCCCTCGGCCTGACCCACGGTCATGCTGCCGCGGCTGAGGTGGAAGCGCACGCCCATCGCGCGCGCGGCGGCGATCTCCGTGTCGAACTCCACGTCGTTCACGTTCAGGTACGAGTGGTCCTGGGCCGTGGTGCACCCGGACAGCACGAGCTCCGCGAGCGCCAGCCTGGTGCTCACGTCGACCATCTCGTTGGTGAGCGAGCCCATCGGCAGGTAGAGCTCCTGCAGCCACTCCCAGAGCGCGGCGTTCTGCATCGACGGGACGGCCCGCAGCAGCGTCTGGAAGAAGTGGTGGTGGGTGTTCACGAGCCCCGGGAGCACCACGTGCCCGCTGGCGTCGATCGTCCGCACGGCCCCCGGCGGCGCCTCGTCGCGCGTGCCGATGCGACTGACCGCGCCATCCTCGACCAGCACCCACGCGTTCTCGAGGACGCGCCGGTCCTCGTCCATCGTGACGAGCGTGTGGATGTTCGCGATCAGCAGGGTCGACTCAGCTGCCATCTTCGTCTCGGGCCTCCAGCGCGTATCGAGCACGCAGTTCGTTGATCGTTTCGAGTGCCTGCGCGACCGTCTCGCGCTCGCCGGCGGTCCAGGCTCGCGGGCTGCCGAGCTGGTGCAGCGAGAGGATCGCCACCAGGCGGTCCCCTTCGAAGAGCGGGGCCGCGATGTAGGCCGCGAGGCCGCCGTAGTCCTCGAGCATCGACCAGAACACGGGCCGGTCGAAGTCGGAATCCGCGCGCGCGAGGCCGGCGCAGTCGTCCACGACTAGCCAGGCCCGGTCGCGGACGATCCGCTCGACGGTCGGATGGCCGTCGGCGGCCACCACCTTGCCGGCCACCGAGTCGACCCCGGGCGCGAGGGCCTCGTGCGTCATCGGGAACGCCTCGCGCCCCGGAACGTCCACGTCGAGGCGCAGGGTCGCGCGAGAGAGGTCGAGCTCCGTGCGCAGGTGTTGCATCAGCTCCTCCAGCCGCGCGTCGGCGCTCAAGCCTCGAACTCCTCGTGGTGCGCGAGCCACCACTCGGCGATGTCGCGCCGCCGCGCGAGCCAGACGCCGCCCTTCTGCTGGGCGTACTCCAGGAACTCCCGCAGGACGCCCGCGCGCGCGGGCTGGCCCATCCAGCGGGAGTGCATCGCCACGGTCATCATCCGCGGGTGGGTGGCGCCCTCGCGCCACAGCTCATCGAGGCCGCGACACCACGTGTCCAGCAGTTGCGCGGGAGTGGAGTTGCCCAGCGGGCCGAGCAGCTGGCCGTCGTTGTGCACGAAGCCGTAGGGCACGATCAGCAGCCGCTGCCCATCGACGTCCACGAAGTAGGGCAGGTCGTCGTCCATCGCGTCCGAGTCGTAGAGGAAGCCCCCCTCCTCCACCAGCAGCTTGCGGGTCCGCTTGGTCGACCCGCGGCCGAACCAGCCCACCGGGCGTTGCCCGGTGGTGTCCTCCAGCGACGCGACCGCCCGGTGCAGGCGCTCCCGCTCCTCGTCGTCGGACAGCACGTTCAGGTCCTCGTAGCGCCAGCCGTGACAGCACACGTCGTGGCCCGCCTCGGCGATGTAGGCGCCCAGGTCCCGGTTCAGCTCGACCGCTGCCGCGCACGCGAGAAACGTCCCGCGCACGTCGTGCTCGTCGAGGATGCGCGCGAGCCGCCAGACCCCGGCGCGCGAGCCGTACTGGAAGACCGACTCAACGAGGATGTCCGGCTGGGTCGTGTCCGGCGAGAGCGGGAACTCGCCGAGCATCTCGCGCCGCCCGTCGCCGGCGGAATGCGAGAGCTCCGAGCCCTCCTCGTAGGCAACCACGACGTTGACGGCCACGCGCGCCTCTTCCGGCCAGATCACCTTGGGCGGGCGGCGCCCGTAGCCCACGAAGTCGCGATCCTGGTCGAACAGCCCCATCAGCTCCCCTTCCGACTGAAGAAACGGCGCAGCGATCCCGCCAGCGCCCGCAGCACCAGGCCAAAGCCGCCCACGGGCTTGGCCGGAGCGGCATCCTGACCGGTCGGCCGGTCGGCCGCGTCCTCGGCGAAGCGCTGCTCGAGGCAGCTCGCCATGTCGGCGATCAGCTGCTCGGCCACGCTCGCCACCACGCCGTGCCCCATCTGCGCCGCGCGTCCGGTCAGGTCCACGTCCGCGACCGTGGCCACGGAGCTGCCCGCATCAGCCTGCTCGACGGTCATCGTGACGGTGGCCGCCGCGGTGCCCTGCCCGCGCGTCTCACGGGCCTCGCCCGCGAGCACCGCCCGGTAGCCGCCCGCGTCCTGGTCGGCGATCCGCACGTTGCCCTCGTAGCTGAAGCGCATCGGGCCCAGCTTCACCTTGACCGTCAGCGCGTGCGACCCGTCGGGCAGCGCCTCGCCCAGCTCGGCTCCCGGCAGGCACGGCGCCACGCGCTGGAGGTCGAGCAGCAGCTCGTAGACCTGCTCCCGCGGCAGCGACACGCCGAACCGGTTCTCGATCTTCATCGCTGCTCCCTCCAGTACGGCTCGCCGAGTGCGCCTGGTGCCCCGAGGCGTCGCGCGGACGGCAGGTTGGACACCACCATCAGCGCGATCAGCGTCATGACGAACGGCAGGACCGCGAGCAGGTCCAGCGGCACCGGCACCTCGATCAGCTGGAGGTTGAAGCCAAGGCTGGTGAGCGCACCGAACACGTAGGCAGCGATCAGCGCTCGGACGGGGCGCCAGGCCGAGAAGATGACGAGGGCGATCGCGATCCAGCCGGTGCCGTTCGAGAGGTCCTCCGACCAGGATCCGAACAGGGCGAGCGAGACGTAGGTCCCCGCCACGCCCGCGCCGGCTCCGCCGAGCAGCACGTGGATGTAGCGCGTGCGCGCGACCGGCAGCCCGGAGGCGTCCGCGGTCGCGGGGTCCTCGCCGACCGCCCGCAGATGCAGGCCGGGTCGGGAGTGGAACAGGTACCAGCTGGTCAGGCCCACCACCAGCCACGACCCGTACACGAGCACGTCGTGGCCGAAGATGAGCGGCCCGACGATCGGCAGGTCGGCGAGCCCGCTGCTGAGCAGCGGCTCGAAGGTCCCTCCGGAGGCGCGATCCACGAGCTTCGGGCCCGCGCTGCCCAGGAAGGCCGCGATGCCGGTGCCGAGGATGACGAGCGCGATGCCCGAGACGATCTGGTTCGAGCGCAGCGTGATCGACAGGAACGCGTGCAGGGACGCCATCGCGGCCCCGGCGACAGCCCCGGCCAGCAGGCCGAGTCCCGTGCTCCCGGTCACGGCGGTGACCCAGTACGCCATCACCGCGCCGGTCAGCATCATCCCCTCCACGCCGAGGTTCATGACGCCGGAGCGCTCGGCCAGGATCTCGCCGACCGCGGCATAGACCAGCGGCGTGCCCGCGCCGATCGCGATCACCATGAACTGGATGACGGTGCCGTCGTTCACGCCGCCGCCTCCTCGGCTCGGGAGCGGCGCACCTTGTAGGCGAGGAAGAACTGACCGGCAGCTACCAGCAGCAGCACGAGCCCCTGGAGCACGACCACGACCGCGGTCGGCACCCCGATCAGCTCGAGCGACGGGCCGGCGCTGAGCAGGGCCGCCACGAGCACGGCCACCGGGATGATCCCGATCACGCTGAGCCGCGCGAGCGCGGCTACGACGATGCCGGTGTACCCGTAGCCGAGCCCCGGGTCGAGCCCGCGCGGATCGAGCGCCTCGGTGACGTTGCAGACCACGAGGGCGCCGGCGAGCCCGGCGAGCATGCCCGACACGCACATGACCGAGAGGATCTTGCGTGGCACGTTGATGCCGGCGTAGCGCGCGGCGCGCGGCTCGCTGCCGACCACGCGCAGCTCGAACGACCAGCGCGTCCAGCGCAGCACCGCCCACATGAGCACGGCGACGGCGACCGCCACGAGGATGCCCCAGTCCGCCATCTCGATCAGCTTCGGCAGCTGCGCGTTCTCACCGATCGGCTTGCCGAGCGGCTGCGTCGCGGACGCCGGGTCGCGCCAGAAGCTGCCGGTGCCGAAGATCAGGTAGTTCACGAAGCCGAACGCGATCAGGTTCAGCATCAGCGTCGAGATCACCTCGTCGGTGCGCAGGTACGCGCGCCCGACCCCCGCGATCCCGGCCCAGGCCGCGCCCCCGGCGACACCGAACAAGAACGACAGCGGGATGACGACGATGCTCGGCGCGTCGGTACCCAGCTTCAGCGCGATCCACGACGCCGCGATCGCGCCGAACAGGAACTGGCCGTCCGCGCCGATCGTCCAGATGCGCATCCGGTAGGCGATCGCGGCTGCGAGTGCCGTGAGGATCACCGGAGTCGCCTGGATCAGCGTCTGCGAGAAGGCGAGCGGCGTTCCGAAGCTGGAGTCGATCATCGACCGGTACACCGACAGCGGGTCGTTGCCGGTGGCGGCCAGCAGGATCGCCGCCACGAGCAGCGCGCCGACGACCGATCCCACGGACACCCCGAGCTGGAGGGCGAGCGACGGTCGCAGGCGGGGCTCGATCCTCGTCATGCCGCGTCCTCCACTCCGGCCATCAGGAGGCCGACGCGCTCGCGATCGGCCTCGGCGGTCGCCATCTCCCCCAGCACACGACCCTCGAACAGCACCAGCAGGCGGTCGGTGATCGTGAGCAGCTCCTCGAGGTCCTCCGAGAGCAGCAGCACCGCGACCCCGGCCTCGCGCTGCTTGCGCAGCAGGGCATGGACGTCCTCGATCGCGCCGACGTCGAGGCCGCGTGTGGGCGAGGCGGAGATCAAGACCGACGGCTCGCCCGATATCTCGCGCGCGAGAATGGCACGCTGGAGGTTGCCGCCGGAGAGCACGCTCACCGGGAGCCCGGGCCGCACCCCCTTGATGTCGAAGCGAGCCACCTCCTCCTCCGCGCGCCGGGACATCTCCTTCAGCGCCAGGAACGGGCCTCGTGAGACGGGCCGGCGCCAGTACGAGCGCAGGGCGAGGTTCTCCTCCAGCGACAGGCTCGGAGCCACGCCCGTCCCCAGCCGATCCTCCGGCACGTAGGCGCAGCCACGCCGGATGCGGTCGCGCACGCCCGACTCCGTGACCAGCTCGCCGTCCATCAAGATCTCGCCGCGCTCGACGCCGGACAGGCCCGCGAGCGCGTCGGCGAGCTGGCGCTGCCCGTTGCCCGCCACCCCTGCCACCCCGACGATCTCGCCGCCGTGGACGTTGAGGCTGACCCCGTTGACGGCGGTGTGGCCGCGCTCGTCGAGCACGAACAGGTCGCGGGCCTCGAGGGCCGGCGTCGTCGTCCGCGGGGCGGCGGGCGGGGCCGCGGGCTTGGCCTGGTCGACGACGCCGAGCGCCCCGCCCACCGATGCCACGTCGCGGTCGACCATCAGCCGCGCCAGCGAGCGCTGGTCGAGCTCCCCGGTCGGACGGCAGCCGACCCGGGCGCCGTCGCGCAGCACCGTCACCCGGTCGGAGACCGCCATGACCTCGCCCAGCTTGTGCGACACGAACACGACGGCACGCCCCTCCGAGGCCAGCGCGCGCATCGCGGTGAAGAGCGACTCCGCTTCGGCGGGCGCCAGCACGGCGGTCGGCTCGTCGAGGACCAGCACCCGAACTCCGCGGCCGAGCAGCTTCAGGATCTCCACGCGCTGCTGTTCACCGACCGACAGGTCCGCGACGTACTGCGTGGGGTCGATGTGGATGCCGAAGCGATCCATCACCGCGCTGGCCTGGTCGCTCAACGACTTCGAGGACAGGGAGAACTGCAGGTCGGGATGGCCGAGCATCATGTTCTCGGCGACGGTGAACCGCGAGACGAGCCGGTAGTGCTGGTAGACCATCCCCACGCCCGCCGCCAGCGCGTCCTGGGGCGACCGGAAGCGGCAGATCTCGCCGTCCACGAGCACCTCGCCGCTGTCGGGCCGGTAGAGGCCCGCGAGGATCGAGCAGAGGGTTGACTTGCCCGCGCCGTTCTCGCCCAGCAGCGCGTGCACCTCGCCCGCGCGCAGCTCGAGGTCGACGCCGCGGTTCGCCAGCACGCCGTAGAACGACTTGCTGACCGAGCGCATCTCGGCGATCAGGGTCCCGTCCGCGCCATCGGCGCGGAC
>JAXDIH010000198.1:0-18078 GCA_034664105.1 Thermoleophilaceae bacterium
GTATGGCGTCCGGTCGTGGCATGCACGGGTTGATTTAGGGCCGTTCGTCCTCTTAGGTTCAGCCGGTGGAAGCCTTCATCGACTGGGACTACCTCCACGACTGGCTCGGGCTCTTCCGCTGGCTGCACGTGGTGGCGGCGATCTTCTGGGTCGGCATCACCGCCTACTTCATCCTGGTCGACAACTACATGCGGCCCGCGGAGGAGGCGGACCCCGAGAGCGACGTGATCGGGGAGCGCTACGTGCTGCACGGCGGCAGCCTCTACTTCGTCCGCCGCCACGCCCACGGCTCCCGTGAGCTGCCCGCCTCCACGTACTGGTCCTCGCCCTGGTACGCGTACGTGACGTGGAGCTCGGGCTTCGCGCTGATGATCGTCGCCTACTACTGGGACGCGCGTGCGACCCTCGTGGACACGTCGCGCTGGGACATGTCCAGCCTCGGCGCGGTCGCGCTCAGCCTGGGCGTCCTGACGGTCGGCCTGCTCGCCTACGTGGTGATCTCGCGCCTCCTGATCCGGCACCCCAAGCTGTGCTGGATAGCCCTGATGGCGCTGATCGCGGGCGCCGCGTGGGGGCTCAGCGAGGTCTTCACGGATCGGGCCGCGTACATCCAGGTCGGCGCGCTGATGGGCACGTGGATGACCGCCAACGTGCTGTTCGTGTTCGTGCCGGCGCACCGCCTGCAGGCGGAGGCGCGCAAGCGCGGAGAGGGCATCGCCCCCGAGGTGGCCAGCCGCGCCGCGCAGCGGGGGTCTCACAACACCTACATGGCGCTGCCGGTGCTGATCGCGATGCTCAGCGGACACTGGCCGGTGCTCTACGGCTCGCAGCACCCCGTGGTCGCGCTGCTGGTCCTGCTCGGCCTGGCCGCCCTGATGCGACTGTTCTTCGTCGAGCGCCAGCTGAAGGGCGCGCCCTGGCGGATCGCCGCGTTCTGCGCGGTCGCGCTCATCGCGCTGGCCGTATGGATCAAGCCCGACGCGCCGGAGTCGCTCGCCAAGGAGGAGAGCGCCCCGAAGGCGGAGCAGGCGCCGGCGGCGGAGCCCGACCCGGCGGAGCCCGACGCGCCAGCGCCCGCGGCGGTGGACGGCCAGGTCGTCTTCCGGGCGAACTGCGCCGCGTGCCACACGCTCGCCGACGCGGGCACGACCGGCAACGTCGGCCCCAACCTCGACTCCATCGGCCCCGACGCCGCTCTGGTCGAGGCGACCGTGACGGCTGGGCGCGGCGTGATGCCCGCGTTCGGCGAGCAGCTCACGCCCGAGGAGATCAAGGCTGTGGCGGAGTACGTGGCGAGCGTGGCGGGCGGCTAGTCGCCTGAGCCCAGGCGCGTCGCGGCGTCTTTGACCGCGTCGATGATCTTCTCGTAGCCGGTGCAGCGGCAGAGGTTGCCCGCCAGCGCCTCGCGGATCTCGGCGTCCGAGGGTCGCGGGCTGCGCTCCAGCAGATCGTGGGTGGCCACCACCAGCCCGGGCGTGCAGAACCCGCACTGCACCGCACCGGCAGCGACGAAGGCCTCCTGCACGGGATGGAGCTCGCCGTCCTCGGCGAGGCCCTCCACGGTGCGGACCTCCGCGCCGTCGGCCTGACTCGCCAGCACGAGGCAGGAGCACACCAGCGTCCCGTCGAGATAGACCGAGCAGGATCCGCACTCGCCCTGCTCGCACGCGTTCTTGGCGCCCCACAGGCCCATCCGCTCGCGCAGGACGTAGAGCAGGCTCTCGCCCTCCCAGGCGCAGTCCGCTTCGCGGCGCTCGCCGTTGACGGTGCAGGTGAGCCGCATCGGCCTCAGC
Organism: Thermoleophilaceae bacterium; assembly: GCA_034664105.1. Classification (GTDB taxonomy): domain Bacteria; phylum Actinomycetota; class Thermoleophilia; order Solirubrobacterales; family Thermoleophilaceae; genus JACVRW01. Next base: position 1,794 of record JAXDIH010000198.1, read on the forward strand.
CCTCCCCCGCCAGCGCCCAGGCGGCGGTCCGCCGCGCCATCACGGCGAGCGCGTGGCGCCGGTAGGCCGCGGTCGCGCGCACGTCGTCGATCGGGCGCGCGGCGGCGCCGACCAGCTCGCCGAAGCGCGCCAGCGTCGCGGCGTCGAGCGGTCGCCCTCCCGCCCAGGCGTCCTGGTCCTCCAGCGCGGCGGCGAGGAAGGCCTCGGCTTCGGGAGCTCGCAGCGGCGTGGGACCGGCGGAGCCGATCCCCGTGCCGACTCGCCGCGCGACCGGATCGACGCAGACCGCGAACGAGCAAGCCGCGATCACCATCGCGTTGCGGGTGCCGATCTTGGAGAACTGCTCGGGCCCGCTCGCGATCGGCACCAGCACCGCGGCGATCAGCTCGTCCGGCTCGAGCGCGTGGCGCTTCGGCGCCAGGTAGAAGTCGGCCACGTCGATCAGGCGCACGCCCCGCGCCGCCGACTGCGCCTCCACCACCGCGCCTGCCGCCAGCAGCGGCGGGTGGGCGTCGCCGGCCGGAGAGGCGGCGCCGAGGTTGCCACCGACCGAGCCGCGGTTGCGGATCTGGGGCGAGCCGACCGTGCGCGCCGCCAGCGCCAGGCCGGGCAGCAGGCCGCCGAGCTCCTGCACGATGCGCGTGTACGGGACCCCGGCTCCGAGCCGCACGCGGCCGTCGACCCGTGTCCAGTCGCGCAGCTCCTCCACCTGGCCGAGGTCGATCAGCGTGGTGGCGTGGTGGCGGCCGAAGTTCAGCTCGACCATCACGTCCGTCCCACCCTGGATCAGGCCGGCGTCGGGGTGCGCCGCCTTCGCCTCGAGCGCCTCCCGCCAGCTGCCCGGGCGTAGGACCTTCATCCGGCCATCGCTCCGACGATGTCGTCCGGCCGCACCGGCACGCGGGTCAGCGGCTGGTCCGTCGCCGCGCGCAGCGCGCTTACGATCGCGGGCGTCGAGGCGATCGTCGGCGGCTCCCCCACGCCGTTGAGCCCGTAGGGCGCCAGCGGCTGCGGCAGCTCGAGGATCTGGCTGCGCACCGGCGGCATGTCGAGGATCGTCGGGATCAGGTAGTCGGTGAACGAGGGGTTGAGCACGATGCCGTCGCGCACCTGCACCTGCTCCATGAGCGCGAGGCCGAGGCCCTGCGCGATGCCACCCTCGATCTGCCCTTCCACGGAGAGCGGGTTGATCGCCCTGCCCACGTCCTGCACGGTCGCGATCTCGACCACGCGCACGAGGCCCAGCTCCACGTCCACGTCCACGACCGCCCGGTGGGCCGCGAAGCCGAACGAGAGGAAGGAGTTGCCCTGGCCGTTCTCGTCGAGTGGCTCGGTCCGGCGCGGGGGCCGGTACTCGCGCGTCTCCTCGACCGGATCGTCAACGACGAGGTCGGCGACGGTAGCGAGCAGCTCGCCGTTCTCGGAGACGACCGCGCCGTCCCGCAGCAGCAGGGTGCTGTCGTGCGCCCCGTGGCGCTCGACCGCGCGGCGCAGCAGCTCCGCCCGCACGGCCTCGCAGGCCGACTTGACGGCGCCGCCGGTGAGCCACGTCTGGCGCGACCCCGCGGTGCAGCCGGCGCTTCCCACGTCGGTGTCCGCCGGCAGGACGACGACGCGATCGATCCCGAGCTCGGCTCGTGCGATCTGCGCCTGGATGGTGATCCCTCCCTGGCCCACCTCGCACGCGGCGGTGTGGACGGCGACCTCGGGCTCGCCGTTCTGCTCGCACACGCGGATCCGCGCCGTGGAGTAGTCGTCCACTCCCCCGCCCATCCCCACGTTCTTGAACCCGACGGCGTATCCGACGCCGCGGCGTACCCCCTCGCCGTGCGTGGTGTTGGAGACACCGCCGGGCAGCTCACGGATGTCGCGGGCGCGATCAGGGTCCGGCTCGGGCGGCAGCGGCATCGCCTGGAGGCGCTCGAGCAGCTCCGCCACGGGCGCCGGCCCGTCGAGGCGCTGGCCGGTCGGCAGCTCGCCGCCGGTCTCGAGGGCGTTGCGCCGGCGCAGCTCCACCGGGTCGAGCCCGAGCGCGGCCGCCAGCTTGTCCATCTGGGCCTCGTACGCGAAGCAGCTCTGCACGGCGCCGAAGCCGCGCATGGCGCCGCAGGGCGGGTTGTTCGTGTAGGTCGCGTACACGTCGAGCGTCACGTTGGGCACGACGTAGGGCCCAGCGGCCGTACCCGCGGCGACCATGCACACCGCGCCCGACTTCGAGGCGTACGCGCCCCCGTCGAGCAGGGTCCGGCACTTGACGTAGACGAGCCTGCCATCGGCATCCGCGCCGTGCTCGTAGGCCAGCCGCGCCGGATGGCGGTGCACGTGGCCGAAGAACGACTCCTCGCGCCCGTAGACGATCTTCACCGGCCTGCCCGTGTGGAGCGCGAGCATGCTCGCGTGGACCTGCATCGAGAGGTCCTCGCGGCCTCCGAACGCGCCGCCCACCCCCGCGCAGACGATCCGCACCGCGTGCTCGGGAAGGCCCAGGCAGGCGGCGAGCTGCCGCTGGTCGTCGTGCAGCCACTGGGTCGCCACGTGCAGCTCGACGCCGAAGTCGGTCGGGATGGCCAGCCCCGACTCCGGGCCGAGGAAGGCCTGATCCTGCATGCCGACCTCGTACTCGCCACGCACGATCACCTCTGCTCGGGCCGCGGCGCCAGCCACGTCCCCGCGCTCGATATGCACGTGCTTGACCACGTTGCCGTCCGGGTGCAGGGGGGGCGCGGCGTCGGCGAGCGCGTCTTCGGAGTCCACGATCGGCGGCAGCGGCTCGTAGTCCACGATCACCTCGGCCGCGGCCCGCCGCGCGGTCTCCGGGTGGTCGGCGGCCACCAGCGCCACCGGCTCTCCGTGGTAGCGCACGACGTCCCATGCGAGCACGGGCTGATCGGCGACCTTCAGCCCGTAGCACTTCGCCCCGGGCACGTCGGCGTGCGTGAGCACGGTGCTGACGCCGGGCACCGCCCGCGCGCGCGTTGTATCTATCGAACGGATGCGAGCGTGCGGGTGAGGGCTGCGCACGGTGGCCCCCCAGAGCACCCCGTCCGCGGACAGGTCCGAGGAGTAGTCGAACTCGCCGGTTACCTTCAGGCGGGCGTCGGGACGGCGGACTCTCGCGCCCACGCCGCGCTCCACTGGTGCCGTGCGCGGGGGTGCGGTCGTGGTCGGCGACATGGCGGCTGGGCCAAGATAGAACTTGCCTCTCCCTAAATCAAAGTGACCTTTGACTTGGGTCTTGATAGGTTTTCGTCTATGGCGAGCCGGGAGCGCGAGCCGTTTCTGAACCTGCGGCTGCTGCGGTACTGGGTCCTGGTCGTGGAAGAGGGCTCGTTCACCGCGGCGGCGAAGCGGCTGTCGATCACCCAGCCCTCCCTCTCGCAGCAGATTCGCTCGCTCGAGCGCTGGTTCGGCGGGCCCCTGCTCACGCGCGCGCCCAGCGGCACGGTGCTCACGCCGGCCGGCCGTGCGCTGCTGCCCGAGGCGCACGCGATCCTCGCCAGCGCCGCGCGGGCGCGGCGCACGACCAGGGAGGCGCTCGGGTTGGAGGCCGGCACGCTGGAGATCGCCTCCTACTCGTCGCTCGCGGCGGGCCGCCTGCTGCCGGCGATCCGGCGCTGGCACGAGGTGCACGCCGGCATGACGATCCGCGTGCGCGAGTTCATCCACCGCACGCTGGCCGACAGCGTCGCGCGCGGCGTGGCCGACCTCGGCATCGGCGCGCCGCCGACGCGCTGGACCGGACCGCTCGAGCACCTCGGCTACGAGGAGCTCGTCGTGGTGCTGCCGCCGAACGACCCGCTGCTGGCGGACGGTGGCCCGGTTGCGCTCGAGGCGCTGTCCGCGCGCGAGTGGGTGCTCTACGAGCGCGGCGTGGGACTCGCCGACCTGGTCAGCTCGGCCTGCGCCCACGTCGGCTTCCAGCCGCGCATCGCCGTGGAGACCTCGCACGTGGAGGCCGCCGCGCGGCTGGCGGCGGCCGGCCTCGGCCCTGCGCTGGTCCCGGCGAAGAACGCGCCGCCGGAGGCCTCGCCGACCGTTCGCAGGGTCACGCCCACCCCCGTTTGGGAGGTCGCCGCCTTCGCGCCGGCGGCGTGGAGCTCCGCGGCAAGCGCCTTCCTCGCGATACTGCGCGAGCAGGAGTGGGAGCAGCCGCCGGCGGGGGCCTTTGTCGTGACGCTACGCTGACAGCTTGACGAGCTGACTAACAGGCGTTAGAACTACGACGCCGGCCGCACGTCCTTCGTCACCCCCGGCAAGGAGCAGAAGGGTCTGGCCGTGAGCGAATCCGTCGTTTCATCCGAACCGCCCGTCGGCTCCCCGCGAGGCGATGGCGACGGCGTCGAGCTCCAGGGGATCCACAAGTCGTTCTACGGGCAGCTCGCCAACGAGGACGTAGACCTCGACCTGCCGTGGGGCGAGGTGCACGCCCTGCTGGGCGAGAACGGCGCGGGCAAGTCGACGCTGTGCTCCGTGCTCGCGGGGCTCTACCGGCCCGACGCCGGGCGCATCCTGATCGACGGCGTCGAGCACCACTTCGCCTCCCCGCGCGACGCGCTCGACGCCCGCATCGGGATGGTCTACCAGCACTTCCGCCTCGTGGACACGTTCACGGTGGCCGAAAACGTGGTGCTCAGCCACCCCGAGACGCCCGCCTGGATCGACCGCCGCCAGATGGAGTCCGCCGTCGCCGCCCTCTGCGAGCGCTACGGGATCCACGTCGACCCGGCGGCGCTCGTGATGAACCTCTCGGTCGGCGAGCGGCAGCGGGTGGAGATCCTCAAGCTGCTGCACCGCGGCGTGCACGTGCTCGTCCTCGACGAGCCGACGTCGGTGCTGACCCCCGCCGAGACCACCGCCCTGTTCGGCGCGGTTCGCAGTCTGCGCGAGGAGGGTAAGACGATCGTCTTCGTCTCCCATCGCCTGGAGGAGGTGCTGAGCATCGCCGATCGGGTGACGGTCATGCGCAAGGGCCGGCGCGTCGGGCAAGTGGTGGCGGCGGAGACCGACGGGGACCAGCTCGTTCGCATGATGGTGGGCGAGCAGGTGTCCGCACCCGTGCGCGGCTCCGGACCGGCGTCGCCGGGGCCGGTGATCCTCGGCGTCAAGGGCCTCGAGGTGCACAACGACCTGCGCCAGGCAGCCGTCCGGGGGCTCGACCTCGAGGTGCACGCCGGTGAGATCGTGGGCATCGCCGGCGTCGCCGGCAACGGTCAGCGCGAGCTCGCCGAGGCGATCGCCGGCCTGCGCCGCGCTGTCGCCGGGTCGGTGAGTCTCAACGGGCAGGACGCGACCTCCCTCGACGTGCGCGGCAGGGTCAAGAGCGGGCTCGCCTTCGTGCCCGAGGATCGCCTCGCCACCGGCGTCGCGGGCGGCCTGCCGATCGAGGACAACGTGATCATGCGCCGGTTCGCCCGCGCGCCGATAGCGCGCGGCCCGTTCATCTCCCGGCGCGCCGCGCGGAAGTGGACCGACGAGCTGGTGGAGCGCTTCGACATCCGCGGCGTGCGCCCCGGGCTGCCCATGAGCCTGCTCTCGGGCGGCAACGTCCAGCGAGCGATCCTGGCGCGCGAGCTGGCCGAGCAGCCCAAGCTGCTGGTGGCCGCCGGACCCACGCGCGGCCTCGACGTGGGCGCCACCGCGACGATCCACCGGCTGCTGCTCTCCCTGCGCGACGAGGGAGCCGGCGTGCTGCTGATCTCCGAGGACCTCGACGAGCTGGAGCTGCTGGCCGACCGGATCGCCGTGATCTACGCGGGCCGGATCATGGGCGAGCAGACGGCCGGCGACTTCGACCACGAGGCGATCGGTCGCATGATGGCCGGCGTCGAGGCTGCGGCATGAGGCGCATCCGCCTCGAGCCGCGCGGCGTGCCGCCGATCTGGCTGCGGCTCGCCTTCCCGCTGCTCGCCCTCGCCGGGGCGGGCTGCGCGGGGGCGCTGATCCTCCTGGTCACCGGGTTCTCGCCGTGGTCGGTGTACTCCTCCGCGCTCGACGCGGCCTTCGGCACCCAGCTCGCGTGGCAGCGCTCGCTCGTGGCGTCGAGCCCCCTGATCCTGACCGGCCTTGCCGCGGCGGTCGCGTTCCGCGCGCGCCTCTGGAACATCGGCGGCGAGGGGCAGCTCTACATCGGCGCGATCGCGGCATCGGGCGCCGCACTGCTGATCGCCAAGGATCTCCCGCCGGTCCTGGCCATGGCGGTCGTCCTGGTGGCCGGAGCCCTGGGCGGGGCGCTGTGGGCGGGGCTTGCCGCGGTTCCGCGCGCTCGCTTCGGCACGGACGAGGTCATCCCGACGCTGATGCTCAACTTCATCGCGCTCTACCTCATGAACTACCTGATCTTCGGCTCGGTCAGCTTCTGGCGCGACAAGGAGCGCCTGACCTACCCGACCGGCCGCGACATCCCCGACTCCGCCGTGGCGCCGGAGATCTGGGGCAGGTTGCACCTCGGCTTCCTGGTCGCCGTCGTGGTCACCGTGGCGCTCTGGATCCTGCTGCGCTCGACGCGCTGGGGCTACGCGGTCCGGCTCGTGGGCGACTCGCCGCGAGTGGCCGCCTACGCCGGGGTGGGCGTGTCGCGGCGGATCTTGTCCGTGCTGCTGCTGTCGGGTGCCGTCGCGGGCCTGGCCGGGGCCGTCCAGATCTTCGGGACGCTCGGCTCGCTGGAGCCGCGCTCGCTTGCCGTCAACCTCGGCTACACGGGCATCATCGTGGCGGCGGTGGCGCGCTTCAATCCGCTCGCCGTGATCCCGGTCGCGATCGCGATCGGCGGAATCTCCAGCGCCGGACCGACGCTGCAGACCTCCGGCGTGCCAAGTGAGCTCGTGCTGGTGCTCCAGGGGCTCGCGCTGCTGGTCGTCGCGGCCTCCGAGGTGCTCATGCGCAATCGCATCCGCTTCGCCACCGTCCCTTCGACCGCTGCCGCCGGATGAACGACTCCGTTGTCGTACTCACCCTGGCCAGCGCGATCGTCGCCGGCACGCCGCTTGCGCTGGCGGCCATCGGCGAGCTGCTGGCCCAGCGCGCCGGGGTCATGAACCTCGGAATCGAGGGCATGATGCTCGTCGGGGCGGTCACGGGCATCCTCGGGGCCAGCGCGACCGGCAGCCCGTGGCTGGGGCTCGCGGTCGGTGCCGGGGCGGGCCTGTGCATGTCGCTGATCCACGCGACGCTCGCGATTTCCCTGCGCGTCGATCAGGTCGTATCGGGGCTCGCGCTCGTGATCTTGGGCGCCGGGCTGTCCAGCTACATCGGCAAGCTGCCCGACCCGCCGCTCGGCGACCGCGCGCCCGTCGGGCGCTTCGAGCCCGTGCTGTCCGGCGGGCCCGCCGATCTGCCGGTGGTCGGTCCGATCGTGTTCGGCCAGGACCCGATCGTGTACCTGGCCGTGCTCGCGGCCGTCGCCGCGAGCGTCCTCCTCTACCGCACGCGCGCGGGGATGGCAGTGCGCGCCGTCGGCGAGTCCCCCGCTACGGCGGACGCCGCGGGCATCTCGGTCACCCGCGTCCGCTACGGATACACCCTGCTCGGGGGCGCGATGGCCGGGATGGGCGGCGCGTACGTGACGCTCGCCCTCAGCGGCACCTGGCAGGACGGCATCACCGCCGGCGCGGGCTGGATCGCCTTCGCGCTGGTCCCGTTCGCGTCATGGCGGCCATTGCGCTGCCTATTGGCCGCGTGGACCTTCGGCGCGCTGACGAACCTGAACTTCACGTTGCAGCTGCTCGAGGTGAAGGTGCCGAGCGACCTGCTGTCGATGATGCCGTTCGTGATGACGATCGTCGTCCTCATCTTCGTGTCGGCGCGCCCCGGAGCCAGCCGGCTGCTCGCGGCGCCCGCGACGCTCGGGCAGCCCTACGCGCGTGAAACCAGGTAACCCTCCAGGATGTCTTCCGCCCTTTGCGCCAAGTAGCTTGACTGGCTGACTAACAGGCTCTAGGTTCTCGCCTGGCTTGTCACGTCTCGAAAAGAGGGACTCACTGATGCGGATGTGGACTGCTGTGCGACGGCCCATCGTGCTACTTGCGCTGGGATGTGGACTCGTAGTCGCCGGGTGTGGTGATGACGGGTCGACCACCAGCAAGTCCGGCGGCGACGGAGGCGGCGGCAAGATCAAGGTCGCGTTCGTCTACCAGGGCGCCCTCGACGACGGCGGTTGGAACAGCTCGCACCAGGCGGCGGCCGAGTACCTGAAGAAGCAGATCCCGGGCGCGGAGACCGTCAACGTGGCCGACGTGGATCCGGGTGACAAGGCCCGTAAGACCTTCGAGGACCTGGCGATCGCCGGCAACCAGCTGATCGTGGGAACCACCTACTACGAGAAGGACATGCTCGACGTCGCGGCTGACTTCCCCGACGTCAAGTTCATCAACTGGGGCGGCGGGGAGACATCGGACAACGTCGGTCAGTTCGCGCTCGCGACCGAGGACGGCAGGTACCTGGACGGGCTGGTCGCCGGCAGCGCGACGAAGGCCGGCTCGATCGGCTACGTGGGCGGCTATCCGATCGAAGAGGTGGTGCGCGGCGTGAACGCCTTCACCCGCGGCGTGCGCGAGGTCAACCCCGACGCGACCGTTCGCACGGTGTGGGTCAACAGCTGGTACGACCCTCCGAAGGAGCGGCAGGCCGCGAGCTCCCTTGTCGACGCGGGCGTGGACGTGCTCGCCGCCGAGACCAACTCGCCCGCGGTCCAGAGCGTCGCGCAGAAGCGCCAGGTCGGCGCCCTGGGCTACGGCTGGGATCAGTCGTCCCGCTCCCCGGACGTCTGGCTCAGCTCGTTCACCTTCGACTGGGGCCCCTACTACGTCCAGCAGGCGAAGGCCGTGACGGACGGCAGCTGGAAGCCGGACGTGTACTACGGCGGCCTCGCTGACGGCGTGATCGGCCTCTCCCCCTTCGGACCCGGCGTGGACGAGAAGACGAAGGCGCTCGTCGAGGAGAAGAAGAAGGCGATCGCCGACGGGACGCTCGACGTGTTCGGCGGCCCGATCCAGGACAACACGGGCAAGACCGTCGTCAAGGACGGCGCGACCGTCCCGGCGGCCGAACGCTCGCTGTGCTGCAAGTGGCTGATCGACGGCGTCAAGGGCAGCGTGAACTAGGGAGATGACGCCGGCGTCCGACGAGTTCTACCGGCGGCTGCCGAAGGCGGAGCTGCACTGCCATCTGATGGGCGCGGTGCCCGCCGCCACGTTCATCGAGCTGGCCAAGCGCAACGGTCAAGCGCCGCCCAGCGAGGACCCCGAGAAGGTGTACGACTTCGTCACCTTCGATGAGTTCCTCGAGGTCTACGTGGCGGTGTGCAACTCCGTGAGGACGGCGGACGAGTTCAGCCGCGTGCTGTACGAGTCGCTGGTGCTGGACGCCGACGGCGCGAACCTGCGCTACCGCGAGGTCATGTTCAACCCCACGAACCACCCGTGGCTCTCGTACTCCGAGATGCTCGAGGGGCTGCTGGACGGGGCGCGGGCGGCGGAGCAGGACCGCGGCGTCGTCTGCCGGCTGCTGCCCTCGATCAACCGCGAGCACGGCACACGGGCGGCGATGGAGCTCGTGGAGACGGTGCTGGCGCACCCGTGCGACGAGGTGGTCGGCATCGGCATGGACCACAACGAGGACAACGCGCTGCCGGAGCTGTTCGAGGACGTGTTCCGCGCGGCCCGCGACCGCGGGCTGTCGGTCACCACCCACGCCGGCGAGTTCGGGCACGCGGAGCGGGTGCGCACCGCGATCGAGGTCCTAGGCTGCCGGCGCATCGACCACGGCTACGGGGTCGCGCGCGACGAAGAGCTGATGCAGCGCGCCAAGGACCTCGGCGTCCACTTCACCGGCACCTGGTCCGTGAGCGTGGACTACCACGGGGACGACCCCGCCACTCAGCCGATGGGGCGCATGATCCGCGGCGGCCTCGACGTGTCGATCAACTCCGACGATCCGGCGATGTACAAGGTGGACATGGCCACGGAATGGACCGCGGCGGCGCGCACCCTCTCATTGGAGCCCGACGACATCGTCCGCGCGTGCCTCGCGGCGGTCGACGCCGCTTGGCTGGACGAGGACGGTCGGCGGGCGCTGCGGAAGTCGTTCGAGGCCGAGATCGACGAGCTGCGCGCCCTCACCCACCCCTGAAGGTGGTGAAGCCCCACGGGCTGAGCGCAAGCGGCACGTGGTAGTGCGCGTCGGGGTCGCTGAAGTTCAGCCGCAGCGGGATCTCGGCGATGTAGGGCGGGTCCGCCCGCGCGATGTCGTGGTGCTCGAAGTAAGGGGCGGCCTCGAACACGAGCTCGTAGAGCCCAGGGCGGTACTCCTCCTCCGAGAGCAGCGGCTCGTCCAGGCGCCCGCCGTCGTTGGTCACGACGGTCTTGATCGGTAGCCACTCGCCCTCCTCGAAGCGGTAGAGCCGCAGGCCGAGTCCGTCGCCGTTCGTGCCGCGAGCGCTGTCGAGCACGTGCACCGTCACATATCCGTTTGGCATGCGGGGACAATCGCAATCCCCGAGGTGCCTGTCAAGCAGCTAGCCTGCTCTTTGGGAGCCGGTAGATGCTCTGGTACCGTCGTTTTCGCATGGCGGAAACCCAGCACCGGCCCGGCCCCCAACTCGTCCAGTCGGTCGGCCGCAGCCTCGACCTGCTGGAGGCGGTCGCGTCCGAGGAGCTGGGCCTGGTGGCGCTCGCGGAGCGCACCGGGCTCGGGCCGAGCACCGCGTACCGGCTGCTCGCCACGCTGAGCGCGCGCGGCTACGTCGCCCGCAGCGCCAGCACGGGTCACTACCGCCTCGGTCACAGGCTCGTGGAGCTGGCGTCCGTGGCGGGGCGCGGCAGCGAGCGAATCAGCTCCGCGGCGCAGCCTCACCTGCAGGAGCTGCGCGACGCCACCAGCGAGACGGTCAACCTGTCCGTGCCGGACGGCCTGGCGATCGTGTACGTGGCCCAGGTGGAGAGCCCGCGCGCGGTACGGATGTTCACGACGATCGGCCGGCGGGTGCCGCTGCACGCCTGCGCGGCTGGCAAGGCCATCCTCGCGTCCTCGCCACAGACCCTGCTGGACGAGGTGCTGGGCAAGGGGCTCACCCAGCTCACGCGGCACACGCTCGCCACGCCGGACGCGCTGGCGGAGGACCTCGAGCTCACGCGCGAGCGCGGCTTCGCCACCGATCGCGAGGAGTACGAGGAAGGCGTGGCCTGCGTGGCCGCTCCCATATTCGGCCCCGGCGGCGAGGTGGTCGCGGCAGCGAGCGTCTCGGGGCCCGCCACGCGCATGCTGGAGGGCAACCTCGAGGCGATCGGGGACGTCGTGCGAGCGCAGGCGCTCCTGGTCTCCGCGGAGCTCGGCGCGGTCGCCGAGCCCGCGCGGCGCGCCTAGCGCTCCTCGGCCAGGACCGCGTCCAGCCCGGCCAGCACGCGGTCCGCCACCTCGACGGACGCGTTGACGCCCATCAGGCCGATGCGCCACATCGGCGGAGCGTCGGGGCCCAGCCCACCCCCCACTTCGATGTCGTGCTCGTCGAGCAGCCGCTGCTGCACCCGCTTGCCGTCGACGCCCTCGGGCACGCGCACCGCGGTGAGGTGCGGCAGCTGGCGGTCCGGGGTGGCGAGTGGCTCGAGGTCGCGCTCGGCGAGCGCCGCCCGCAGGTGGCTGCCGGTCCGCTCGTGGCGCGCCCAGCGCGCCTCCAGGCCCTCGGCGAGCGTGTGGCGCAGCGCCTCGTGGAGCGCGTAGATGTGGAGGATCGGCGCCGTGTGGTGGTAGGCGACCGGCCGCTTCACCCAGTAATCCAGCAGCAGGTCCACGTCGAGCGAGAACGGGACCCGCGTCTTGCGCGAGCGCATGCGCTCCAGGGCGCGATCGGAGAAGGCGATCGGAGACATCCCGGGAGGCGCCCCCAGGGCCTTCTGCGTGCAGGAGTAGGCGAAGTCGACGCCCCACTCGCTGAACGCGAGCGGGATGGCGCCCAGCGACGTGACGCAGTCCGCGAGCAACAGCGCCTCGCGCCCGCGCAGGGCGGTCCCGAGCTCGGCGAGTGGATGCTGCGCGCCCGTGGAGGTCTCAGCGTGGACGACCGCGACCAGGCGCGCCTCCGGGTGCGAGTCGAGCGCGTCCACCAGCGCCTCGTTGGGCACGGTCTCGCCCCACGGCCGTGTGACCTCGATCACCTCGGCGCCGTGGCGCTGGGCCATCTGCGCGATGCGCTTGCCGAAGAAGCCGGCATACCCCACGATCACCACGTCGCCGGGCTCGACCAGGCTGACGATGCCGGTCTCCATCCCCGACATGCCGGTGGCCTGGAGCGGCAGGGTCGCGCCGCCGTCGAGCTGGTAGACCGCTCGCAGCATCTCCACGACCTCCGCCATCAGCTCGTGGAAGGTCGGATCGAGGTGGCCCAGCATCGGCGCCTGCATGGCCTCGAGGACGGAGGGCTCGACGTTCATCGGCCCCGGTCCGCACAGCAGGCGGGTCCGTGGGGACAGGCGAGCAACGGTCGGCGTGGTGCTGGTGGTGGCCATGGTCCCTTTCATACTGCAACAACAGGTTTGCGCAGTACGAAAGCCTACCTAATCACCCAGCAGGTGCGGCTCCCCCACCAGGCGCGCGTGGTGGTAGACCTGCGCCACGAACTCCAGGATCTGGCTGCGGGCGTAGGCCTCGGGGAGCGTGGCGCCGATCGTGACCGTGCCGTGGCTCTGGAGCAGCGCGCCGTTGCGGTGCTCCAGCGCCGTCGCCACCGCCGCGGCGAGCCGCTCGCTGCCCGGCGGCTCGAACGGGGTGGTGGGGATCGCGCCGCCCAGCTTGCCGACCAGGTAGTGGACGGGCGGGATCTCGTCGACCACACAGGAGAGCGCGGTCGCGTACGGGGAGTGCGTGTGGACCAGCGCGCCGTCGCCGTGCTCGCGGTGGACGCTCAGGTGCATGGGCAGCTCCGACGACGGCGGCAGCGGACCGTCCAGCTGCCGCCCCTCGCCGTCGACCACACAGACCAGCTCGGGCCGCAGCTCGTCGTACTCCACGGCGTGCGGCGTGATCGCGATCCGATCGCCCTCGCGGATGCTGATGTTCCCGTAGGTGCCGATCACGAGGCCGTCGCGCACCAGCCGGCGGCCGTACTCGTCGATCAGCCGGCGCGCCTCGCCAAGCAGCATCGCCGGCTCAGCGCACGCCCACGAGCCCCGGCCGCACGAGCGCCGCCGGTCGCCGCAGCCCGGCCTCGCTCGCCGGCGGGTTCCGCGGCTCGGTCAACGGTGGCGCGCCGAACGACGCCGCCGTCCGCTCGGCGGGAGGGGTCCCGTAGAACGTGGTGCGCTGCCGCGGCGGGCGGCCGATCGCGCGGATGGCCTCCTCGATGCGCTCGGGCGGCATCTCCTGCCCGTGCGCCGCCCCGGCCGCGCGCGAGATCGACTCGTTCATGAGCGTGCCGCCGAAGTCGTTCGCGCCGCTGCGCAGCAGCACCTGCACGCCCTCCACCCCGAGCTTCACCCAGGACGCCTGCACGTTCGTGATCCACGGATGCAGCGCCAGCCGGCCGACCGCGTGCATCAGCACGACCTCGCGGAACGTGGGACCGGGCCGGGCGCGCCCCTTCATGTAGATCGGCGCCTCCATGTGGACGAACGGCAGCGGCACGAACTCGGTGAAGCCCCCGCTGCGGCGCTGCTGGTCGCGCAGCGCCAGCAGGTGCCGGGCCCAGCTGCGCGGGCCGTCCACGTGGCCGAACATGACCGTGGTGGTCGAGCGCAGACCCTCGCGGTGAGCGCTGTCGTGCACCTCCAGCCACTGCTCCGTCGACACCTTGTCGGGGCACAGCACGGCGCGCACCTCGTCGTCGAGGATCTCGGCCGCGGTGCCCGGCAGCGAGGACAGGCCGGCCTGGCGCAGCCGGCGCAGGTAGTCCGGCAGCGGCATTTCGAGGGTGGCCGCGCCCTGCCACACCTCCAGCGCCGAGAACGCGTGCAGGTGGAGATCCGGCAGCTCCGAGCTGAGCGCCTCCAGCACCTCGACGTAGAAATCGCCCGTGAAGCCGGGGTGGATCCCCCCCTGGAGGCAGACCTCGACGGCCCCCCGCTCCCACGCCTCGCGCGAGCGGCGGACGATCTCCTCGACCGGCACCAGGTAGGGCGCGCCACGCAGGTTGCGGGCCAGCTTCCCCTTGGAGAAGGCGCAGAAGCCGCAGCGGAAGTAGCAGACGTTCGTGTAGTTGATGTTCCTCGTGACGACGTACGTCACCTCGTCCCCGCACACCTCCTGCCGCAGGCGGTCGGCGGCATCGGCGACGGCGGCCACGTCGGTGCCGCGCGCGCTGAGCAGGGCGCACACGTCGTCCTCGCCGAGCTGCACGCCGGCGCGCACCTTCTCGAGGCCCGCGTGGACCAGCTCGTCGCGCGGCGCGGCGCCGGGGCGCGCGAGCGCGGGCGGCGCCAGCTCGCTGCCGGCCGTCCACGTGTCGGTGCGGGCCAGCCCGTCGCCGTCGGCGCGGCGCAGCACGTGCGGCAGCACCTGCGGGTCGAGCCAGCGCTCCGAGAGGTAGCTCGGATACACGGGCAGCCGTGCCGCCAGCTCCAGGCCGTGTGCCCGCGTGGACTCGCGCAGCCGTTCGACCTCCGGCCAGGGCGCCTCCGGGTTGACGTGGTCGAGCGTGACCGGCGAGACCCCGCCCCAGTCGTCGATGCCGGCGTCGAGCAGGCGCGGGAAGTCGTCGTAGGAGAGGTTGGGCGGCACCTGGAGCGACATCTCGGCCCCGAGCACCAGCCGGGCCGTCGCCACCGTCCAGAGCAGCTCCTCGATCGACGGCTCGGGGTGGTCGGCCATCTTCGTGCCCGGCTTCGCGCGGAAGTTCTGGACGATCACCTCCTGGATGTGGCCGTAGCGGCGCTGGAGGTCGCGGATCGCCACGAGCGCCTCGATGCGCTCCTCCCGCGTCTCGCCGATCCCGATCAGGATCCCGGTGGTGAGCGGGATGCGCAGCCGGCCCGCCGTCTCGATCGTGGCGAGGCGCGCCGCGGGGCGCTTGTCGGGCGAGCCGAAGTGCGGCCCGCCACGCTCGCAGAGCCGGTCGGCAACCGTCTCGAGCATGATCCCGTGGGAAGCGCTCACGGTCCGCAGCAGCGCGAGGTCCTGTTCCTCGAGCACGCCGGCATTGACGTGCGGGAGCAGGCCGGTCTCCTGGAGGACCAGCTCGCACATCTCGCGCAGGTACTCGACCGTGGTCGCGCAGCCGGCGGCCTCCAGCTCGCGCCGCGCCACCTCGTAGCGCAGCTCTGGCTTGTCGCCCAGCGTGAAGAGCGCCTCGTGACACCCCGCCTCCGCGCCCGCGCGCGCGATCGCGAGCACCTCGTCGGCGGTCATGAACGCCCGCTCGCCGCGCCGGGGCGGCCGCGCGAACGTGCAGTAGTGGCAGACGTCGCGGCAGAGGTGCGTGAGCGGGATGAAGACCTTCGGCGAGAACGTCACGAGCGAGCCGGGCGCCCGTGCGCGCGCGCGCTCGCAGAGCTCGGCGAGCGTCGGTCCGGCCTCGGCGTAGGCGAGGGCCTCGTCCGCAGTCAGGGTCGTGTCGAGGACTGCCGTCATACGGCGGCCAGCTCGTCGCGCCAGGCGCAGAGCCGCTCGAGCTGCGCGAGGTCGTAGTGCGGCGCGGACAGGGTCACGATCAGATGTGTCATTCCAGCCTTGTGGTAGCCGTCTGCGTGGTTCGCCTCGTCGTCCTCGAGCAGGACCGTGCGCTCGATCTCGGCCGGGTCGCGGCCGACGCGGGCGCAGTGCTCGTCGAGGATGGCGCTCTTGTGCGCCAGCTCGGCAGGGGTGCCGTAGCAATTCCAGATGTCCGCATACTCCGCGACGAGGCGCAGGAGGACGCGCTCCCCGCCACCCGCGATGAGCAGCGGCAGATGGCCCCGCACCGGCTGCGGCGAGAGGCTGCGGAGCCTGCTGTGCAGGCGCGGGAGCGCCTCGGCCAGCGCATCGACGCGATCACGCACGCTGCCGAAGGCGTAGCCGTACTCGACGTAGTCGGGCTCGAACCAGCCGGCGCCGATGCCGAGCACGAAACGCCCGCCGCTCACGTGGTCGATCGTGCGCGCCATGTCGGCGTGGAGGTCGGGGTTGCGGTAGGAGTTGCAGGCCACGAGCGCGCCGATGCTGGCCCGGCCCGTGGCGCTCGCGAGCGCGGCGAGCAGGGTCATGCACTCGAAGTTCGGCCCGGAGACGTCCTCCGACGCGCCGCTCTGGAAGAAGTGATCCCACGTCCAGAGCGAGTCTGCACCGGCGGCCTCGGCGGCCTGGGCGGCGTCCCGCACGTCGGCGT
>JAXDIH010000205.1:0-62431 GCA_034664105.1 Thermoleophilaceae bacterium
TACGCGGTCGGCGGCGGGCAGTTCCCCAGCTACGGGGCCTACAACCCCACGCTCACGATCCAGGCGCTCGCGTACATGAGCGCCGAGCGCCTGCTGGCCGAGCGCGGCGCCTGAGCGCGGCGCCTGACGCGGCGCCCGAGCGCGGCGCCTGAGCGCGGCGGCCTGACGCGGCGCCCGAGCGTGGCGCCCGAGCGCGGCGGCGCGGCTTCCGCGCTCCCTCACGCAAAAGAAACGATTCTTTTCGCAGAAGATCAGCAACTTCTGTATGTCCATTGACAAAAGATGGGCAGCGGGCTAGCTTCCGCCCCGGCCCGGCAATGGGGCTGGGCGGGAGAGGAGAAGGAGAGAGTCCCCATGTCAGATCGCAGCCCGGTCGGACGGCGGTGGCGTGTCCTTTTGTGCGTGCTCGGGGCAGGGGCCGTCGCTGCGCTCGCGGGCGTCCCGGCGGGTGCGGGGGAGCGGCATCGTGCTCACGCCGGATCGGAGGGCGCAACCCCGATTCCCAAGGCCAAGGGGCCGATCCCGGTCAGCGATCAGTCGCGCATCTTCACCGTCGGCGGCACCGACCTGGCCGCCAACGGCTACGCCCTCGACGAGTTCTTCGTGAGCGGCAGGGCCAACGTCTACGACTGGGGCGCCGACGGCAACTCCCGGTCCCCGCGTGTCCGCACCGCGAACGCGCCCTACACCACCCGGATGGTCGTCCGGCGGCCCAAGCAGACGCGCAAGTTCAGCGGCAACGTCTGGGTCGAGCTGAACAACCCGTCGCGCGCCTACGACGCCGAGATCCAGTGGCCGGCCGTGCAGGAGAAGTTCATGCGTGACGGCGACATCCACATCGGGCTCACGGTCAAGCCGATCTCGATCGCCGCGCTCAAGCGCTTCGACGCCAAGCGCTACGCGCCCCTGTCGATGGCCAACCCGCTGCCCGCCGCCGACCAGGCCTGCGGCAGCCTTCCCGGGGATCCCGGCTACAACGAGAACACCTCGAAGCTGTTCGAGAACGGGCTGGCCTGGGACATCGTCAGTCAGGTCGGGGCGCTGGTGCGCGACGGCGGGAACCGCAACCCGCTGCGCGGGTACCGCGTGCGCCACGTCTATGCCACCGGCGAGTCGCAGACGGCGTTCTACCTGAACACCTACGTGGCCAACTTCGCGGCGGACGCGAAGCGCTCCAACGGCAAGCCCGTGTACGACGGCTATGTGTCCGTCTCCGGCGCCGGCAGGCCGAACCCGATCAACCAGTGCGTCGCCGCCACGAAGGTCGGCGACCCGCGCAGCGAGCTGCCCGCCAAGCACGAGCCGTTCATGCGGGTGGACTCCCAGTCGGAGCCGTTCGCGCTGGGCGGCTACCCGTGGCGCCGCGCCGACAGCGACGCTTCCAACGCGGGCTACCGGCTGTACGAGATCGCCGGCGCCGCGCACGGGTGGGGCCAGCTGGCCAACTACGACGTTCCGCAGGCCGACGTGAAGGCCGCGGGGGCCGTGCCGCTGCTCTACGACGAGTGCATCGAGCCGCGCTGGAACAGCCTGCCGCGGCAGTACATCGAGCCGGCCATGTACGCGAACCTGGAGCGCTGGGTGGAGGACGGCACGCGGCCACCGCACGCCGACGTGCTCGAGACGGTCGACGGCAAGACGTTCCGCAAGGACGAGTTCGGCAACGCGCTGGGTGGCGTGCGGAACCCGTACGTCGACGTGCCGATCGCGACCTACTACGAGACGGCCAGCGGTGGCGCCTTCTGCGGCGTGCTCGGTCACCAGGACGACTTCGGCAGCGGTCAGCTGCAGTCGCTCTACGTGACCCACCAGAACTACGTGGCCAAGGTGGCGGAGGCGACGGCGCGCATGCGGCACGCGCGCTTCGTCGAGCCGGCCGACGCCAGGGAGATCGTCCAGGAGGCTCGCTACACCCGTATCCCGTGATCCACGAGCTCTCGATCGATCGCGTCGGGGGAGAGGATGTGGTCGATGGCCATGACCGCCGCCCCGATCACCCCGGCGCGATCGTCGAGAGCTGAGTGCGCGATCTGGAGGTGCCGGGTCGCGAGCGCGGTCGACCGCCGGTAGACGACCTCGCGGATCCCGGCAAAGAGCTGCTCGTCGGCGGCGGCCACGTCGCCGCCGACGACGATCACCGCCGGGTTGACGGAGTTCACGAGGCTGGCGAGCACCTCGCCGATCAGCCGGCCGGCGTGGCGCACGAGGCGCACCGCCTCGGTGTTCTGGGCCTTGACCAGCGCCACGACGGCTCGGCTGTCCTCGGCGTCCAAGCCGAGCTCGCGCAGGTGGCGCGCGAGCGCGCGGCCCGACGCGATTGCCTCGAGGCACGCGATGTTGCCGCACTCGCACACCACGTCGCCGTGGCCGGCCACCTGGATGTGCCCGATGTCGCCGGCGGCGCCCTGCGCACCCCGGTAGATGTCGCCCTCGGCCACGATGCCGCAGCCGATGCCGGTGCCGACCTTGATGAAGAGCAGGTTGTCGCGCTCGGGCCAGCGCGACCAGTGCTCGCCGACGGCCATGATGTTCACGTCGTTGTCCACGAGCACGGGCACGTCGTAGGTCTCGCGCAGGGCCTCGGGGATCGGATAGTCGTCCCAGCCCGGCATGATCGGGGGGCTGGCCGGGCGTCCGGTGGCGAACTCCACCGGACCGGGCACCCCGAGCCCGATCGCACGCACGCCGGCTCGATTGCGTCCTGCCTCGGCGAGCATCGCGTCGAAGCCCTGCCCGACCCACCCGAGCACGGCCTCGGGGCCCGCGTCGATGCGGAGGTCGCGCCCCACCTCGGCCAGCAGCGACCCGCCCAGGTCGGCCAGCGCCAGGCGGGAGTGGGTGGCGCCGAGGTCCGCGCCCAGCACGAGCCCGGCGTGCGGGTTGAACTTGAGCGTCGTGGGCGGGCGGCCGCCCGTGGAGGCTCCCTCGCCGGTGGTGAGCAGCCCGAGCGCGGCAAGCGCGTCCACACGCTGGGCCACGGCCGAGCGGCCGAGGCCGGTGCGCGCGTGCAGGTCGTTCCGCGTGATCTCGCCGGCCTCCCTGATCAGTCTCAGCACCGCTCCCGGCCCGAACCCCTGGCCTCCGGCTCCGCCGCGCGGTTCCACGAGCAGAGAGTGAAGCACGATTTGGCCGCCACTTCTGGTCGCCGACCTCACAAAGATACGCGGGGCCTGACGTAAGCCGGGCGACTTTTGCTTGAGGCGAACCAAAAGTTCTGGTACGTTCGCGCTCGCCCAGGCTCGGAGCGATTTCGGCCTCCGAGCTCGGCGAACCGAGGAGGAGGAGTCGAGCATGTCGATAGTTGACCTCCCTACGACGAGGCGGGGTTTCCTCAGGACCACAGCGGCGGTTTCGGGCGGAGTCATCGCGGGTGGGGGCCTCTGGAGCTCCTGCAGCAATGACGACTCCTCGGGCGGCGGCAAGCCCAAGACGCTGAACATGCTGTACGCGACCGTCGAGGCGAACTCGGAGGCCGTCAAGGGCGTGCTGGGTGACTACGGCAAGGAGTTCGGGATCCGCCTGAACATGGACACGATCCCCTACGACGCGCTCCAGCAGAAGGTCTTCTCGGAGCTGGCGGCTCAAAGCTCCAATTACGACGTGATGATCGTCGACACGCCCTGGATGCCGGCGATCGTCGGCAAGATCGAGCCGCTCGGCGCCTACATCAAGAACGCCAAGGTCAACGACAAGGCCAAGGTGGACACCGAGGACTTCATCCCCAAGGTGTTCTACGACACGGCCGTCTACGACGCGAAGCAGTCGCACGTGCACTTCCCCGACAGCGAGGGCCCGCCCGACGTGGACGGGATCCGCGCGAAGAACTTCGACATCTACGGCCTGCCGATCCAGGCGAACGCCCTGACGATGTCCTACCGGACCGACCTCTTCGACGACGCGAAGGAGAAGGCGGCGTTCAAGAGCCAGACCGGCAAGGACCTGGCCGTGCCCGCCACCTGGGACGACTTCACGGCGGTCTCGAAGTTCTTCACCCGGCCGGACCAGAAGCTCTGGGGCTCGACGCTGATGGCCGGCGTCGGCGACTGGTCGACCGACGACTTCAAGACGCTGCTCGCCAGCTACGGGGGCGACGGCCACCTGGTCACCGACGACTTCAAGATCGCCTTCAACACGCCAGAGGGCGTGGAGGCGCTCACCTACTACACGGACCTGATCAACAGCGACAAGGTCACGCCGCCCGGCACCACCTCCGCGTCGTGGGACACCGTCACGAACACGTTCGGCTCGGGCCTGACGGCGATGGGCTTCAACTACCACAACATGGCGCTCAAGCCGAACGTCGAGGGCGCGGTCTCCTACGCCACGGTCCCGAAGAAGGTCCAGGAGGGGCCGCACTTCGGCACCTGGATGCTGAGCATCCCGAAGACCGCCAAGAACAAGGACTGGGCGTACCGCACGATCGCCTGGCTGACCAGCTCGGATGTCCAGAGCAAGATGCTCTCCAAGCAGCTGCATCCCACGCGCGTGTCGGTCTACGACCGGGCGGCAAGCGACGCGGCGGTCAAGAAGGCGTTCGGCAACTTCTACGAGGTGCTCGGCAAGTCGCTCGAGGTGGGAGTGGGCCGGGCCCGGCTGACGAACTACGGCGACGTGTCGAACGCCGTGGCGGTGGCCGTGAACAAGGCCGCGACGGGCAGCCAGTCGCCCAAGGACGCGCTCGCCTCCGCAGCGGGAGAGACCGAGAACGCCCTGAAGCAGGCCGGCTACCTCTAGGCGTTGGTCGGGGGTCGCAAGAGGCGCTCCGCGGAAGGGCGAGCCGGGTGGCTGCTGGTGGCGCCGGCGGTGGCGATCCTCGCCGCGCTCACGATCGCGCCGGCTGTCTACCTGCTCTATTCGAGCTTCTTCGACTTCACGCTGCTCGGCACCACACCGCGGCAGTACACCGGCTTCGACAACTACCAGTTCGTCTTCACGGATGGCACGGTCCGCCACGACCTGCTGATCACGCTCGCCTTCGTGGCGATCGCGGTCAGCCTGGAGATGGTGCTCGGGCTGCTGATCGCGGTCCCGCTGGCCCGGCGCACCCTCTCCAACAGCATCGCGTCGACGCTGCTGCTGGTGCCGTTCGCGATGACTCCGGCGGTGTCGGCGCTGATCTGGCGGCAGCTGCTCGACCCGAACTTCGGCTGGATCGACTACTACGCCGGCAAGCTCGGGGTGATGGGCTCGCCGGTCGAGTGGCTCAGCCATTCCAGCACCGCCTGGGTGGCGCTCGTGGGGCTCGACGTCTGGCAGTGGACCCCGTTCGTCGCGCTCGTGCTGATCGCCGGCCTCCAGGGCGTGGACGAGGAGCCGCGCCAGGCCGCGGCCGTCGACGGCGCCACGCGCTGGCAGCAGTTCCGCTACGTGACGCTGCCCCTGCTCATGCCGTTCATCGCCATCGCGCTGCTGCTGCGCGTGGTTGAGGCGTTCAAGACGTTCGCGACGGTGAACGTGCTCACCGGCGGCGGCCCCGGCCGTTCGACCGAGCTGATCAACCTCACGATCTACCGCGTGGCCCTGCAGGACTTCTCGATCGGCTCAGCGGCCGCCCTCGGCGTCGTGTTCCTGATCCTGCTGCTGCTGATCGTGCCCCAGATCCTGCGCCTGGTCACGCGCCACACCGACGTGCTGGAGGCGCGATGACGCGCGGTGCCCGCGTGGTCGGCCGCGCGGCGGTGTGGCTCTGGATCCTGGCGGCGATGGTGCCGTTCGTGTTCATCCTGGTGACCTCCATCAAGCCCGGCTCGATCGCGATCTCGGTGCCGCCGGAGTGGAGCTTCACGCCGACGCTCCAGAACTACTCGGACATCCTCAGCGGGAACACGGCGTCGTCGGAGGCCTTCGCGCCGCTCGTCTGGCACAGCGCGATCGTCTCGCTGTCGTCGACGGCGCTGGCCGTGGCCGTCGGCCTGCCGGCCGCGTACGCGCTCACGATGTCGCGCTTCCGCCCGCGGCGAGCACTGTCGAGCTGGATCCTCTCCACGATCATGTTCCCGCCGATCGTGGCGGTCGTCCCGGTGTTCATCCTCGCCGGCAAGCTTCAGCTCACGGACACCTATCCGGTGCTGGTGATCCCGTACGCCGCGTTCAACCTGCCGATGGTGATCTGGGTGCTGCGCAGCACGATCAACCAGATCCCGCGCGAGGTCGAGCAGGCGGCGCTGGTGGACGGCGCCACTCGCACCGGCGTGCTGCTGCGCGTGATCCTGCCGCTCGTCATGCCGGGCGTGGCCACGGCGGCGATCCTCAGCATCGTCCTGTCGTGGAACGAGTTCCTGTTCGCGCTCACGCTCACGCGCGAGCACGTGAAGACCGCGCCGGTGGGGGTGGCTGAGTTCACCGGCCTGTTCGGCACCCAGTACGGCTACCTCACGGCGGCGAGCGTCGTGATCGTGGCGCCGATCCTGGTGCTCGTGATGATCCTGCGCCGGCGCTTCGTCTCCGGCCTCACGTTTGGAGCGGTCAAGTGATCGAAGAGGAGGACGGATGAAGGCCGTGCTGCTGCCGGGCGACCGGCGGGTGGAGGTCGTCGACAGGCCCGAGCCCACGCCGGGGCCGGGCGAGGTCGTTGTCAGGACGCGGGCATCCGCGCTCTGCCGCAGCGACATGTCGCTCTACTACGGGACCCCGATCGTCGGCGGCGAGGACGCCGGCAAGGGCTTGGTGGTGCCCGGCCACGAGCCCGCGGGCGACGTGGTCGAGGTGGGGCCGGGCGTCGAGAGCGTGGCCGCCGGCGACCGCGTGACGATCTACCTCGCGATCGGGTGCGGCCACTGCGAGCACTGCCTGCGCGGGTACCGCATGCTGTGCGAGAGCTGGAAGTGCGTCGGCTTCGACGTCGACGGCGGCGACGCCGACTACCTGGTCGTGCCGGCCGTCAACTGCCTGAGGCTGCCGGAGGAGCTGTCGTACGAGGCCGGCGCCGTGCTGACCGACATGGTCGGCACCCAGTACCACACCCAGAAGCGCCTGAACGTGTCCGGCGCGACCACCGTCGCGATCTTCGGCCTCGGGCCGATGGGCGCCGCGGGCGTGCTGGTGGCGAAGGGCCGCGGCGCGCGGGTGATCGCCCTCGACGTGATCGACGCGCGCCTGCAGCTGGCCGGCGAGCTGGGCGCCGACGAGGCCGTCAACAGCCAGCGTGCGGATCCGGTCGAGCGGCTGCTGGAGCTCACCGGCGGGCAGGGTGTGGACGTGGCGGTCGACTGCTCCGGCGCGCCGCCCGCGCAGAACGCGGCGCTGGACGCGGCGCGCCGCCAGGGTGCGGTCGCGTTCGTGGGGGAGTCGAGGGAGACCACGATCAACCCCAGCGATCAGATCATCCGCAAGCTGCTGCGCGTGATCGGCGGGTGGTACTTCCCGCTCTGGGAGTACCGCGAGATCGCGGACTTCGTGGTCGGGCGCGGGCTTGCCCCCGAGCGGCTCATAACCCACCGCTTCCCTCTGGGCGAGGCCGAGACGGCCTTCCGGATGTTCGACGAGCGGACGACTGAGAAGGCGGTGTTCGTGTGGGACTGATGCCGAGTGGCTGAGATCGACCTGGAGGCGGTGACCAAGGTCTACGAGGACGGGACCGAGGCGGTGTCGGACCTCAACCTGAAGCTCGAGGACGGCAGCGTGCTGGTGCTGGTCGGACCGTCGGGGTGCGGGAAGTCCACGGCCCTGAAGATGATCGCCGGCCTCGAGGAGATCACGTCGGGCACCATCCGGATCGGCGACCGCGTGGTCAATGACGTGGAGCCCGGCGAGCGCGACGTGGCGATGGTCTTCCAGAACTACGCGCTCTACCCGCACATGTCGGTCCACGACAACATGGCCTTCGCGCTCAAGCTGCGCAAGGTGGACCGCGACGAGCGCGACCGGCGCGTGCGCGAGGTGGCGTCGTCGCTGAGCATCGCCGAGCTGCTCAAGAAGAAGCCGCGCCACCTGTCCGGCGGGCAGCGCCAGCGGGTGGCGATGGGGCGGGCGATCATCCGGCGGCCGCAGGCGTTCCTGATGGACGAGCCGCTCTCCAACCTGGACGCGAAGCTGCGCCTCCAGACGCGCTCGCAGATCGCCCGCCTGCAGCGCGAGCTCGGCGTGACGATGCTCTACGTGACGCACGACCAGACCGAGGCGCTCACGCTGGGCGACCAGGTGGCGGTCATGAGTCGTGGCGTCGTCCGGCAGATCGACCCTCCCGAGCGGCTCTACGGGCGCCCCGAGGACCTGTTCGTGGCCAGCTTCATCGGCTCGCCGCCGATGAACCTGGTGGGCGCCCGGGTGTCGCGCGAGGGCGGTTCGCTGCAGCTGAGCTTCGCCGGCTTCACGGTCCCGATCGACCCCGAGCTGGCCGCCGGCCAGCCCGCGCTCGCGCGCTACGTCGATCGCGAGCTGGTGCTCGGCGTCCGGCCGGAGGACCTGGGCGAGGCCAACGGCGACGCCCGCCGCACCCGCATCCCGGCGGTGGTGGAGCTGCGCGAGTCGCTTGGCTCGGAGATCTACGTCCACTTCGACGTCGAGGCGCCACCCGTCGTGACCAGCCAGACGCGCGAGGTGGCCGCCGACCTCAGCGACGAGGCGGTCGAGGAGCTCGAGCGCCAGGCGGCCTCGCGGACCACGACGTTCGTCGCGCGCCTGGACGCGCGGTCGGCGGCGCGGGAGGGCGACCGCATCGAGCTGGCGATCGACCCGCGCGGCCTGCATTTCTTCGACCCCGACAGCGGCAGGCGCATCGAGTCCTGAAAGGAGCACACGAAATGAAGCTCTCCTTCAACACCTGGGTGTTCTGCAGCTTCCCGGCGTGGCTGCCGACGCGCTCGCTCGACGATGTGATCGACGAGCTGGCGGTCGCCGGCTACGACGGCATCGAGATCGGCGCCGCAGCGCCGCACGCCTACCCCGACTATCTCGACGTCACCCGCCGCGGCGAGATCAACGCTCGGCTCGAGCAGCGCGGGCTGACGGTGTCGGCCCTCTGCCCGGCGCTTGGGGGCGGACCGGGCTTCAACCCGGTGAGCCCCGAGGAGGCCGAGCGCAGCGCCGGACTGGAGTACATGCGGGCCTGCGTCGACCTCGCCGGCGACCTGGGCTGCCCCAACGTGATCTGGTTGGGCGGATGGCGGCGCCATGGCCAGGAGCGCGCCGCGGCCTGGGAGCTGGCCGTGACGAACCTCCGGCAGTGCGCCGCGGCGGCGCGCGAGAGCGGCGTGCGGCTGGTCGTGGAGCCGACGCCGGCGGACTCGAACCTGCTCGAGCACCCGGGCGACTGCAAGCGCCTGATCGCCGACGCGGGCGTGGACGCCGGCGTCATGATCGACACCTTCCACGTGCTGCATCGCCACGACGAGCTGGGGGACGCGGTGGCCGAGTCGGGCGACGCGCTGGAGTACGTGCACGTGTCCGACGAGGGCCGCGACGCGCCGGGCACGCACCGCCACTTCGGGTCGTTCGTGGCGGCCCTGAAGGAAGCCGGCTACGACGGCTGGCTGTCCATGGAGGTCGGCTTCAACCGCCGCGAGGTCGATCCGGTGACGCTGGTGCGCGCGAGCGCGGCGCACATGCGCGAGATCATGTAGCGGGGCTCGCAAACCTAGCCATACTCAGTGTGTGCCCAAGGCACTGCTGATCGTCCTGGCAGTGGCAGCCGCAGCGGTTGCCCTGGGCGTCGGCATCGACGCGGTGGGCGACAGCTCCGCCAAGGACGCCGGTGCCGCCCGGCAGGGCCGCCCCAACGTCGTGGTTCTGATGACCGACGACCAGACGGTGGAGGACATGGACGTCCTGCCCAGGACCCGCGAGCTGCTGGGCGCGGAGGGCGTGACGTTCGCGCACAACTACGTCTCGTATCCGGTCTGCTGCCCCTCGCGGGCCACGTTCTTCAGCGGCCAGTACGCCCACAACCACGGCGTGATGGGGCTCTACCCGCCGACCGGCGGCTACGTCCGCTTCGACCGCTGGAACTCGCTGCCGGTCTGGTTGCAGCGCGCCGGCTACGCAACGGCGCACATCGGCAAGTACATGAACGGCTACGGGACGCAGGTGAAGGCCGACGTGCCGCCCGGCTGGACCGAGTGGCACGGCGCGATCGACGGCTCCACCTACCGCATGTGGGGCTACACGCTCGACGAGAACGGCCACCGCCACACGTACGGCAAGCCGTTCGTCCGGGACCCGCGGCTCTACCAGACCGACGTCTACCGCCGCAAGGCGGTCGACTTCATCAAGCGGCGCGCGCCCTCCACGCAGCCCTTCTTCCTGTCGGTCGCGTTCCTGGCGCCGCACCACGAGAGCGCGTCGATCAGGGCGGTCACCGGCAAGCTGGTCCGGCCCGCGCCGCGCGACGCCGCCGCGCTCCCGAACCGGTCGATAGCGACCACGCGCGCGTTCGACGAGGGCAACGTGTCCGACAAGCCCGCCTTCCTGCGCCACGCGCCGCTGGGACTCAGGGCGATGGATCGGATCGGCGAGCACTACCTCCAGCGGCAACGGTCGCTGCTCGCGGTCGACGACGCCGTCAACGCGATCGTCGCCGCCCTGCGCGACCAGGGCGAGCTCGACAACACGTACATCGTCTTCACCTCCGACAACGGATACATGCAGGGCGAGCACGACGTTCCCAGCGGCAAGATGCTCCCGTACGACCCGTCCACGCAGGTGCCGCTGCTGGTCAGGGGCCCTGGCATTCCGCACGGGCTGGTGTCACGCGAGCTGGTCGGCAACATCGACCTGGCGCCGACGATCCTGCAGGTCGCCCACGCGCGCGCCGGGCTCACCGAGGACGGGCGCTCGCTGCTCCCGTTCGCGCGCCATCCGGACCGCCGCACGCGCCGTGCGTTCCTGCACGAGACCGGGGGCCTGCGCTACATCCCCGTGCGCGACCAGGACCAGGACGGGGCGCTGGCGGTGCGGCGCATCCTCAGCTACCGCGCGGTCCGCACCAACCGCTGGCTGTACGTCGAGTACCGCAGCGGCGCGCGCGAGCTCTACGACCTCAGCCGCGACCCCAGCGAGCTGCACTCGCACTATCCCGACCCGCGCTATCGGCCGCTCCGGCGCACATTGCACCGCCTGCTCCGTCGGCTGGAGCACTGCCGTGGCGCGCCCTGCCGGCAGCCGGCGCCACCCGCGGCGGAGGCCGGCCCTCGGCCGGCGCTCAAGCGGCTAGCGTGACCGCGGCCTCGGGGGTCACCACGCGGAAGTTGAAGCTCTCCTCGAGATAGAGCCGAACCGTCTCGGCGTCGTGGTCGGCGTAGCCGATCGACAGGTCCTGTCCCGACTCGAACAGGAAGTCTCCGCCGCGCAGGCTGAGCACCACCGCGCCCTGGATACCCGGCGCCCAGACGATCGGGCCGCCGAGGATCTTTCCGAGGTGGTCGAAGACGAGGATGCCGCCGTGCTCGGTCGTCTCGATCACGCCCGTGTAGCCGTCCGGGCCGAGCGCCAGGCCGTAGGGACCGGCGATGCCCTGGCGGCGCATCAGCTCGACCGCCTTGGCCACGCGGCTCGGGTAGGCGTCGAAGTCGTCGCCGAGCGCGATCGGCGGGTGCGTGGAGGCCTCGGTGATCCCGATGATCCCGGCCGGCTCGAAGCCGTGGAAGACGGCCACGTTCTCCGCGCACGCGATCCGGTGAGCCGCCTCGTCGAGGGGGCCCAGGTCCACGTCCTCGGCGCCCCGCTCGGCGTCGCGCAGCTCGTCGCGCGAGATGCTGAACTCGCTGCGCAGCTCGACCAGCGGGAGCACTTGACGCCGCCGGGCGACCACGCCCTCGTGCGGCGCCGCGGCAACCGCTTCGGTGCGGCCGAGGTTCGTGGCGGAGCGATCCCATCCGTGCGGCCCTGAGAAGTCGACCAGCTTGCGGGCCGCCAGCGCGACGGTCAGGCGCTCGCGCGCCTCGTCGTCCAGCTGTTCCCAGCCGCGGTCGGCGACCGGCGCAAGCGAGCGCAGCAGGTGGTTCATCGCACCCGCCCCCGCAGGTCGCCGATGCCCAGCGCGCCCGACGGGTCGCCGGGGGTGGCCACGTCCGGGTCACCGGAGACGGCCTCCTCCTCGGCCTCCTCGCCGTGCTCGACGATGTCGCCCTCCTGGAAGAGGATCCCCTGGGCGATTTCACGCCACAGCGGCTTGCGCCTCAGCAGGAACTCCAGGTCCATGCTGAAGTGCTTGTACTCCTCGTACATCGCGTCGTTCATGACCGCCCGTGCCTCCGCGTCGGGCTCGATCGCCAGGCGCTGCTCGTACCAGCCGATCGCCTCAGCCTCTTCCGTGAGCGATGCGCACAGGCGGGCGAAGGTGCGGGTCTCGGCTGGCAGCTCCTCGGGCGGCTCGTGGTACTGGTCGAAGCCCATCGCGACCTGGAGGCTATCCGGCCTGGGCGATCGTCGCTGACGCGATTCGCTGGGTGGCGCTCCTGACCTCCTCGAGCGTGTGCTGCTCCTGGTCGCAGTTCTGCTGGAGCAGCTGCGCGACGTCGTCGCGGCCCATCGCCTTGGCGTTGGTGATCAGCCATTCGTACACGGCGATCTCGTGGTGCTCGGTCTCAGCCGCGCCGGCCACGATCAAGTCGTCGTCGAGCGAGTCGTCGGCCATCTGGACCTCGGCCTTGGCCTGCTTGTCGAAGGCCTTGAAGGCCACGTTCGCGGTCTCGTCCACGTCCCAGCCGAACGACTGGAAGGCGCGCTCCAGGTTCGCGATCTGCTCGCGGGTCTCGTCCTGGTGGTGGCGCAGCAACTGCTTGAGCTGCTCGTCCTGAGCCTCCTCGGCGTTGTCGTCGAGCATGTTCAGGACGGTCTGCTCCATGTTGAGAGCGGCTCCGAGCTTGTGCTGGTAGAGCTCTTCGGGTGTGTTGAGGCGCTCGAGCATTGAGGGTCCTTCGTAATCGGGTACGCGCGTCCGCTACCCGGTGCGCGACCCCAAAACCAGCATCCGGTAGGCGAGGAAGAAGTAGACGCAGGCCAGCGCCAGGGCCAGCGGCCACCAGATCAGCGCGGTGTGGACGACGGTGTGGCCGGCGATCCCGTTGTCGATCGTCAGCGAGTGCAGCTGCCCGTCGCGAGCCGGGAGCAGGTTGGGGTACAGGCCGGCCGCCGCCGTGGCGAGCAGGCCGACGATGAACACCGACGAGGCGACGAAGGCGCGCGCCCAGAGGCCGCGGTGCTGGTAGGCGAACACCGCGACCAGCGCCGCCAGCGCCAGCGCAGGGAAGACCAGCCGCCACGGATGGTCGGTCAGGTTCGTGAGCATCTCCTCGCGCGCGGAGTAGGTGGGGGCGATCAGCCCGAGGAACAGGGCCAGCTCCGCCCACCACAGCCTGCGGGCCCAGCGCCGCGCCCGCTCGGCCAGCTCGCCACCCACGCGGAAGGCCAGGAAGTTGGCCCCGTGCGTGGTCAGCACCGCCACGCCGAAGACTCCGACCAGGACCGCGTACCAGTTGAGGATCTCGAACAGGGGCAGGTGGAAGTAGCCGTCCGCGCCGAGCGGGACGCCGCGCACGACGTTGCCGAGGGCCACCCCGAACACGAACGCGAGGGCGGCCGAGGACAGGGCGAAGACGACATCACATGCCTCCTGCCAGAGCGGGTTGTCGATCTGGTGGCGCAGCTCCAGGCCGAGGCCGCGCCCCACGAGCAGCCAGAGCACGAGGATCAGCCCGAAGTAGAGACCGCTGAAGGCGGCGGCATAGATCTTCGGGAAGATCATGAACAGCACCCCGCCGGCCGCGATCAACCACACCTCGTTGCCGTTCCAGACCGGTCCGATGGCCTCGGTGGCCTGCTCGCGCTGCTCTTCGGTGCGCCCGAGCAGGAGGTGGAGGGCGCCGACCCCGAGGTCGAAGCCGTCCAACACCACGTACATGGTGATCATGAAGGCGAGGAAGCAAAACCACATCGTCTCCACGACCGGCCCCTAGCCGCGCTCGGCGGCGCCGGCCGCCGACGTCGTAGGAAGCTCGATGTCCTGCGGGCCGCGGTTCACGATTCGCAGCGTCAGCACCGTGAACAGGAACCCCAGCAGCAGGTACAGGCCCGTGAAGCCCAGCAGCGTGAACAGTCCGGTGCCGGCCGGCACGGAGTCCGCCGGCGACGCGCCGTGCTTGGTCCGCAGCAGGCCGTAGACCACCCAGGGCTGGCGCCCGGTCTCGGCCGTGGTCCAGCCGGCGATGTTGGCGATGTAGGTGAACGGCACCGCCAGCATCAGCGCCCACAACATCGCCCGCGAGCGGAACAGCCTGCCCCTCCACAGCAGGAAGGTGGCCAGCGCGGCGACCAGCAGCAGGATCGTGCCGAGCCCGACCATGACGTGGTACGAGTAGTAGACGAGCGACACGGAGTCGGGCCACCGGCTCTCGGGGATGTCGTTCAGGCCGGTGAGGCGCTCGTTCCAGCGGCGCGAGGTCAGGAACGACAGCACCTTGGGCATCTCGATCGTGGACTCCAGCTTGCGCCGCTCGGTGTCGGGGTTGCCGATGATCACGAGCGGCGCGCCCTCCTCCGACTGGAACATGCCCTCCATGGCCGCGAACGCCGACGGCTGGTGGGTGGCCACGGCGTTGGCCGAGCGGTCCCCCGTCGGGAAGATCTGGAGCAGGGTCAGGATCAGGCCGGCGACCACCCCTATGCGCAGGCAGCTCTTGGCGAACTCCACGTGCCTGTCGAGCAGTAGGTAGAAGGCCCCCAGCGCGGCGATCACGAACGCCCCGGTGATCGCGGCCCCGCTCATGTTGTGCAGGTACTGCCACGGCAGCCAGGGGTTGCTCATGAGGTCCCAGAAGGACTTCATCTCGAGGTTGTCTCCCGAGCGGACGTACCCGACCGGGTGCTGCATCCAGGCGTTGGTGGCGATGATGAACCAGCCCGACAGCCAGGACCCGACGAAGACCATCACCGCGGCCAGCCAGTGGACCCGGGGGCTCACCCGCCCGCGCCCGAGCAGGAACAGGCCCAGGAACACCGACTCGGCGAAGAAGGCGAACATCCCCTCCATCGCCAGCGTCGTGCCGATCACACCGCCGGCGTAGTTCGAGAATTGCGCCCAGTTCGTGCCGAACTGGAACTCCATCGGGATGCCTGTGACCACCCCGAAGGCGAAGTTGACCGCGAAGATCTGGGCCCAGAAGCGCGCCATGCCCTCGTAGCGCTCGCGCTCGTCGTCGGTCCGGCGGAGCAGGCGCAGGCGCCGGTCCGGGCGGCCCAGGTACGAGACGCTCTTCATGTACGCGATGAACAGCGCGAGCCCCATCGTGAGGATGGGGAACAGGTAGTGGAACGTGACCGTCAGCGTGAACTGGAGACGGTCGATGAGGACGTGGTCTTCCACCCCGCCTCATCACTTAGGCCCGGCCCGACTTGCCCCAAACCGCCGCGTTTTGTATTAGGGTTCCCTAACGGAACGCGACGCTCTAGCTCGGAGGTAAGCCTTGTCGTTCGGTGAGACGGTCCTGCTCGGTGCCCTGGCGGGCTCCACGATCTTCCTCGGGCTTCCGCTGGGCCGGGTCAGCGTCATGGGCGACCGTACTCGCGTCGCGCTCGCGATGTTCGCGGTTGGCGTGCTCGTGTTCCTGTTCGCCGACATCCTCGAGCACGCTCTCGGCATCGTCGAAGAGCCGGTCGAGGCCTTCAAGGACGACAAGCAGGGCGTCGGCGAGGCGATCGGCCTGGTGGCCCTGCTCGGCGCCGGCTTTGCCGCCGGCACGGCCGGGCTGGCGACGCTCGAGCGGCGGATGCGACCCAGCGGCAGCACGCGCCCACCGATCGCCGGCGGCTCGGTGGGCACGCTCCCCGCTCAGGAGGTCGAGCGGCTGGACGCGGAGCTCGAGGGCGCCCGCGTGCGAGCGCTCCAGGTCGGCATGACGATCGCCGCGGCGATCGGGCTCCACAACTTCGCCGAGGGACTCGCGATCGGCGTGTCCGCCAGCACCGGTGAGATCGCGCTGGCGACCGTGCTGATCGTCGGCTTCGCGCTGCACAACGCGACCGAGGGCCTGGGCATCGTCGGGCCGCTCGGCTCGGTGCGCCCGTCCTGGGCGTGGCTGGGGCTGGCCGGCCTGGTCGGCGGCGCGCCCGTGTTCCTCGGCACGATCGTCGGCTACCACCTCAACTCCGAGCCGCTCGAGCTGGCCTTCTACGGGCTGTCCGCCGGGGCCATCCTCTACGTCATCAGCGAGGTTTGGAACGGGATGCGCCGCTACGGGCATCGCGAGCTCGGGCTGTGGCTGCTGGCGGCCGGCTTCATCGTCGGCGTGATGACAGATCTCGTGGTGGTCTACGGGGGCGGTTAGGCGTACCGGATAGGGCGTTCTCACGCGGCTCTCACCGACTCACGAGTGACTCATAGGCGCTCCTTACCTTCGGTCGTGCTGGACACAGACCACGACCGAGGAGCGTCAGATGTTCGAGCGACCGAAGGTTCAAAAGACAGTCGCGGCCCTGGCCGCGGCGGCGATCACGGCCCTAGGCGTGGGCGGGATCGCGCTGGCCCAGTCGGGCAGCGCGCCGGCCACGAAGGCGCCCGCGCCGGCCACCCAGCCGGGCGGCACCGCCGGGAGCTCGGCTACCCAGCCGGGCGGCACCGCCGAGAGCTCGGCGACGGACCCGGACAACGTCCAGGACCAGAACGGCAAGGACGACGCCACGGAGAACCCCGGCGCGCCCGAGAGCCAGGACAAGGCCGACGGTCCGGAGCAGGGCGAGACGCCGGATGGCGCCGAGGGCGCGGAGGTTCCCGGTGACGACGGGCCCGGCGGGCACGCCGACGAGCCCGGCAACCCCAACGCCGACAACCAGTCCCAGGGTCAGCAGTAACCCGGATAGGTGGCCCCGCTTCGGCGGGGCCACCTTCCTTTCTCACCGCGACTTGGGGAGGTCGATCCAGACCTCGGCACCGCCTCCGTCGCGGTTGCGCGCCCCGGCGCTACCGCCGTGGGCTCGCGCGATCGCGGCGACGATCGCCAGTCCGAGGCCGCTGCCGCCGCGCGCACGGGCGTCGTCGGCACGGGTGAAGCGCTCGAAGGCGCGGTCGAGGAAGCCGTCGGGAAAGCCGCCGCCCTGGTCGGACACCCGCAGCTCGACCATCCCGTCACGTTCGGCCGCGGACAGCCGGACGGGCCCGGCGCCGTGGCGGAGCGCGTTGTCCACGATGTTCCCGAGCGCCTGCTCCACGCGCAGGGGATCGGCGCTCACCTCGACCGTCCCGGTCACCGACACGTCGAGCGCGCGCCCTTGCTCCGCGCCCCGCCGGGCGAAGCGCTCCCTGACGCTCTCGAGCAGCGCGCCGGCGTCAACGGCGGTCAGGCGAACGGGCAGCTGGCCGCGATCCGAGCGCGCGATGACGAGCAGGTCCTCGGCGAGCTGCGCCACGCGGTCGGTCTCGTCCGCGGCCGAGCGCAACGCATCGAGCAGCTCGTCCTGGCTGCGGCCGCTGCGCAGCGCCAGCTCGAGCTCGGTCTTGAGGATGGCCAGCGGCGTGCGCAGCTCGTGGCTCGCGTCCGCGACGAATGTCTGCTCGCGCGCGAAGGCCGCGTCGAGCCGGTCGAGCATTGCGTTCAGCGTCGTGCCCAGGCGCGCGATCTCGTCATCGGCGTCCGCCACGGGCAGCCGCTGTCCCGGCTCGGCCTGCTCGATCTGGGCCGCCCGGCGGCGCATCGCCTCCACCGGTCGCAGCGCCGCGGCGGCGACCCCGTAGCCCGCGAGCGAGGCCAGCAAAAGCGCCGCCGGGGCTCCGATCAGCAGCAGGGCCAGCAGGTTGCGCAGGGCGGCTTCGCTGTCCTCGAGGGACGTGCCGACGACGATCACGAGCTGCTGCCCCTGGGCCCGGACCGGCGTGGCCAGCAGGCGGGTGGGGTCGCCGCTCTCGAGCGGGTTGTCGCGCTCGAGGGTGATCGTGCCGGAGCGCGCCCGCGCGAGGTCCGAGCCGGCGAGCAGGGGACGCCTGCGCAGCTGCGGGCTGGCGTCGACCACCCGCCCGCGCGCGTCGAGGATCTGGGCGAAGCTCTGGCCCTGCTCCGTCAAAGGGCTGCGGCGACCCTCGCTCAGGCCGGAGTCCGCCTGGCGCACCAGGGCGGCCACGTCGCCGGCGCGGGAGCGCAGTCCCTGGTCGACGGTCGCGCGCAGGTCGCTCTCGAAACGCAGGTAGAGGAAGGCGCCCACGGCGGCCAGGACCAGTGCCATCACGCCCGCGAAGGCCAGCGTGAGCCTCAGCCGGAGCGGCAGGCGCCTCAAGACGTGGCGGCCTCGCGCAGGCGGTAGCCGACCCCGCGAACCGTCTCGATCGACTCCGCCCCGAACGGCCGGTCGACCTTCTCGCGCAGGTAGCGGACGTACACGTCGATCACGTTCGAGCGGTTCTCGTACTCGTAGTCCCACGCCTGCTCGAGCAGCTGGTAGCGCGAGAGCACCTCTCCCGGGCGGCGCATGAACGCCTCCAGCAGCGCGAACTCCTTCTGCGACAGCACGACCTCGGAGTCCCCGCGCCACACCTGGTGGGTCGCGGGGTCCAGGCGCAGGTCGCCGACCTCGAGCACCGCGGGGCGGCCGACGGGCCCGCGCCGTACCAGCGCGCGCAGCCGCGCCAGCAGCTCGGCGAAGGAGAACGGCTTGGTCAGGTAGTCGTCGGCCCCGCCATCGAGCCCGGCCACCCGGTCCTCGACGCTGTCGCGCGCGGTCAGCATCAGCACCGGCGACCAGATCGCGTCGTCGCGCAGCCTGCGGCAGGTCTCGAAGCCGTCCAGCCCCGGCAGCATCACGTCGAGCACGATCGCGTCGTAGGTCGTGGCGGCAGCCATCCAGAGTGCGTCCTCACCCCTGATGGCAACGTCGGCGGCCATGCCCTCCTCGCGCAGCCCGCGGCGGATCAGCCCGGCCATCTTGACCTCGTCTTCGACGATCAGGACCCGCACGGCATGGAGCTTGGCGGCGCTTCATGAGCGCCGGATGAGAGCCGTCGGCGGCCGGCTACTCGTCTACGACGTCGACGACCTCGTAGACGCCCGAGACGTACTCGTTCTGCACGAACGGCGACAGCCGATCGACCCGCTCGGTCTCCTCGGCGTCGGCCTCGGCGCGCCAGGCGCGATAGTCCTCCTCGGTCATGTCGAAGAGGCCGAACGAGACGATCTCGTCCTCGTCGCGGATGTTGCGCGCGTGGTAGGCGCGTTGGAAGCCGGGTGGTCTTGCGTCGCCGGGGTCCCAGGCGCGTCGGAACTGCTCCCATGCACCGGGCTTGAGGCGGCGGGCGGAGAACATGACGATCATGGGCGGAGCTTACGCCCCGCCCGACCGGGAGGTAGACTCGCCCGCCAAGGAGCGGCGGTGCGAGGAACTCCGGTGAAAATCCGGGGCGGTCGCGCCACTGTGACCGGAGAGTCGGCTCTCAAGATGCCACCGTCCGAGGGCGGGAAGGCGGGAGCTCGGCGAAGATCCGGGAGCCAGGACACTTGGACCGGCGCTCAAGACCGCTGAACGGGACGCGCAATCCCCAGGAGGTTCGAGATGTCCGAAGTTGCAGCAGGCTCCGTCACCACGCCAGAGGTCGTCTACCCGCCCGCCATCTCGGCGCGCGAGCTGGCGCCGTGGGCCCTGTTCGGGGCGGCGCTGATGCTGCTGATCTACTTCGTCGGGGTCGACGAGGGGGCCGCCTCGGTGATCCCCGGCAGCAACCTGCACGAGTGGGTCCATGACGGCCGGCACCTGCTCGGCTTCCCCTGCCACTAGCGGCGGGCTGAGGACATGCTCAGGAAGCTGCTGATCTGCGGCTTGATCGCCGGCTTCATCGCCGGCCTCGTGTCGTTCGGCTTCATGACCGCGGCGGGCGAGCCGGCCGTGGACCAGGCGATCGCCTACGAGGACGCGCACTCCACGCCGGCTGAGCGGGCCGAGCCCGCGCCGGTCTCGCGCGACACCCAGAAGGGCTTCGGGCTGCTGACCGCGTCGACGGTCTACGGCCTGGCGCTGGGCGGGATCTTCGCGCTCGTCTTCGCCTACGCCTACGGCAGGGTCGGTCGGGCGAGCCCCGCGCGCACGGCGCTCTGGCTGGCGGCCGCCGCGTTCGTCGTCATCTACCTCGTCCCCTTCGTCAAGTATCCGCCCAACCCACCCGCTGTCGGCGACCCCGACACGATCGGCGATCGCACGGCGCTCTACCTGGTGATGGTGTGGATCTCGGTGCTCGCGGCCATAGCCGCCGTGCGCCTGCGCAGGACGCTGGCCGAGCGGCGCTCGCCGGAGATGGCCACCGGGCTCGCCTGCGCGGCCTACCTCGCCGTCGTGGTGGTGGCCGGGCTCACGCTGCCGGGTATCCACGAGATTCCGAAGACGTTCCCCGCCACCACGCTGTGGCGCTTCCGCGAGGCCTCCGTTGGCACGCAGCTCGTGATGTGGACGAGCATCGGCCTGGTGTTCTCGGTCACGGCGCAGCGCGTGATGACCGGGCGGTCGGTGTGGTCCCTCGCCCAGCGCCGGAGGCCGGCGGCGACGGCTGGAGAGTGACCGCACTGGGTGCGCCCCCAGCCGAGCGGGTCGGCGACGATCGTTGCCCGGGTGTCCTGCGCCTCCACGCGGCGCAGGACGGCGGGCTGGCGCGCATCCGCCTGCCGGGCGGCCGGGTAAGCGCGGCGCAGCTGGAAGCGGTCGCGGCTGCCGCACGGCTCGGCAACGGGCTGGTGGAGCTGACTTCGCGGGCGAACCTGCAGGTGCGCGGCCTGCCCGACGCGGCAACCGAGCGCGTGGAGGCGCTGCTTGCCGACGCTGGGTTGCTGCCGTCGCGCACGCACGAGCGCGTGCGCAACCTGGCCGCCAGCCCGCTGGCCGGCCGCCATCCGAGCTCGCTTGCGGAGACCGATGCGATCGTCGCCGCGCTCGACGCGGGCCTGCTCGGCGACCCGCTGCTCGCCGACCTGCCGGGCCGCTTCCTGTTCGCCGTCGACGACGGCTCCGGGCTGACCGCGATCGGCGGCGCCGACGTGTCGCTCACGGCCACGCCCGCCGGCTTCGTCCTGGGGCTGGGCGGGTGCGCGACCACGCTGCTGGTGCCCGAGGCGGATGCCGCCGGAGTCGCGCTGGCCGCCGCGCGCGCGTTCCGTGTCGTGCGGGCGGAGCAGGGTGGACGTGCCTGGCGGGTCCGTGAGCTGCACGACGGGCCGGCGCAGGTGGTCGGCCGGCTGGGGGCCGGCATCTTCTCGAGCGCGGACTATCGGGCGCCGGCGCGGCTCACAGCCGGAACGCTGACGCAGCGCGACGGCCTGGTCGCGATCACCGCGCTGCCACCGCTCGGGCGCGTCGAGCCGCCGGCGCTCGCGGCGCTCGCGGAGCTGGCGCCCGAGGTCAGGCTCTCGGCGCGCCGCACGCTCAGCCTCCTCGACGTGCAGCCGGATCGCGTCGACTCCGTGCTGGCGGCCCTGGAAGGGGTCGGGCTCGTCGTCGGGCCGGACTCGGGGTGGGAGGGCCTGTCGGCGTGCGCGGGGCTGGGCGCCTGCACGAAGGCGCTCGTGGACGTGCGCGCGGCCGCCGCGCGGCGCGCCTCCGAGCGCGGGCCGAACGACCCCAGCGAGCACTGGGCGGCCTGCGGTCGGCGCTGCGGCGAGCCACCGGACGTGGGCGTGGCGGTCTTCGCCGACGGTGAGGGGCTGACCCGGCTGGTTGCGGGGGCGGGGCGGTGATCGCCCTCTTCGCCGACGGCGAGGGGCTGACCCGGCTGGTCGCGGGGGCGGGGCGGTGATCGCCTACCTCACGGACGGCGCGGAGATCTACCGGCGCTCGTTCGCCACGATCCGCGCGGAGGCGGACCTCGCCGGCCTGGACCCGGTGCTCGAGCGCGTGGTGGTCCGGATGATCCACGCGTGCGGGATGGTCGACCTGCGCGAGGACGTTGATGCCTCGGAGGGCTTCGGTGCCGCGGCGCGCGAGGCGCTCGAGGGCGGCGCGCCGGTGCTGTGCGACACGGAGATGGTCGCCGCCGGAGTCACGCGCGCGCGGCTGCCGGCGGGCAACGACGTGGTCTGCACGCTGGGCGACCAGCGCGTGCCGGCGCTCGCCGCCGAGCTCGGCACCACGCGGAGCGCGGCGGCGATGGACCTCTGGGGCGACCGGCTCGCCGGAGCCGTGGTGGTGATCGGCAACGCGCCCACGGCGCTGTTTCGCCTGCTGGAGCTGATCGAGGCGGGCGCGCCGGCGCCGGCCGCCGTGATCGGGGTGCCGGTCGGGTTCGTCGGGGCGCAGGAGTCGAAGGCCGAGCTGGCCGGCAACGCGAGCGGCCTCGAGTACCTGGTGGTCCATGGGCGTCGCGGCGGGAGCGCCATCGCCGCCGCCGCTGTGAACGCCCTGGCACGGCACGAGGAATGACGGGCGTGGCGCCGGGCCGGTTGTTCGGAGTCGGCATCGGCCCGGGGGATCCCGAGCTGCTGACGCTCAAGGCGCGCCGCGTGATCGAGGCCGCCGCCGTAGTGGCGTATCCGACCGCGCGGCACGGCCGCAGCGTCTCGCGCCGCATCGCCGCTCCCTATCTCAGCGAGGCGCAGATCGAGCTCGCGCTGACGTTCCCGCTGACGACCGAGGAGACCGAGTCGCCCGAGGCCTACGAGAGCGCGCTGCGCGACTTCTACGACGCCAGCGCCGAGCAGCTCGCCCAGCACCTGGATGCCGGGCGGGACGTGGCGGTGCTGTGCGAGGGCGATCCCTTCTTCTACGGCTCGTACATGTATCTGCACGAACGCCTTGCGCACCGCTACGAGACCGAGGTGGTGCCGGGCGTGACGTCGTTCTCGGCCGCCGCGGCCGCCGCGGGCACCCCGCTGGCCAAGCGCGACGACGTCTTCACGGTGCTGCCCGGCACGCTGCCGCCCGACGTGCTCGCCACGACCCTGCGCGGCGTCGACGCCGCGGTGATCCTCAAGCTCGGTCGGACGTTCGAGCGCGTGCGCGAGGCGACCGAGCAGGCGGAAGTGGCCGATCGCGGCGTGTACGTGGAGCGCGCCAGCGCTCCGGAGCAGCGCGTGGCCGCGCTGCGCGACGTGGAGGGCGAGGTGCCCTACATGTCGCTGGTGCTGGTGCCCACGATCGGCTCCGGGTCGCGCCGCGCGACGGCGGGCCGTGGCCGCGTCTCGGTTGTGGGGCTGGGTCCCGCGGGCGCCGAGTGGCTCACGCCGGAGGCCCGCGCCGAGCTGGCCGAGGCGGAGGAGCTGGTGGGCTACGAGACCTACCTCGCGCGGGTGCCGGCGCGGCCGGGGCAGCGCCGCCACGCGAGCGACAACCGCGTGGAGGACAGCCGCGCGCGGCTGGCGCTGGAACTTGCAGCCGCCGGGAGGCGGGTAGCGGTCGTGTCGTCGGGCGACCCCGGGATCTTCGCCATGGCCACCGCCGTGCTCGAGGCGGCCGAGGAGGCGACCAACGGCACCGCGGGCGTCGAGGTGAGGATCGTGCCGGGGCTATCGGCGATGCAGGCCGCGGCGGCGCGCGTGGGCGCGCCGCTCGGGCACGACTTCTGCGTGATCTCGCTGTCCGACCAGCTCAAGCCGTGGGAGGTGATCGAGCGCCGGCTCGACGCCGCCGGCGCCGCCGACCTGGCGCTGGCGCTCTACAACCCGGCCTCGCGCACGCGGCGAGAGCAGCTCGAGCGCGCGCGGGAAGTGCTGCTGCGCCACCGCCGGCCTGACACGCCCGTGGTGGTGGCCCGTGCCGTGGGGAGCGCCGAGGAGTCGATCGCGGTCACGTCGCTGGCCGAGCTCGACGCCGAGTCGGTGGACATGCGCACGCTGCTGCTGGTCGGGTCGTCGACGACCAGGGTGGTCGAGAACGGCGGCGGCACGCCGCGCGTCTACACGCCGCGCCACTACCCGGGCTGAGCCGCGCGGGCCACCCAGGCCAGCGCGTCTGCCACGCTGGCCACCGTGGGGACGTCGGATCGTGGTGGGCGCCTCACGATCACGACGGGGAGGCCACGCCGGCGCGCCGCGTCCAGCTTCGCGCTGGTGTGTGCGCCGCCGCTGTCCTTGGTCGCCACCACGTCGATCCCGTGGCGCTCGATCAGCTCGAGCTCACCCGACAGCTCGTAGGGCCCGCGGCCGAGCAGCACCTCGTTATGGGGTGGTAGCGGGGGATCGGGTGGGTCGACGCAGCGGATCAGAAACCATGCCGCCTCGACATCGGCGAACGCCGCCAGCCCCTGGCGCCCGGTGGTGAGCAGCACCCGCCGCCCGAGGCGCGGCAGCAGCTCGGCCGCCTGCGCCAGGTCGTCGACCCAGTGCCAGACGTCTCCGGGGCGCTCGCTCCAGCCCGGGCGCTCGAGGCGCAGCAGCTCGACGCCGGCGGCCGGACAGGCCCGCGCGGCCGAAGCGGAGATGCGCTCGGCGAACGGATGTGTGGCGTCCACGACCGCGCTGATCGTCTGTTCGCGCAGCCAACTGGCGAGCCCCTGGGGCCCGCCAAACCCGCCGATGCGCACGTCCCCGGCGGGCAGCCGCGGCCGGCTGACCCGACCAGCCAGCGACGAAACCACGTCCACGCCGTCGGCATGGAGCGCCGCGGCGAGCTCGCGCGCCTCGGCGGTGCCGCCGAGGACGAGCACCCGCGAGAGGTGTGGGCCCCCAACGTCAGACATAGCCCCCGTTTGAGGGCCCACCCCCGGTGGGGCCGCCCCCCGCGAGGCGTGTGGGCCCCCAACGTCAGACATAGCCCCCGTTTGGGGGCCCACCCCCGGTGGGGCCGCCCCCCGCGAGGGGTGTGGGCCCCCAACGTCGCGGATACGACGCGTTTCGGGGCCCGCCCCGTGGCCGCCCTGGTTGCCGCCGTTCGCGGCGCTCATGGCCGCTGACGCGCTGACGAGTAAAGGTGACTCTCGCCGCCGCGCTCGGCCAACACGCGGCCCACGATGATCACCGCCGTCCGCCGCACCTCGGCGCGCTCCACCTCGCCGGCGATCGTGGCGAGCGTGCCGCGCAGCACCACCTCCTGCGGCCAGCTGGCCCAGGCCACGACGGCCACCGGGCAATCGGCGCCGTAGTGGGGCGTGAGCTCGGCGACCAGCTCCTCCATCGCCTGGGCGCCCAGGTGGATCACGAGCGTGGCCCCGTGCGCGGCCAGCGCCCCCAGCTGCTCGCCCTCGGGCTTTGGGGTGGCGCGCCGCGCGTGGCGGGTGAGGATCACCGTCTGGGCCACGCCGGGAAGGGTCAGCTCCTGGCCGAGCGCCGCGGCGGCGGCCGCGAACGCCGGCACCCCGGGAGTCACGTCCCACGGGATGTCGAGGTCGTCGAGGCGACGCATCTGCTCGGCGGCGGCGCTGTAGATCGACAGGTCGCCCGAGTGCAGCCGCGCCACGTCCTGCCCG
This sequence comes from Thermoleophilaceae bacterium, assembly GCA_034664105.1. Classification (GTDB taxonomy): domain Bacteria; phylum Actinomycetota; class Thermoleophilia; order Solirubrobacterales; family Thermoleophilaceae; genus JACVRW01. Next base: position 25,295 of record JAXDIH010000205.1, read on the forward strand.
CGCTCGTAGGCCACCGCCAGCTCGCCGATGATCTCGTCGAGGTTCAAGTTCTGGGTGTCCACGAGCCGGGCGTCCGCGGGTGCGTTGCCGAGCACCTCCGGCGGCACCAGGGCGCCGGCGTAGAGGCAGACGGGGCATTCGCCGATCAGCCGCTGGGCGCGCAGAGTCAGCAGGTCGGCAGCGCCCGGGCCGGCGCCGATGAAGTGAACGGTCATCCCGGTCCCCTCCGGGCGGACCACTGGACCACCGGGAGCTGAGCGCGCCAGGCGGTGAAGCCGCCCACCGGATCGGCGTGCTCGAGGCCGATGCGCATGAGCTGCCCCCCGTGGGTGGCGCGGGCTTCGAGCAGGCGCGCCTCGCCCTCCAGCGTCACAGCGTTGGCGACCATTCGGCCGCCCGGCAGCAGCGCCGACCAGCAGCGCCCGAGCAGCTCCGGCTCGGTCACGCCACCGCCGACGAAGATCGCGTCGGGAGCCTCCAGGCCCTCCAGCGCGGCGGGCGCCCGGCCCTGGATCATCTCCAGGTGCGGCACGCCGAGCCGGCGCGCGTTGGCGGCGGCGCGCTCGGCGCGATCCGCGCGCGCCTCTATGGCGATTGCCCGCGCGGTGGCCTCCGCGCGCAGCCACTCGATGCCGATCGAGCCGCTGCCGGCGCCGACGTCCCAGAGCAGCTGGCCGGGCGCCGGGCCGAGGGCGGCGAGCGTGATGGCGCGAACCCCGCGCTTGGTCAGCTGGCCGTCGTTCTCGTAGGCGTCGTCCGGCAGTCCGGGGGTGAGCGGCAGCAGCGGGGCGCCGGGGGCGCGGCCGCAGTCGAGCGCGACCGCGTGGAGCGGGTCGGCCGTGCGCTGGCCCCAGCCGTCGGGCGTGGTCTCGTGGACGCGCTCGCCCGCGGCCCCGAGCTGCTCGAGCACGACCAGCCGGCTGTCGCCGAAGCCCCGCTCCCGGGCGACCCGGGCCACCGCGGCGGCACCGTCTGCGCCGGCGACGTAGGCGAGCAGGCGACGCCCAGGCTGGAGCAGGCGCGCCACCACCTCGGGCGGTCGCCCGACGGCGCTGACCAGGTCGACCTCGGTCGCCGGCCAGCCGAGTCGCGCGCAGGCGAGCGCGAACGCCGAAGGGTGCGGGTACACGCGCAGGCGCTCCGGGCCGAGCCGACGGGCGAGCGTGGCGCCGATGCCGTGCAGCATCGGGTCGCCGCTGGCCAGCACCGCAGTCGGGCGCGGGCTGCCGGCGACGAGCTCGTCCACGAGCGGGTCGATGGGGGAGGGCCAGGCCCGTCGCTCCCCCGCGGTGTGGTCGAGCAGCGCTAGCTGGCGCTCGGAGCCGACGATCAGCTCGGCGGCGCGCAGGGCCTCGCGTGCGGGCTCGCCGAGGCCGGCCCAGCCATCGGCGCCGATGCCGACGATGGCGAGCGGGGGCGAGGTCATCGGGCCACCGCCCGGCCGGCGAGCGGACGAGCGCTCGTCGCGCGGCCGGCGCTCGTCCGGCGCCGGGCGCCCGTCACGACTCCACCGCCTCGGCCAGCGCCCGCGCCACGCGCTCGTTCTCCGGCGCGCTGCGCGCCGTCACGCGCAGGTGGCCCGGCCCGAGCCCGGGGAAGGACGCCGCCGGGCGCACCGCGATGCCGTGTTCGCGCAGCGCCGCCACCACGCCCGGGCCATCCGCAACCTCGATCAGGCAGAAGTTGGCCGCGCCCGGCCACATGCGCACGCCGGCCAGCCGGTCCAGGCGCTCGGCCAGGTCGGCGCGCTCGCCGTCCGCTCGCTCGGCGGCGGCGGCCAGCTCGTGCGGGCGCTCCGCGATCGCGGTCAGCGCCGCCAGCGCCAGGGCATTGGCCGACCACGGCGGTCGCACCGTGCGCAGGCGCTCCGCGAGCGCGGGGGCAGCCACCGCATAGCCAGCTCGCACCCCCGGCAGCGCCATCGACTTGGTCAGGCTGCGCACCACGATCACGTCGTCGAGCCGCTCGCGCACGAGCGAGCCCGGCTCGCCGGGCACGAGATCCATGAACGCCTCGTCCACGGCCACGACGCGACCGGGCCGGCGCAGGGCCAGCAGCGCGGCCGCCGGGTCCAGCGTCCCGCTCGGGGAGGCCGGGTTCCCGACCACGACCAGGTCGGCCGCGTCGGGCACGGCGGCCGGGTCCAGCGCGAAGTCGCGCTCGGGATCGCGCAGCACGCGCGTGACCGGCACGCCGTGGGCGCGCAGCGCCGCCTCCGCCTCCGTGAAGGCTGGGTGCACGCAGGCAGCCAGCGTCGGGCGCAGCGCCGCGGGCAGCAGCCAGAGCGCCTCGGCGGCCCCGTTGGTCGGGACGACCTCCTCGGGAGCGCGTCCGTGCAGGGCCGCCAGCGCCGCGGCCGCGTGCCGCTCGTCCGGGTAGCTGTGGCCGTTGGCGTCCAGGGTCTCGTGGAGGATCGCCCGCAGCCAGTCGGGTGGCCCTCCGCTGAGCACGTTCACGGCGTGGTCGGCCAGCCCGGGGGACAGCTCGGCGTCGCCGTGGCCGCGCAGCCCCTCGGCTGGGCCCGGGGCGCCTCCGAGCGCCAGCGGGCGCCCTGCCACCACCAGCTCCACCCGCTCGGCCACCTCGGCGAGGCGGCGCTTGGCGTCGCCCACGAGGTCGAGCCAGGCGCGCGACGCGGCGTCCGGCGGCAGCACCCCCTGACCGGCCTCCTCGGCGACCACGATCAGCGGGTCCGGACCGGCCGCCGCGCGGGCCAGCAGCTCGATCTCGGCCATGACGCGCTCGCGCACCGCCTCCAGCGTGGCGGCGTCGGGATTGTCGAAGGCCCCCGCGCCGTGCAGGGCGGTCGCCACCCACGGACCGAGGCCGTCGAGCAGGACGCAGGCGCCGCCGGTGTCGGCCAGCGCGTCGCCCAGCTGAGCGCCGGCCTCGACCGTCGTCCAGCTGGCCGGCCGGCGCTCGGCGTGACGGCGGATGCGCTCGGCCATCGCCGGATCGGACCCGTCGGCGGTGGCCACGTAGCGCACCGGAAGCCCGGTGGCCAGCGCCAGCGTCTCGGCGCGCCCGCTCTTGCCCGAGCGCGTCCCGCCGATCACCAGCGTGAGGCTCATGCCGGTGCGAGCTGGGCGGTCAGCGCCGCGTGCGCGAAGCGAAGGGGGAGCTTGCGGTGCGCGGCCCAGTGCACGTGCAGGTAGCTGGCCTGGAGCGCACCGGCCGCGTGGCCCTCGACTCGCTCGCCGCTGCGCGCTGCCAGGCGCCAGGCGGGGCGCGGTTCGCCGTCGACCTCGACCTGCGTGTAGTGGAACTCGTGGCCCCGTACCCGCTCGCCCGCGTCGATCCAGGGCGTGCTCGTCTCGGCGGTGGCCTCGCGGTAGCCGAGCGTCAGCCGGGGCGTCATCGACGCGCGGGCCGGAATCGCCCCGCACATCTGGTGGCCGTCGAGCTCGGCGGCGAGATAGAGCAGCCCGCCGCACTCGGCGAGGACGGGGCGGCCGCTGGCGGCGAAGCGCGCCACCTCGGCGCGCAGCGCCGCGTTGGCCTCCAGCTCCGCGCCGAAGACCTCGGGGAAGCCGCCGGACAGCACCAGCGCGCCGACCTGCGGCGGCAGCGCCTCGTCGGCGAGCGGGTCGAAGGGCACCAGCTCGGCGCCGGCGCCGGCGAGCAGCTCCAGGTTCTCCTCGTAGTGGAATGAGAAGGCCGGCCCGCGCGCGATGGCGATCCGGGCGCCGGGCGCCGGCTCGCCGTCCGGCTCGGGGCTCCACGTCTCGCCCGGCAGGGCCGGCGCGGAGCGCGCCAGGCGCAGCACGGCGTCGAGGTCGACGTTGCGCTCAACCGACTCGGCGAGCGTGGCCAGCGCCACCGACGTGCGCTGCTCGCGCTCCGCCACCGGCACGAGGCCCAGGTGGCGCTCGGGGGCGGTCACCCGCTCGTCGCGGCGCAGCGCCCCGACGACCGGGATGCCCAGCGGCTCGACGGCCTCGCGCAGCAGCAGCTCGTGGGTGTCCGACCCAACGCGGTTGAAGATCACCCCGGCGACCTGGATGTCGGGGTCGAAGGTGCGGTAGCCGTGCACGATCGCCGCGGCGGAGCGCGCCATCGACGCGGCGTCCACCACCAGCAGCACCGGAGACCGGAGCAGCTTCGCGACGTGCCCGGTCGACGCCAGCTCCCCGCGGCCGGAGGCGCCGTCGAAGAGGCCCATCACGCCCTCTATCACCGCCACGTCCGCGCCCCGCGTGCCGTGGCGCACGAGCGGCGCCATCAGCTCCGGCCCGCTCAGGAAGGCGTCGAGGTTGCGCCCCGGTCGGCCCGAGGCGAGCGCGTGGTAGCTCGGGTCGATGTAGTCGGGCCCGACCTTGAACCCCTGCACGCGCAGCCCGCGGGCGCGCAGCGCGCCGATCAGCCCGCAGGCGATCGTGGTCTTGCCCGCGCCCGAGCTGGTGCCGGCCACCACGATGCGCGGGATCATCCGACCAGCACCTCCGTGGCGTCGTGCACCGGCAGCGAGGCCACCGCCCGCTCGCTCAGCCGGGCATCCGGCTCGTCGCGGCGCGCGCCGGGGCTCCAGCACACGCTCGGCACCGGGGACGCGTCGTGCTCGCCGGTGCTTGGGTCGCAGCCATGGTCGGGGCACACGCGCAGCGTCCCGGCGTACACCTGGACGAGACGGGCCAGCTGCGGCACCAGCTCACGGTCGGCGCGCTCGATGACCGCCACCTTGGCCGCGGGGTCCCGCTCGTGGGCGGCCTCGTCGGCCCCACCCACGTGCACCACCACGCGCGTGGCGCCCGCGCCGGCCGCCTGCTCGGCGGCCTCGGCCTTCGCGGCGAGGTCGGTGTCGGGCAGTCCCGTGGCGCCGGGCGGCACCACCACCTGTGCGCCGAGCAGCCGCCCCAGGCCGGCGGCGGCGCCCGCCGCGGCGACGACCGTCGTGTACTCGTCGAGCACTCGCGGCGGGATCGCGCCCGCCGGCCAGGCGCGCAGCGCGTGGGGCAGGTCCGGCAGCGGCGGCGGGCCGCAGACGAGCAGCCGGTGACCGCCGAGTCGCAGCACCCGGTGGCGAGGCAGCTCGCGACGGAGCCGCCGCGCAGCCTCGGAGGCTCGAGCCTCGTCGGGGCGGCGTCCATCCGGCCCGAGCACGTCCACGCGCCACGCGCGCTCGCCGCGCCCCGGTGCGACACCGTGGGCGGCCGCCTCGACGGCCCCGCGATCGAGCGGCGCGACGGGGGTCCAGCCCAGCAGCGCGGGGATCGCGCTCTCCGAGCCGGCCGGGAGGCCGGGCGCGATCGTCCGCACCCGGGACAGCTCGCCTTCGCGGGCGAGCCGGTCGAGCTCGGGCGTCCGCGCGCGCTCGAGGCTCGTCGGGCCGGCCCCGACCGGCTCGCTCGCGCCGTCGAGGATCAGGAGGACGTCTACCACTCGATCCCCTGCTGGGCGCGAATGCCGGCGTCGAAGGGATGCTTGACCTTCACCACCTCCGACACGAGGTCGGCGGCCTCCACCAGCTCCGGAGCCGCGTCGCGGCCGGTGATCACGACATGCTGGAAGCCGGGCCGGTTGCGCAGCGTCTCGACCACGTCGTCGGCGTCGATCCAGCCCCATTTGACCGGGTAGGTCATCTCGTCGAGCAGTAGGAACTCGTAGCGCTCCTCGGCGATCGCGCGCTTCACCTCGGCCCAGCCCTCGCGCGCCAGGTCGGCGGTCTCCTCCAGGTCACGCGACAGCCAGGTCCAGCCGTCGCCCATCTTCTCCCAATCGATCCCGCCGAGGGCGCGCGCGGCCTTCTCCTCGCCGACCTTCCACTTGCCGGACTTGACGAACTGGAACACGCCGCAGCGGTAGTCGCGCGCCCACGAGCGCATCAGCATCCCGAACGCCGAGCTGCTCTTGCCCTTCCCGTGGCCGGTGATCACGATCACCAGCGGGTTGTCGCGGCGCTTGCGCCGCTTCGGCTCGGCGCTGCCCTGGTCGTCGGGCCGGTGCGGCACGTCGACGTCGGGACCCGAGTGGCGAGCGCGGGTTGCCGCGCGGCTCGGCTCGTTCATGCTGCCCTCCTGGTGGTTGCTGGGGGAGGCGCGAGGGCATGGACACGCGCGCCGGCGGCTTCCGCCAGGGAGCCCGCGAGACCCACGCGCACGGGCCCCTCCTCGGTGTCGACCACGTGCACCGCCGCGGCGGCGCGACCGAGCGCGGCCGCGGCGCGGCGGATCGTGCCGGCCGGGTCGGCCACGCGACCGTCGGTGAGCACCACGGCGATGGCGCGGCGGCGCGGATCGCGGATCGCCTCGCGCCGGATCACCCGCTCGGCGGCGTCCAGGCCGGAGGCGAGCGGCGTGCGCCCGCCGGTCGGCAGGTCGCGCACGGCGGCGGCGGCGCGCTCGAGCGGGGCGCCGGGCACGACGACCAGGTGCGCGCCGTCGTCGCGAAAGGCGATGATCGCGACGCGGTCGCGGCGGGCATAGGCGTCGCGCAGCAGGCCCAGCAGGGCGCCCTTCACGCGTGCGAGCCGCCGCCGCGCGCCCATCGAGCCGCTGGCGTCGACAACGAGGCAGAGCAGCGCGCCCTCGCGGCCGGCGCGGACGTGCTCGCGCAGGTGCTCGTGGCCGGCCCCGAGCAGCCGGGCGCGCAGGCTGGCGACGATCGCGAGGTCGTCGCTCTCGGGCAGGGCCGGGCGGCTGTCGATGGCACCCGCGCCGGGGGAGCTGGCCCGGGCGCGGCGGCCGACGGGACCGGCACCGCGGCCGGAGAGGGCCAGGGCGTCGAGCGGGAGCCGCGCGGGGGCGGGCGGGTCGCTGCGCGCGCGAGCGGGGGCGGAGGGATCGGAGCGGCCGGGCTCGGCTTGGACGGCCGGCTCCGTGGTGCGCTCCTCGGCACCCGGCTGCTCTGCCGGCTCCGTGGCGCGCTCGCCCGCGCCGGCCCGCGCCCCCGCGCCCGAGGCCGCCCGGCCGCCGCGCTCGGGCGGCGCGCCGTTGCCGCCGGGCGGCTCGTCACGGGGCGGCTCGTCACGGGGCGGCTCGTCGTCGGGCGGCTCGCCGTCCACCGGCGGCTCCCCGTCGAGCGCGCTGCGCAGCTGCTCGTCGTCGGGGTCGCTGCCGTCGAGTGGGTCGCGGCGCCGCCGGTGGGCCAGCGCCAGCGCCGCCGCGCGCCTCACGTGCTCCTCGTCGACCTCGTCGACGCCCTCCAGCGCCGCCAGCGCTTGCGCGGCACGCGCGGAGACGATGTCGCCCCGGACGCCGTCCACCCCGAGCCGCGCGCAGGCACCGGTGATCCGCATCAGCTCGCGCTCCGGCAGCCGCACGCCGTCGAGGCGCTCCCGCGCCGCGGCGATCCGCTCCGCCAGGGCACGGTCCTGCTCCGCCCACTGGGCGGCGAACGCGTCGGGGTCGCGCTCGAAGGCCATCCGGCGCCGTACGATCTCGGCTCGCTCCGCGGGATCCTGCGGCGTCCGCACCTCCACGCCCAGCCCGAAGCGGTCCAGCAGCTGCGGGCGCAGCTCGCCCTCCTCGACGTTCATCGTCCCGACCAGCAGGAAGCGCGCGGCGTGGGAGGCCGACACCGCCTCGCGCTCCACCAGGGCCACGCCCGACGCGGCGGCGTCGAGCAGCGCGTCCACCAGGTGGTCCGGCAGCAGGTTCACCTCGTCGACGTAGAGGATCCCGCGGTGGGCCCGGGCCAGCAGCCCGGCCTCGAACGCCTGCTCGCCGGCCAGCGCGCGGCCGAGGTCGAGCGCGCCGACCAGCCGGTCCAGGGTGGCCCCCAGCGGCAGCTCCACCAGCGGGGCGGGGCGCAGCGCGGTGGCGGCGTCGTCCGGCACGCGACCGTCCAGCGCCAGCTCGCCGGGCCCGAACGCGAACGCCTGTCCCTCCGCGGCCGCCACGGGCGGCAGCAGCGGCGCGAGCCCGCGCACCGCCGTCGACTTGGCCGTCCCGCGCTCGCCGCGCACGAGCACGCCGCCGACGTCGGGCGCCACCGCGTTGATCAGCAGCGCCTCGACCAGCGCCTCCTGGCCGACGATCGCGGAGAGCGGGTAGCGGGCGCTCACGTACGCGCCTCCTCCAGCTCGCCCTCGAGTGCCAGGAAGCGGTCCCTGATGCCGGCGAGCGTGCCCTCGTCGGGCTCCGACCACAGCCCGCGCTCGGCCGCCTCGAGCAGCCGCTCGGCGATCGCCCGGCCCGCCCAGGGGTTGGAGCGGCCCATGAAGTCGGCCACGTCGGCGTCGAGCAGGTAGCGCTCGGCGACCTGCTCGTACATCCAATCCTCGGCCACGCCGGTCGTGGCGTCGTACCCGAACAGGTAGTCGACGGTTGCGGACAGCTCGGCGGCGCCCTTGTACCCGTGGCGGATCATCGACGCGATCCAGCGCGGGTTGGCCACCCGGGCGCGGAACACCCGGCGCGTCTCCTCCGCCAGCGTCCGCGCAACCACGCGCGAGGGGTCGGAGCTGTCGCCCAGGTAGGCGGCCGGGTCACGCCCGGTCAGCGCCCTGACGGTCGCCACCATGCCGCCGTGGAATTGGTAGTAGTCGTCCGAGTCCAGGATGTCGTGCTCGCGCGAGTCGACGTTCTTCACGGCGACCTCGATGCGGCCGTAGCAGTCGCGCATGGCCACGCGGGCGGGCGCGCCGTCCAGGCCGCGTCCGTAGGCGTACCCGCCCCAGGCCTCGTACACCTCGGCGATGTCGCCGTCGTCGCGCCAGTCGCGCGCGTCGAGCAGCTGCAGCAGTCCGGCGCCGTAGGTGCCCGGCTTCGACCCGAACACCCGGGTGGTGGCGTGCCGCCAGGCGCCCTCGCCCAGCTCGGCCGCCAGCCGCTCGGCGTCGGCCCGCGCGTGCGCCGCCAGGTAGTTGTCCTCGGGCGACTCGTCCAGGCCCGCCACGGTGGTCACCGCGTCGTCGAGCAGCCGCACGAGGTGCGGGAACGCGTCGCGGAAGAAGCCCGAGATGCGCACGGTCACGTCGATGCGCGGGCGTCCCAGCTCGGCCAGCGGGATCACCTCGATCCCGGTCACCCGGCCCGATTCGGGATGCCAGGTCGGGCGCACGCCGAGCAGCGCCAGGATCTCCGCCACGTCGTCGCCCTGCGTGCGCATCGCCGACGTGCCCCAGGCCACCATCCCGACCATCCGGGGCAGCTCGCCGGCCTCGCGCCGGTGGCGGTCCAGCAGCGCGTCGGCCAGCCGCACGCCGACCTCCCACGACAGCTCCGACGGCAGCGCGCGCGGGTCCACGGAGTAGAAGTTCCGGCCGGTCGGCAGCACGTCCACGCGGCCGCGCGTGGGGCTGCCGGAGGGTCCCGCCGGCACGTGCCGGCCGTTCAGCGCCGCCACGATGTTGTCCAGCTCGGCCGCCGTCCCGCGGATGCGCGGCACCACCTCGGAGGCGGCGAAGCGCAGCGCGCGCTCCACGCCCTCGTCGGCGTGTCCGAGCACCTCGGCGCACACGGTCCCGGCGCTCGCGGGGTCCCACTCGCGGGCGGCGAGCGCGTCGAGCAGCGCCATCTGGGCGGCTTCGAGGCGATCGACCACGTCGCCGGAGCTCGCCGCGGGGCCGCTGAAGCGCACGGTCAGCTCGTCGGGCACCGGGGGAGCCGGGACGCCGGGGGTGGCCACCAGCGCCGGCTCGTCGAGGCCGAACGCCGCGCCGACCGCGCGGCGCAGCCCGGGCACCGAGCCAGACCCCAGCCTCAGCACCGCCGAGACGAGCCCGCGCAGCTGGTCGCCCTCGGGCGCCTGCCCCAGCACGTGCAGTCCGTCCTTGACCTGGATGTCCTTGACCTCGCAGAGATAGCCGTCGATGTGCTCCACGAGCGCGCCCACGTCGTCGGGACGCTCCTCCACGCCGATGTCCGCCTGCAGGTTGGCGGCCTCGATCGCCGTCCAGATGCGGGCCGCGAGGGCGGGGAGCTTGGGCGGGTCGAGCACCTCCAGGCGCGCGTACTCGTCGAGCAGCGTCTCCAGCTCGGCCAGCTCGTCGTAGGTGTCGGCGCGCATCATCGGCGGCACCAGATGGTCGACGATCAGCGCGTGGGCGCGCCGCTTGGCCTGCACTCCCTCGCCCGGGTCGTTGACCACGAACGGGTAGATCAGGGGCACGTCGCCGAGCGCCGCGTCCGGGGCGCAGCTCGCCGACAGGGCAAGCATCTTGCCGGGCAGCCACTCCAACGTCCCGTGCTTGCCGAGGTGGACGATCGCGTCGGCCGCCCAGGTGCGGTGGATCCACCAGTAGCACGCGAGGTAGTGGTGGGTGGGGGGCAGCTTGGGGTCGTGGTAGATCCCGACCGGGTCCTCGCCGTAGCCGCGCGGCGGCTGGATCGCGATCAGCACGTTGCCCAGCTCCAGCCCCGCGATCACGAAGTCGTCGCCGTGCACGTAGCGGTCGCCCGGCGGCGGACCCCAGCGTTCCTCGATCCCGGTGCGCAGCTCCTCCGGCAGCTCCGCGTACCAACGCAGGTAGTCCGCCACCGGCAGCCGCAGGGGGGAGAGGGCGAGCTGGTCGTCGGTAAGGAACTCCGGGTCGTGCCCGCCCGCGTCGATCAGCGCGTGCATCAGCTCGTCGCCGTGCTCGAAGGGGCGCTCGACCGCCATCCCGTCGCCGTGCAGCGCGTCCAGCAGGCGCAGCGCGCTGGCGGGAGTGTCGAGCCCGACGGCCATGCCGACCTTGGCGTGCTTGGTGGGGAAGCTCGTGAGCAGCACCGCCACGCGCCGCTGCTCCGCGGGGAGGGCGCGCAGGCGCGCGCTGCGCACGGCCAGGCGCGCGACGCGCTCGCAGCGCTCGGGGTGGGGCACGTAGCGGGGCACCGCGACGCCGACGGGCGAGCCGTCCGCGTCGCGCTCCTTGAAGGAGATCACGCCGCCCAGCAGCCGGCCGTCGAACTCGGGGATCGCCACCTGGGTGGCGGCGTCGAGCGGCGTCAGTCCCGAGTCGGACTCCTCCCAGGCCGCCCGCGAGCCAGTCGCGCACACGGCCTGGAGCACGGGGACGTCGAGCGCGGCGATCGCCGAGGCGTCCCAGTCCTGCCAGGTCTCCCCGACGCCCTCGCCGTCATCGGCGCGCGCGTCCGCGGCTCCCGAGCCGCCGGTGGCGAGCATGGTCACCAGCAGCGCGTCCACGCGCCCCTGAAGCAGCGACAGCGCCGGCACGGAGCCATCCGGTCCGCGGCGCAGCGTGTAGCTCCACACGGCGAGCGGGTTCGCGCCGGCCGCTCGGATCGCCCGGCACAGCTCGTCAACGAAGGCGGTGTTGCCCGTGAGCCGGTGCGAGCGGTAGAAGCAGACGCCGATCGTCGGCAGCGCGGGATCGTGGCCCTCCACGGCGCGCTCGAGCTCCACGTCGCCCTCGCCGGGCAGGTACACGCCCAGGTCCGCGACCTCGCGCGGCGGAGCAAACCCGTGGCCGTCGAGCAGGAACGTGTCGGCCAGGAAGCGCAGCAGCTGCTCGACGTTGTCGATGTCGCCGTGGCGCAGGTACTCGCCGGCCTGCGCGACGGCGCCGGCCGGGGCCAGCGAGAGCTCGGTCATCTCGGCGTCGGGCTCCGCCTCCCCGCCCAGCGCCAGCAGGGCGACCCCGCGCTCGGCGCAGCGTGCCCGCAGGGCGTCGAAGCCGCCCGGCCAGCCGCGCCGCCCGCCGAGGATGCGGCACAGCACCACCCGCGCGCCGTCGAGGACGTCGTCGATCAGCGCGTCGTAGTCGACAGCCGTGGCCGGGTTGGCGCAGCGCACCTCGGGGAAGTCGTCGGGCAGCCGCTCCACCGCTCCGGCGGTGGCCAGGATCTCGGTGTCGGCGGTGGTCACGAAGCGAAGCAAGAGCGGACCTCCGTCCGGACATCGGGCAGCCCCACGGGGGGACCCCCGTCGATCAACTCGGTAAGGCGGTCGGTGTCGAGATGGCCGGCGATCAGGTCGCCGAGCACGTCCAGCCGGGCTGCGCGCGCGTGCGCGAAGCTGACGTCGCCCGGCACGAAGCCGCGGCCGCGCTCGGCGGCCAGGCGCACCAGCAGCGCGCGCCTGAAGGCATCGTGCTCGAGCGCGCCGTGCCAGGAGGTGCCCAGCACCGGCCCGAGCCGGCAGCCGTCCGGCTCGCCGTCGGCCTCGAGCAGGTCCTCGCCACCGTGGCGGGTCACGCGGCCGTGGCGGATCTCGTAGCCCGAGGCGCCGGTATCGAGCCAGGGGCAGCGCCCGGTGCGCCGGCGCAGCACCTTCTCGCGGCCGAACTCGGTGCTCACGGGCAGCAGGCCAAGGCCCGCGACGCTGCCGCGCCCGGACTCCACCTCGTCCACGATGCGCTCGCCGAGCAGCTGATAGCCGCCGCAGATCCCGAGCACGGGTCCGCCGGCCTCGACGCGGCGGGCGAGCGCGCGGTCGAGCCCCGCGTCGCGCAGGCGCTCGAGGTCCTCGACGGTCGCCTTGGTGCCGGGCAGCACCACGAGGTCGGCGCGCTCGACGTCGGCCACGGAGCGCGTGAAGCGCACGCGCACGCCCGGCTCGGCGGCCAGCGCATCCAGGTCGGTGAAGTTGCTCATCCAGCGCAGGCGCACGACGGCCACGTCCAGCGTCGAGCCGAGGGCGGGCTGCTCCGGCCGCGGCGCCTCCAGCGCCAGCGAGTCCTCCACGTCCATCCAGAGGTCCTCGACCCACGGCAGCACGCCGAGCGTGGGCCGCGCGGTCAGCTCCTCCAGCCGCGCGACGCCCGGCTCGAGGATCGAAGCGTCGCCGCGGAACTTGTTGATCACGAAGCCGGCTACGTGGGCCTGGTCTTCCGGCTCGAGCAGGGCGAGCGTGCCGAACAGCGACGCGAGCACGCCGCCACGGTCGATGTCCGCGACCACGAGCACCGGCAGGCCGGCGGCTCGGGCCAAGCCCATGTTGGCGAGGTCGCCGTCACGCAGGTTGATCTCGGCGGGGCTGCCCGCGCCCTCGCAGATCACCACGTCGAAGCGGGAGCGCAGGTCGGCCAGCGCCTCGGCCACCACCGGCCGCAGCTCGTGCTTGAGCTCCTGGTACGAGCGCGCGTCCGCGTCGGCGTAGGGCCGGCCCATCACCACGACCTGGCTGTGGCGCTCCCCGGAGGGCTTGATCAGCACGGGGTTCATCGCGGCTTCGGGCTCGAGCCCGGCGGCCGCGGCCTGCACCGCCTGCGAGCGGCCGACCTCGCTGCCGTCCGGCGCCACCACGGAGTTGAGCGCCATGTTCTGGGCCTTGAAAGGCGCGACGCTCACCCCGGCGCGGTGCAGCCAGCGGCAGATGCCGGCCGTGACCACGGACTTGCCGGCATCCGAGTGAGTGCCGCATACGAGCAGCGCTCCCTTCACGCGGGTGCCCTCCGCGTCCGGGCTCCGCGCAGCAGCGCGCACGCGGCAGCGGCGCAGGCGCCGACCGCCAATGACAGCCGCGCGGCGCGGCGGACGTCCGCCGGGCGCGGCGGTCGCCCGTCCCCGAGCCGGGGCCGCAGCTCCACGCGACCGTCGTAGCTGAGCGGGCCGCCGAGGCTCACCCCGAGCGCGCCCGCGAACGCGGCTTCCATGCGGCCGGCGTTGGGGCTGGGATGCCCCGGACCGTCGCGCCGGGCAGCGCCCCAGGCGGCGCGCGGCGAGCCGGCCACGAGCGGTGCGGCCAGCGCGGCCAGCGCCGCTCCGCCACGGGCTCCGGGCCAGCTCATCACGTCGTCGAGGCGCGCCGCGGCCCAGCCGAATGCCTCGTAGCGCTCGCTGTGGTGGCCGACCATCGCGTCGAGCGTGTTGGCGGAGCGGTAGGCGACGACTCCGGCGGGCCCGGCCACCGCGCCCCACAGCAGCGCGCCCACCACGGCATCGGAGGTGTTCTCGGCCACCGACTCCACCACGGCGCGGCACACCTGCTCCTCGTTCAGCGCGCTGGTGTCGCGCCCAACCAGCGCGGGCAGAGCCGCCCGCGCGCCGGCGAGGTCGCCGGTCTCCAGCAACCCGGCGATCCGGCGCGCCTCGGAGGTCAGCGACCGGCCACCGAGCGCGGCCCAGGTGACCGTGGCCAGCACCAGCCCGGAGCCGGCCCCGGCGCGCCGCGCGGCCCGGCCGGCCAGCTCGGCGCTCAGCGCCGCCACCGCCACCACGCCGAGGGCGAACAGCGCGCCGCGGTGACGCGACGGCGCGTAGACCAGCCGCTCCGCCCGCAGCGCGGCCTGGCCGAAGCCCGCGACGGGATGCCAGCGACGCGGGTCGCCGAGCGCGAGGTCTGCGGCGTAGCCGCCCAGCAGCGCCGTGCCGCTCACGCGTGCGCGTCCGCTTCGAGGAGGTGGTTCACCCGGGTGATCGTCCAGCGTCCGTCGTGGGCGTGCAGCTCGGTGATGGCCAGCGGCGTCACGTCGATGCGCCAGAAGCTCTCGATCGGGGCATCGAGTGCGTGCACGAGCGCGCCCTTCACGACGCCGGCGTGCGTCACCGCCACCGCGTTGCCGCTCCGCTGCGCCTGGTCGTCGAGCCAGCGGGCCACGCGCCCGGCGAAGTCGGTGAGGCTCTCGCCGCCGTGGGGGGCCGAGTCGGGATCGGTCATCCAGGCGCGCGCGGCGGAAGGCTCGATGTCCGCCAGCGAGCGACCGGCCCACGCGCCGAAGTCGCACTCGGCCAGTGCCGGGTCGGGCGTCGCGTCGAGCCCCGCGGCCTGGGCGGTCTCGCGGCAGCGCAGCGCCGGGCTGGAGATCGCCTCGCAGTGCCGCGGCACGCTGGGCGCCAGGCGCGCGGCCTGCTCGCGGCCGCGCCGGTCGAGCGGCTCGTCGCGCGGAAAGGCCGATTGTCTCGTCGCGTCCGTGGGCGCGTGGCGCACGAGCAACAGCCGCCTCATCCCCCGACCGTCGCTGCCTTCATCTTCTACCTCCACGGGATCGAGCGTCCCGCACTCGGAAGGGTTTGCGGCGTGGCGAGTTCCTGACTCCCGGCCCGCTGGGGTACCGGTCACAGTGGCGCGACCGTCCCGGACTTGCACCGGGTTCCTCGCACCGCCGCACTGACCGGTCGGATGCTACACCGGGGCTAGTGTTCTCGGGTGTGACGGCTCCGGATCGCCTGACGCGCCCGCCCACGCCTCCGGGCTTCGACTCCTCGCGAGCCGCCGAGCGGGCCGCGGATCCGGACGGCTGGCGTTACCCGGAGGGCCAGCGCGAGGCCGTCTACCGGGTGATCGCCGAGCGCCGCGACATCCGCAAGTTCCGCCCCGACCCGGTCCCCGAGGACCTGCTGAGGCGCGTGTTCGAGGCGGCCCACCGCGCGCCGTCGGTGGGCCTGATGCAGCCCTGGCGCCTGATCGTGGTCCGCGATCCGGCCACTCGGGTGGCCGTGCATCAGCTCGCTCAGCGCGAACGCATCCGCCAGGCCGACCGTTTCGACGAGCGCACGCGCCAGTTCCTCGACCAGAAGATCGAGGGCGTCGTGGAGGCGCCGCTCGGTGTCTGCGTGTGCTGCGACCACGGCGACCCCGCGGCCGAGGTGCTGGGCCGCGGCACGATCCCGGAGACCGACGTGTACAGCACCGCCTGCGCGGTCGAGAACCTGTGGCTGGCCGCCCGCGCTGAGGGCCTGGGGGTGGGCTGGGTGAGCTTCTACCGGCCGGACGACCTGCGCGCCCTGCTCGGCATTCCCGCCCGGGTCGACCCGATCGCCTACCTCTGCGTCGGCTGGCCGGACGAGCGGCCGGTGCGGCCGGGGCTCGAGGCCGCCGGCTGGTCCGAGCGCGCTCCCCTCGACGCCGTGGTGATGGAAGAGCGCTGGCGCGGGGAGGAGGCGCCTTCCAACGGCCGCTCCACCGCTCCCGTAGCAGTGCCCGACCGTGCCGCCGCCACCGCCGCGCGCGACCGGCTCGATCGGCTGGTCAAGCCGGCCGGCAGCCTGGGCGCGATCGAGGCGCTGATCGAGCGCTGGGCGGCGATCGCGGGGGGTCCGCCGCCCGCGCGCCTGCGCGCCGGCGTGCTCGTCTGTGCGGCCGACCACGGGCACGTGCGCCATGGAACGAGCCTGTTCGACTCGGCCGTGTCCGCCCAGGTGACCGCAGCCGCGGCGCGGGCCGAGACCGCGGTCGGCGTCCTGGCGCGCCAGGGCGGGCACGAGCTGCTGGTGGCCGACGTCGGGCTGGAGGGCCCCACGCCCGCCGGCGTGCGCGACGCCAAGGTCGCGCCCGGGTCGGCCGACATGACCGAGGGCCCGGCGTTGACGCCGCACCAGCTCGATGCGGCCCTTGCCGCCGGTGCGAACCTCGCGGGGGAGCTCGCGGACCGCGGGGTCGACTGCCTGGTGCTGGGCGAGATCGGCATCGGCAACACCGCCACGACGTCCGCGCTCGCCTGCGCGCTGACCGGGGCGACGCCGGCCGAGACGGTCGGCCGCGGCACCGGCCTGGACACGGCCGGGCTCGAGCGCAAGCGGGCGCTCGTGGCCCGCGCGCTGGAGCGCAACGGTGCGCCGGCGGGGGGGCGCGAGGCGCTGCTGGCGGTCGGGGGCCTGGAACTCGCGGCGCTCGCCGGAGCCACCGCCGAGGCCGCGCGCCGCCGCCTGCCGGTGCTGCTCGACGGGTACGCCGTGACGGTGGCCGCGCTGGCGGCGGTCCGCCTCGATCGGGGCGTGGGGGAGGTGCTGATCGCGGGACACCGCTCGGCCGAGCCCGGCCACGGGCGCGTGCTGGAGGAGCTCGGGCTGGAGCCGCTGCTCGACCTGCGCCTGCGCCTCGGCGAGGCATCCGGGGCGTTGATCGCGCTGCCGATCGTGGAGGCCGCCGGGGCGCTCCACGCCTCCATGGCCACCTTCGAGGAGGCGGGGATTGACCGTCGATGAGCTCGCGCCGGCGCGCGGGCTGCGCCGCGCGGGCGCCCAGCTCGCGCTGGCGGTCTCGTTCCTGACAGTCGTCCCCGTGCGCGCCCGGAGCGCCGCCGACATCGGCGCCGCCGCGGCGTGGTTTCCCGCCGTGGGAGCCGCTATCGGCGCGCTGGCCGGAGGGGTGCGGGTGGGCGCCGAGCCGGTCCTCGGGGCGACCGCGGCAACCGTGCTTGCCATGGCCACGCTCGTGCTGGCCACGGGGGCGCTTCACCAGGACGGGCTGGCCGATACGGCCGACGGACTCGGCGTGCGCGGCGACCGTGAGCGCCGGCTGGCCGTCATGCGCGACTCGGCCACCGGCGCGTTCGGGGTGCTCGCCCTGGTCGGCTGGGCCCTGCTGCTGCTCGCGGCGGTCGCGCCGCTGAGCCAGCGCGAGGGCCTGGCCGCGCTCGTGACCGCCGG
This sequence comes from Thermoleophilaceae bacterium, assembly GCA_034664105.1. Taxonomy (GTDB): domain Bacteria; phylum Actinomycetota; class Thermoleophilia; order Solirubrobacterales; family Thermoleophilaceae; genus JACVRW01. The sequence goes on from JAXDIH010000205.1 coordinate 42,487, forward strand.
CGCGCTATCGCGCTGGGCTGCGCTGCTGCACGCCGCCGGCACGCCTCCGGCGCGCCCCGAGGGGCTGGGCGCCGGCTTCCACGTGGGCCGCACCGGGCTGGTGGTAGCGAGCGTGTGCGCGGTGGTCGCGGCCGGGATCGCCGCCGGGGCCTTGCCAGGGCTCGTGGCGCTCGCCGTCACCGCGGCCATCGCCCTGCTGTCCGGCGTGGCGGCGCGCCACGCCATCGGGGGGCGCACGGGCGACACGATCGGCGCCACGGTCGCGCTCGTAGAGGTAGCGGTCTGCACCACGCTGCTCGGCTTCTGGCGATGAGGCGGCTGTCCGTCATCGGGATCGGCGCCGGCGACCCCGACCACGTGACGGTGCAGGCGATCAAGGCGCTCAACGAGGTCGACGTGTTCTTCGTGATCGACAAGCCCGGCGAGCGCCATGACCTCGTCGACCTGCGCAGGCAGATCCTCGAGCGCTTCGTCGAGGACCCGTCCTACCGGGTCGTGGACGTCCAAGACCCCGAGCGCGACCGCACCACGCCCGCCTATCGCGAGGCGGTCGAGGACTGGCGCCGCCGCCGCGCGGACGTGTGGGAGCAGGCGCTCCGCGACGAGCTCGAGGAGGGGCAGCGCGGCGCGTTCCTGGTTTGGGGCGATCCGGCGCTCTACGACAGCACGCTTGCGGTGATCGACCAGATCGTGGGCCGCGGTGCGCTGGAGCTCGACTACGAGGTGATCCCCGGCATCAGCAGCGTGCAGGCCCTGGCGGCCAGGCACGGGGTGCCGCTCAACCGGGTCGGTGGAGCGGTGCACGTGACCACCGGGCGCCGCCTGGCAGAGGGCTTCCCGGAGGGCAGCGACGACGTCGTGGTGATGCTGGACGCCGACTGCACGTTCAAGACCGTGGCGCCGGACGACGTCGAGATCTACTGGGGCGCCTACATCGGGACCGCGGACGAGATCCTCGTGGCGGGCCCGCTCAGCGAGGTCAGCGAAGAGATCCAACGGGTCCGCGCCGAGGCCAGGGAGAGGAAGGGTTGGATCATGGACACCTACCTCCTCAGAAGGTCGCGCGGGACCTGACCGAGCGCACCTCGCGCAGCATTCTCACAATTTGGCGACTTTCTCCACGCCGGAAGGTTGTGCCTTCACCGGCCCGGGGTAAGGAAAAGTGACGTTTATGGAAACCCACGGCGCAGCGGCTCGGAACCAGGGTCGGGCGTCGGGAGACAGAAGGCAGTTAGTGGGAATAGGCCGGGGGCGTGGGCGTGCCGGGACGATCGACTTCCCAGCGCTCCTCAGCGGGCTGCGTCGAAACGTCGCGGTCCGCCTGCACGACGGCGATCTGGGCGTTGCGGCCACGGGTGACCTGAGGCGCCGGGTCGACGGGCGCAACGGCTTCCACGGCAACCGACGCGACCTCACACCCGGCCGGCGCTACCTCGTCACCGGCTGCGCCGGCTTCATCGGCTCGCATCTGACTCAGGCGCTCACAGCACGCGGGTGCTCGGTCGTCGGCGTCGACTCCTTCACCGACAACTACTCGCGCTCGGTGAAGGAACGCAACCTCCGGCAGTCCTGCGCCGGCGGCGATGTCCGCTTTGCCGAGCTCGACCTGGCCGAGCACGCGGTCGAGCCCCTGATGGACCGTGTGGACGGCGTCTTTCACCTCGCGGCGCGACCCGGCGTACGCACGAGTTGGGGCCCCACCTTCGAGGGGTACCTGCGTGACAACCTGCTCGTCACTCAAAGGGTGTTCGAGGCGGCCGTCGCGCAGGGAATAAGAGTTGTGTACGCATCCTCGTCGTCGATCTACGGCGACGCGGACGACTATCCGCTCAGAGAGGACGCCAAGCCCTTGCCGGTGTCACCGTACGGTGTGTCCAAGCTGGCCTGTGAGGGGCTGGCGAACGCGTACGCGCGGTCAGCTGGGCTCGACGCGGTGGGACTGCGTTACTTCTCCGTCTATGGGCCCAGGCAACGGCCCGACATGGCCTTCGCCCGCGTCTTCGAGTGCCTGGCAGCCAACCGTCCCTTCAGCCTGCTCGGCAATGGGCGTCAGACGCGCGACTTCACCTACGTCGGCGACATCGTCGACGGCACCCTGCGGGCCATGGAGCGAGCGACGAGCGGGTACGTGTACAACATCGGCGGCGGCTCCGAGATCTCGCTGCTGGACTCGCTGACGCTGTGCGAGAACGTCGTGGGGCGCCGGCTCGACATACGCCACGTCCCGGCGGCTACGGGCGACGCGCGCCGTACGATCGCCGACATCGGCCAGGCGTCGGCCGACCTGGGCTGGAGCCCGAGCACGTCGCTGGAGGCGGGTCTGTTCGCCCAGGGTGAAAGCGTCGCGCTGCCGGAGGCGGCATCGCCGAAGGCCGCACCGGCGCTTGCATGGGCAGAGGCCAGCTGAGGCATCCAGCGGCCAGCCGGTCGGCGCCGGGCCTGAGCGCGGCGCTCGCGATCCAGGCGTTCCGCCCGCACGTCGGCGGAGCCGAGCTGCAGCTCGAGCGGCTGGTGCCGCGCCTGGCCGCCCGTGGCATACGCACCGAGATACACACGCGCGCGGTGAAGGGATGTCCGCGCACCGAGCCGATCGCCGGCTCGGTGGTGCACCGCACCCCGCTCGCCGGCGAGTCGCCGCTGGCGTCGCTCGTATACGTCGCCGCCGCGCTCGTTCACCTGCTGCGGCATCGCTCCCAGATCGATCTCGTCCACGCACACGGTGCGCTGTCGCCGGCCACGATCGCACTCGGCGGTCGGCTGCTCGGGCTGCCGTGCCTGGTCACCGTGCTCGGCGCCGGCCCGCCCGGCGACCTCGCCCGCCTGGCCCGCAAGCCGCTGGGCCGGTTGAGGGCGCGGCTGCTGTTCCGATCGGCTTGGTTCGCGGCGCTCAGCGCCGAGGCGAGGCGGGAGCTGCTGGCGGCAGGGGTGCCCGCCGAGCGCATCCTGGCGCTCCCCAACGGCGTGGACGTGGATGTCCATCGACCCGCGACCGGAGACGAGCGCCGGCAGCTGCGAGAGCGGCTCGGTCTCCCGGCCGACCGCTTCATCGGCGTCTTCGTCGGGCGCCTCCATCCGGTCAAGGACGTCGACACGCTGCTCGCCGCTACCGCTCGTGTGCCCGAGATGACGCTCGCGGTCGTGGGCGACGGCCCCGAGCGCCGTCGCCTGGAGGCGCAGGTCGAGCGGCTGGGCATCGCGAGCAGGGTGAGCTTCCGCGGCCTCTCGTCGGAGGTGCCCGACGTCCTGCGTGCCTCGGATGCCTTCCTGCTGTCCTCGCACGGCGAGGGGATGTCGAACGCGCTGCTCGAGGCGATGGCCTGCGGCCTGCCCTGCCTGGCGAGCGGCTCTGTGGGTGGCGCACGCGAGCTGCTCGAGGAAGGGCGAGGCGTGTTGCTGCCCGACGGCGACGTCCCCGCCTGGGCGGCCGCCATCGAGCGATTCGTGGACGACCCGCGGCTGCGATCGGAGGCGGGCAGTGCGGCCACCACCTTCGTCGCGGAAGCCCTGTCGCTGGACGCGGCGGCGGACCGGCTGGCGCGGGCCTACGTGACGATCGCTCGCGGAGCGGCGTGAGCGCCGGCCCCGCTCCGGTCGTGCTGTACGTCGTCTCGCGCTTCCCCGCGCTCACCGAGACCTTCGTCGTCAACGAGTGGCTCGCCCTGGACGGACGCTTTCGGATGGAGCTGGCGGCGCTGCGCCGCAGCCGGGAGCAGCCCGTCCACCCGGAGAGCGCGCGGGTGCTGCCGCGCGTGCGCTTTCCGGGCGCGGCGCGTACGGTCGCGGCTCAGGTCGCCTGGCTCGTCCGGAGTCCGGGGACGTATCTCTCGACGCTCGCTGCGGTGCTGCGCGGAGCGCTGCGGTTCTCCCCCCGCGAAGCCGCGCACGAGCTGGTCGTGTTCCTCGCGGCCGCGGGCCTGGCGCGCGGCGCGGAGCGCGACGGGGTCGACCACGTCCACGCGCACTTCGCCAGCCACGCGGCCACCGCGGCGTGGGTCGTGCACCGCCTCGCCGGCATCCCGTTCAGCTTCACCGCCCACGCCAACGACCTCTTCGTCGCCCCCGTTCTGCTCGATCGCAAGGTCGCCGATGCGCGCTTCGCGGTCGCGATCTCCGACTACAACGGCCGGCTGCTGCTCCAACGCTGCCCTGCCGCGCGGCGCCCGGAGGTGATCCACTGCGGTGTCGACGGCGAGCGCTACGGCTGGCGCGGCCTGAGCGACCGGGATCCCAACCGCGTCGTGTGCGTGGCCAGCCTGTTCCCCAAGAAGGGCCACGTGCACCTGATCGACGCGCTCGCGCTGCTGGCCGAGCGCCGTCCGGACACGGTCCTCGAGCTGGTGGGCGACGGGCCCGAGCGCGAGCGGATCCTGCGGCGCGCACGCGAGCGCGGCGTAGCCGACCGCGTGTCCCTGCTCGGACCCCGGTCCTCGGAGGAGGTACGCGACACGCTGGCCGCGGCCAGGGCCTTCGTGCTTGCCTCGGTGCGGCTGCCCAGCGGCAGGATGGAGGGAATCCCCGTCGCGCTGATGGAGGCGATGGCCAGCGGGGTGCCCGTGGTGGCCACTCGCCTCTCGGGCATACCCGAGCTGGTCCAGGACGGCGTGACCGGCCTGTTGGTGGAGCCCGGCGATGCCCACGGCCTCGCTGCGGCCATGGCGCGCCTGCTGGATGACGACGAGCTCGCGGGCCGGCTGGCGGCCGGCGCGCGCGAGCTGGTCGAGCGCTCGTTCAGCCTCACGCGAGAGGCCGAGCGGCTGGGTGACCTGTTCGACGAATCGATCAGCGGCCGCCGGGCGTAGCCGCGGGGCGCCGGCGGGCGCGCAGGAGATGGCGGCCGAGCAGCAGGGCGCCGGCGGGGCCGCGCGGCACGAGCCACGTGCGGTCCCACTGGTCGCGCGCCCCGAAGCGGTACTTGTAGGGCTCGGTGCCGCGCAGGAAGTCGAACGTCCGGGCGCCCCGCTCGGCGGCGAGCTCCAGCGCGTGCAGGACGAGCACGTTGCCGAGGCCCTGGCGCGCGTACCGGCGATCCCAACCCGATTGGTAGGCAGCGAACGTGTCGCGCCACCAGAACCCGTAGAGGACGCCGACGATCTCGTCCCCGCGCCGCGCGACCACCGCCGCCGGGCCCCGGCCCGGCGCGGCGCGCCTGCACAGCTCCAGGTGAAAGCCCAGCTGGTGGAGGCCGAACGAGCCGTCCGGCCGGGCCTGGGCATGCAGCTCGAAGAGCGCTCGCAGCAGCGGCTCGTCGACCAGCGTGGGCGCCACCCACTCGAAGCGCACGCCCTCGCGACCGAGGCGCCGCGTGAAGCGCCGCAGCTGACGGAGGAAGTCATCCGAGGGCCCGCCGTCCGACCCGAATGGCAGCCCCACGCGCGGACAGGGGATCGCCTCGACCTCCCGAGCCCCGGCCGGGAGCACGCCGGCGGGCCAGTCCGGGGCGGCGCTGCGCACGAGCAGCGCCGAGCGCGCGATCGCGCCGCTCAGCCACGCCGCCACCTCCTCGCCGCGATCCGCGGGCACCAGCCACGCACAGTGGTCGGCCACGCCTGCGCCGCTGCCCGCGTTCGCGTACACCGGCACCGCGACCGGCAGCCGCCGGTGCGGCCGCTCGCGATCGCGGCTCAGCGCCACGAGCGCCTCCAGCCGGCCGGACGCCGCCCGCCAGGTCGCCACCCGCGTGGGCGGCCCGCCGGCGAGGGCCACCCACCAGGCGAGGACCCAGTCGGGCGTCTGGAAGTACGAGCTGCCCTCGTGGCTCGCCGCGAGCTCCAGCCAGTCGCGCTCGAGGTCTCCGTGGCTCGCGAGCTCCTCGAGGTCCACGACCTCGGTGGAGCTCATGCCTATGCCGGCAGCTTGCGCCGCGCCTCGCTCAGCTTTCCCCACAGGTCGAAGCTGGCCGCCTTGACGCGGTCGACCGGCTCGGAGCGGCCCGGCCCCCGCGGCGACAGGTTCAGCTTGCGCAGCCGGCGGTTGATCCGGTTGACCGACTCCGCCCGCTCGCTGAACTCCGTGTAGAACGGGATCGAGAACGACACGGAGATGCCGGCCTCCGTGGTGACCCAGTGCGGCACGAACGAGGGCAGGTAGACGCCCACGCCGGGGTCGAGGCGGAAGTCCTCGGCCACCTCCTCCATCGCCGCGAAGTCGCACTCGGCGCCGTCGTAGTAGCGATCGAGCTCCCGCTGGCGCACCGAGTCGTCCTCGAAGGCGGCCACGCTCACGTGCTTCACGCCCCGCACCTGGAGCAGGAAGCTGTGCTCGGGGTCGAAGTGCATCGGCGTGTTCGCCGCGGGAGCGGTGATGAACAGATAGCCCGTGCGCCGTCGCATGCCTCCCTCGCGACCGCCGAGGATCTCCTCGACCTCGTCGAGGCACTGGTCGATCAGCTCGGAGTACCGGGGGTCCTGCTGGATGTCGCGGAGCGAGATCCGGAAGCCGTTGCGCTCGACGTCGCGGATGGTCGCCGACGGCGGTCCGTCGCCCACGTCGACGTAGCCCTCGCGGTTCACCAGCGGCAGGTTGCCCCGCTCGCGCCTGACGGCGTCGGGCGGCAGGCGATCGGCCAGCTCGGCGATCGCGTCGAGAGTGAACAGCGGGTGATCGACCAAGGCGTGGCCGACCGCGATCGAGCGCCCCGCAAAGGCGCGGCTGAACGCCGAGTGGTCGATGCCGAGCAAGCCCATACCACGACTCCCTTTATCCGCTAGCTGGTCCGTAGATACCCCTAAGCAAGGGCTGCCTATACCCCTTCATTTCACGACCGTGATGACCACGTACCGGCACAGCCGCCGGAGCGCCGGGACTCGCGCCAGCAGCCGGTCGTCGAGCCGGCGCAGGCGCGGCAGCGGGCTCAGGCCGAGCGCCCGCTGCACCATCTCCAGCAGCTGCACCTCGCGATGCTCCGCTGAGGAGAAGGGCGCCTCCCAGGCCCGGATGTCGGCGTAGCTGAGCGGGACGTCGGCGCCGCGCGGGTTCTTCCCCGGATAGGGAAGGTGATCGCGGGCGAAGGCGACGACGGGGTTGGTGCCGAGCGGCTCGGCGAAGGCAGCGCGCCCGCCGGGACGAAGCACCCGGTGCAGCTCCGGCGCCGCCCGGCCGGCGTCCAGATGGTGGAGAACCGCCTTGCCCACGACCACGTCGAAGCGATCCCCCTCGAGCGGTAGGTCCTCTCCGGCCGCGCACACGAATCCGATCGCGCCGTCCACGCCGTGCAGCTGGGCCCGGCGGCGGGCGACGGCGATGCTCCCGGGCGAGATGTCCAGCGCTGTCACCCGCGCGCCGCTGCGGGCCAGCAGCGTCGTCATCTCGCCCATGCCGCTGCCCAACTCCAGCACCTCGCGGCCGCGCAGGTCGCCGAGGAACTCGGCCATGCCGGTCATCGTGCCGTCCCGGCGCGCGTAGGCGCCGAAGTCGGGGTCCACGACCCTCAGGCTCTCCTCGGGGGTGGGCACGTCGGCGAGCGCGTCCCATTTGGCGATCTCGACCGCGTGCACCTGCTCGAGGCCGGATTCGCGGCTCATCCGTAGGCCCCGTAGCCAGCCAGCCCGGTGTGCAGCCCCCGGCAGCCGACGGAGTCGAAGGTGAGCGTGCTCGGGTGCAGGTTGCGGCCGCCGTCCACGAGCGGCCGGTCGCCGCCGGTGTTCGCGAGGAACTGCGGCGCCTCCGTCCCGACGTTGTCACGCACCAGGTTGTCGTGGCCCTCCAGCTCGAAGCCGTACACGTTGGCCTCCGTGGCCCCGACCAGGATGTTGCGGTAGATGCGCACCCCGGAGCTGTCGCGCGAGACGCCCACGTTCTGGGCGTCGTTGAAGATCGTGTTGTACCTGACGGTCACGTCGAAGGCGCCGCCTGTGCTGTCGCCCGGTCCGAGCTTGATGCCGCGCCCGTTCACGGCGTTGAACAGCAGGTTGCGGGCGATCAGACCGCGCGGATTTGGGCTCTCGCTCATGTCGTCGACGTAGATGTTGTGGTCCTGGTGCTGGCCGTTGGTGGGGTAGGTGTCGTGGATGCAGTTGCCGGTAACCGACCAGCTCCCGAGGTTGTTGCGCGGTCCGTCGTCTACGTGCAGGCCGGAGGTGGAGTGCGCTCCCCAGATCTCCGCACCGGTGAGCTGCCAACCGGTGCCGCCGTATACCCGCGCCATCGGCTCGTCGGGGTTGCCCTTCGCCCACGCGACGTTGATGCCCCGGACCGTCCAGTAGCTCGGGTTGCCGATCCACAGCTGACCGCGGACGACCGGCCGCTCGCGGGCGAAGTTGCTCACGAGCACGCGTGCCGCGGGGCGGCCGGGCGCCACGCTCACCTTGACGCGCTCCCGGTAGGTGCCGCCGCGGACGTAGAGACGATCGCCGGCGCGCAACTTCCTGAGCGCGTGCGCGAGCGTCCTGAACGGCCGCTGCCTGGTGCCCGGATTGGCGTCGCGTCCGCTCGGGGCCACGAAGAGCGCTGGGCGCGACTGCGCGGCGCTGGCCGGCTGGGACCCGCGCGAACCCTGAGCCGCCGAGCCGCCGCAGCCCGCGGTGGCCAGCGCCACCAACAGGAGCATCCAGCGCGGACTCACTTCGACACCGGCACGCCGGGTCGGGGGGCGACGAGGATGCGAAAGCCGTCGGGAATGAAGCGCCGCAGCAGCGCCAGGTATACGAGCCCGGCCACCGGGATCCCGACGGCGAGCGCCAGCGCGGGCGGGAGCGTCGTGGTCAGCGGGTAGAGCGCGGCCGCCATCAGGGCCGACAGGGCCAGCGCCGGGGCGCCGGCTGTGAACGTCGCGTGCCAGGGGATCCCGAGGATCCGCCCGATCACCACGCCGAGCAGCGCGAGCGACACGGTCTTCTCCGCCACCTGGGCCGCCGCCACGGCGGTGATGCTGAAGTTGGCGGCCACCCAGATGGCGGGGAACAGGATCGCGATCTGCATGATCCCGGTGGCCGCGAGCAGCCACGAGCGCCCGAGCGCCTTCAGCACGGCGCCGGGCATGCTCGCCAGCGAGGCCAGGCCCGCCCAGATCGCGACGAAGGCAAGCGGCTCGGCGGCGGGACGCCAGCGCTCGCCGTACAGACTCAGCACCAGAGGGAGCGCGAGCGCGGCCATCGCGAACGCGGCGGGGAACGCCACCATCGACCCCAGCCGGACCGTCTGCAGATACCCGCGCCGTAGCTCCTCGGCACCCTCCACCGCGCCCTCCCTGAGCCGTGCGTAGAAGGGGAAGAGGACGTCGTTGGCCACCTGGAAGCCGGACAGGATCACCAGCTCCGGCAGCCGGAAGGCGAGGTAGTAGAGGCCGAGCGCGACCGCGCCGAGCTTGGCCCCGACGATCAGGTAGTCGAAGTTGCTGGCGCCCTGGCCCAGCAGTCCGACGGCCACGATGCCCAGCCCGAAGCGCAGCATCGGCCGCAGGTGGGTGCGCGAGATCGTGAAGCTGGGTCGCCACGGATGGACGATCCAGAGCGCCGCCGACTGGCACAGCGCGCCGGCCAGCTGCCCGACGATCAGGCTCCACGGGCCCGCACCGGCGAGGGCGAGCGCGATGCTGACGACGCCCTTGGTGAGCCCCGAGAGGAACTGGGGCCAGAACAGCTTGCGGAACTCGAGCCTGCGCCGCAGGCGGTACTCGTGCGCCTTTCCCAGCGCGGTGAGCAGGAAGTACAGGGACAGCACCCGGAACAGCGGCACCACGCGCTCGTCCGGCCCGATGTCGCCGAGCAGCGGGGCCAGGAGCCACGACACCGCGAACAGCACCAGGCCGCCGCAGATGCCGATCCAGAAGGCGGTGGACGAGACCCGGGGATCCTCGGCGTCGGAGCGGTAGACCAGCGCGGCGCCGAGCCCGAGGTCGGTGAGGTACTCCATGTAGTGGATGACGGCCAGCGCGAACGCGACGAGCCCGAACTCGGCCGGCACCAGCAGGCGCGCGAGCACCAGGGTCGCGACGAAGACCAGGATCCGACCGCCGGCGTACGAGGCAGCGGCCCAGATGAACCCCGTGAAGGCGCGCTGCCCCAGATCACGCACGACGCCCCCGAGCGGTGCGCAGGACGCCGGCCACCGACTCCGGTAGGAACGCACGCGTCAGGAGCTTCGCCTTCCGGCGCGCGAGCGTGAACGGGTCCAGCGCGACCGACGTGACCGCGTAGCGCCGTGCCACCCGCCTGTCGCCGCGCTTGATGCTGCCCAGGCCGGCGTGGAAATACGCGACCGACGCCGCCCGCCGCCGGATGATCGGCCGCTTCCAGGCGGGCCGGTACGCGCTCAGGTGACGCTCGACGATCGCCCGGTTCACGTCCACGCGCACGCGACCGCGCGTCGGCGACACGCTGCCCGAGTGGCGCCGCACCAGCGCGAGCGGGCGGTCGACGAACCCGATCGGGAACCGCTTCGCGATCTCGATCCAGGTATCCCAGTCCTCTCCGAACGGAATCTCGCTGAACCCGCCGGCCGCCTCGATCGCAGCGCGCCTGACGAGCACAGAGCTGGGGTTGAGGACCACGTTGTCCACGAGCAGCGCCTCCAGCATGTGGCCGTTCTCGCGTGTGGCGGCGGGCACGACGGCCGTGGGGCGCAGGTGCTCGTCGCACGCGAACGCGTGCGCCGCCACCAGAGCCAGCTCGGGGTGTCGGGCCAGATGGGCGATCCCCGCCTCGACCCGGTCCGGCAGCCAGGCGTCGTCGGCGTCCAGGAACGCCACGAGTGGGGAGGAGGTGACCTCGAGCCCGGTGTTGCGAGCCCGGCCCGCGCCGGCGTGCGAGCGCGCGACGTAACGCACACCGCGGGCGGCGTAGAGCCGCACGACGTCCGCGGTCTCGTCGGTGGAGCCGTCGTCGACGACCACGATCTCCAGGTGCGGGTAGCTCTGCGCCAAGACACTGTCGATCGCGTCGGGCAGGAAGCGCGCGTAGTTGTAGGTGGTGACCACTGCGCTCACCGTGGGCGTGGCTTGCGTCATGCGACTCCGGCTGGGTCGCCGGCATCGTGCGGCCACAGCGCACGGGCGAGCGCCACGGGCATGCGCTCGTGCACGACCCCGTGCCAGTCGATGGCGCCGCGCACCTTCTCCGCCAGGCTCTCGACTGGCTCGGACCCGACGCCGAAGCGCGGGATCCGCAACGGCTGATCGGATTCCCGTAGCGCGCGCGGCAGCGAGAACACCCCCAGCTCGTAGCCCGCGCGAGCGGCGGTGGCGAACGTGCTCTCGGTGACGTGGCGGCGCAGCTTGCCCCACGGGTAGGCGATCGCCGACACCGGGGCCGACAGGCGCTCTTCGAGGACCTGCTTGGAGCGGGTCAGCTCGCGCTCCGCCTCGGCGTCGTCGATCTGCGCCAGGTTGCGATGGCTCCAGGTGTGCGACCCGAAGCTCATGCCCGCCGCGCGCATCTCCTCGACCTGCTCCCAGGCGAGCGGGTCCAGCTGGTCGATCGGCGTGCTCCAGGTGTTGGCCAGCCGGGCCATGACCGGCGCGTCACGCTCGAGGAAGCCGGCGGTGAGGAAGAACGTGGCGGGCATGCCGCGCGCCGCCAGGAGAGGGAGCGCGTGGGTGTGGTTGTCGGCGTAGCCGTCGTCGAAGGTGATCGCCACCTGCGGACCGCTTGACGCGCGGCGCCGGTCGACCAGGTCGCTCAGCGCCACGACGGTGCAGTGGCGCTCCAGCCACTTCAGGTGGGCGTCGAACAGCTCGGGCGAGAGCGAGAGATAGCTCGCCGACGGGCTGACCGAGTGGTAGCACAGCACCACGCGCCGGCCGAGCTGCTCGGGTGGCGGGGCAACCCTGCGCGCGCCGGCCGCGGCCGCACGCTTGAGGGTCTCGCGCACGTCCATCGCCTCAGCCCCTCGGGGCGACTTGTTGCCGTGTCGCCACCGGCTCCCAGGTGGTGAACCTCACCCCGGCGAGCAGCGAGACCACCGCCAGCGCCGCCGCGCCGTTGGCGAGGCAGAAGTAGTAGGGGATCCAGAGCGGCTTCAGCCGCCCCCAGCGAGTGTGCGCCAGCACGGCGCCGGCGGCCGCGAGGCCGTAGAAGGCAAGCTGGGGGCCGAGCACGATCCACCAGGCGGGCGACCGGCTCGCGAGCACGACGCTCGCGGCCAGCAGCGCCACCAGGAAGAACGCGACGAAGCGGCGCAGGAGCTTGTGGAAGACCACCTCCAGCGCATAGAGGCCCGTGCGGGTCGGCAGCAGCGCGTCGCCGAGCGCGAGCGCCGACCGCAGGCCGCGGTTCATCACGCGCACCTTGCGGCGCAGCTCGGTGCCGCCCTCCTCGGGGGTCGCCACTCGGACCACCGCCCGTTCGTCGAAGGCCAGGCGCCCACCCTCTCTGACGACCTGGCTGGAGATCACGAAGTCGTCGGTGGCGGCCGTCCGCGTGGAAGGCGTGAACGAGCTGCGGCGCACCGCGTAGAGCTGGCCGCTCGCCGACACGACGCTGCCCACGCGGTCCTCGAGTCGCTTGAGCAGCCGCTCGTAGCGCCAGTAGAGGCCCTCACCGCGGGCCACGGGCCGGCCGTCCTCCTCGACGAAGCGGACGACGTTGGCCGCGACGCCGCCCACCCGCTCGTCGGCGAAGTTGGACATCAGCTGGCGCAGAGCGCCCGGCTCGAACATGGAGTCGGCGTCGGTGAAGACCAGGATCTCGCCGGAGGCCACCTGCTCGGCCCGGTTGAGCGCGGAGAGCTTGCCCAGGCGCGGCAGGTCGAGCACTTGCGTCGCGCCGGCCCGGCGCGCGGCCGTCACGGTCCCGTCGCTTGAACCATCCGAGGCGACGATCAGCTCCAGCAACTCGGGCGGGTAGTCGGAGGCCAGGACGTTGACCACCTTGTCGGCGATCACGTCGACCTCGTCGTGGGCGGCCACGATCACCGAGAGCGGCGGCTCCATCGGAGCCCGCCGCCTGGGGCGCGGGCGCAGGCGGCCGAGCAGCACGAGTGCCAGCGGGTAGCCGGCGTAGATCCATGCCACCAGCGCCGCCGACACCACCAGCACCGCCACCGCGATCATCGCGCCGGCCTCCGCGCCAGGCAGCCGGCGGCCAGGCCGAGGCCGAGGAAGATCCATTCGTAGCGCGCGTAGGCGCTGTGCAGGGTCACGGCGCAGATCAGGAAGGCGCCCAGGGCCACGAGCAGGCCTTCGCCGAGCAGGGCGTCGCTGCCGCCCAGGCGCGAGCGCGCTCGCCAGGCGCCCGCGAGCGCCAGCCAGACGATGCCGAGGAAGGCCGTGGTTCCGAGCAGGCCGGTCTCGGCCAGCGATTCGAGGTAGAGGTTGTGCGCTCCGCGCTGCTCAGCCCGGGGATCGATGCCGATCGCCGCTGAGTAGTGCTGGTAGTGGACCTCGAAGTTGTCGGGGCCCACGCCGAGCAGCGGGTGGTCGGCCCACATGTGCAGGCCGGCGAGGTTCTCGCTCTGGCGGCCACGCAGGGCGGTGTCCGGCCGAGTCGTGCCGTCGGAGCTGGTGGTGGCCTCCGACAGCGCGCCGACCCGCTGCTGCAGGCTCTGCGGCAACACCAGCAACCCGAGCGCGATCACCGCGCACAAGCCAAGGGCGAGCACGCGCAGGCGCACGCCGTTCAGCAGGCCGACCAACACGGCCACCACCAGCAGCGCGATCAGGGCAGCCCGCGACTGCGTGTAGGCGAGGGCCACGACGCAGGCGACGGAGATCGACGCGGCGAGGAGACGCGCGGGCCCGCGTGGCTGGATGCGGGCGAGGTAGAAGGCGAGCACCGCCGCGGTGGCGAGGACCTGGCCGAACGGGTTGGGGTTGAGCGGGCCGGCGCTGCGCATGGCGTCGCCGTCGGGGAGGACGCTGGCGAAGCCCGCGTAGGACGACCCGTAGCTCTTGGTGACCTGCTGGACGATCGCGAGCAGGGCGAGCAGGCCGACGCCCGTGACGACCGCCCACAGGGCGCGGCGCAGCCAGGTAGGCGTGTCGAGGAGCACCATCAGGAGGGCGACGACGGCGCCGTAGCTGACGAGGTCGAGCGTCTCGGCGGCGGCGGCCGAGCGATCCGCGGCGAACACGGAGGCGAGGAGGTAGGCGAAGACGAGCGCCGCGAAGAGCGCGAGCTCACGGGGGACGGCGAAGCGTTCGCGGCCGGCGGCCCAGCGCAGCAGGGCGCCGGCCAGGACGATGGCGGTGAGGGCGTGGGCGGAGGTGCGGTTGGCGAGGACGTCGGGGGCGTAGGCGACGAGGAGGAAGAGGGCGGCGACGAGGGACCAGCGAGGCTGGGAGACGGCGCCGACGACAGCGAGACCGCCGAAGCAGGCCAGGACGACGAGCTCCAAGGGGTCGCCGGCGCGGCCAAGCGCGCTGCCGACGGCAAGCGCGGCAGCGCCAACGGCAAGCCGGCCGGACCAGAGCGCGAGGGCAGCCGGAGCCGGACGAGGCGGAGCGTGGCCGGTCAGGCTCGCGTCATGCACGTCACTCCTCGTCCTCGGGCGGAGTGGGCTTGTCGTCCTCGGGCGGAGTGGGCTTGTCGTCCTCGGGCGGCGCCGGCTTCGCGTCGTCCTGCGGGGTGGGCTTGTCGTCCTCGCGCTCGGAGGGCTTCGCCTCCTCGGGCGGCGCCGGCTTCGCCTCCGGCGGCGGGCTCGGTTTCGCCTCGTCGCGCGCGCTCGACTGGTGGTTGCGCGGTGCCGCCTTGACGTCCTCGCGCGCGCTCGGCTTCTCGTCGGGCGCCGCCGGCGTTCGCGGCCGCGGGGCGGGCTTTGGCCTCGCCGGGGGCTGGAGCGACGAGCCCGCCTGTGACCGGGCGCCGGACTGTGTCGGAGCGAGGGGAGTGGTCGCGGCGGTGGGCTTGCGCGGGGGGCGCGGCATCGCCCGGGCCGGCGCGATTGGCCGGGGGCCGGTCCGGGGCCGGTCGTCGGATGCGGGGGAAACCCCGGGCTCCGGCGCGGGCGCAGCATCGGGCCGGCCGTTGGACCCCCTGGACGCGGCCGGTTCGGGCCGGGGCGCGGGCGCAGCGTCCGCCTCTGGCCGTTCGTCGCGCGCCGCCGCCTCTGCCTTGGCCTCGCCCGCTTCCACTGCCGCTCGTCGCCCCTCGACCTGCTCGACCAGGCGGCGCAGCTGCGGCTCGAGGCGCAGCTCGGCGGCCACCAGCGCCACCCCGAGTGCCGAACCCACCAGCAGCGCCAGGATCACCACCTGCGCCGTCCCGGGACCGCTGCTGCCCACGTCGGCTTGCGTGCTCAGCCGTTCCAGCGCGTACGCGGAGTAGCTCGCGGCCACGTAGTTCGATGCCGCGCGCGCGTATCCGGCGGCGAGCCGGGTCACCAGCGTCCTGTCCGGCCCGGCCAGCGTCGAGTCGATCAGCGTGCTTCCCGGCTGCAGCGTCGATTCGATCGTGTAGTCGGGCCCCAGCTGGACGCCGGCGTCCGTCGCGGCCCTCCTCAGGATCGCCCGGCTCCTCAGCACGCCAACCACGGTGTGCACCAGCGGGCTGTCGGACTTGAGCGCATCCAGCGTGCCGGGCAGGTCGCTGTTGGTCACGGACACGTCCGGGCGCAGGACGAACTCCACGGTGGCCCGGTGTTCGTCGGGCTCGCCCGCGGCCGCGACCGCCGCCCCGAGTGCCGCCAGCGCGGCCACCGCAGCCACCACCCACCACCGGCGGGCCAGCCGCACGCGAAGGGCAGCCAGGTCCATGCTCAGTACGCCCCCCTCGAAACGAACACCGACCGCACCGTGGCGAGCACGAGCCGGAGGTTCGTCCGCAGGGACCTCGACCGCGCCTGACGGATGTCCAGCCGGCAGCGCTCGGCGAAGTCCATGCTCCCGCGCCCCTCGGCCTGCCAGCGCCCGACCAGCCCGGGCGTCACGTCTAGGCGCTCGCTCTGCCAGAGGTCGTAGTCGGTCAGCTTCACCGAGCACGGCCGCGGTCCCACCAGCGTCATCTCCCCGCGCAGCACGTTGTACAGCTGCGGGAGCTCGTCGAGCGAGTACTTGCGCAGCACCCGCCCCACCCGGGTGACGCGCGGGTCTTCGGCGATCTTGAAATCCGGCCAGGGGAGGGTGTTCAGGTGCTTCAGCGCCTCCTTCATCCGTTCGGCGTCGCGCGCCATGCTGCGCAGCTTGAACAGCTCGAAGGTGCGGCCGTCGCGGCCCAGGCGGTTGATGCGGACCATCGCCGGGCCCGGCGAGTCGA
Organism: Thermoleophilaceae bacterium; assembly: GCA_034664105.1. GTDB lineage: Bacteria > Actinomycetota > Thermoleophilia > Solirubrobacterales > Thermoleophilaceae > JACVRW01. Next base: position 58,611 of record JAXDIH010000205.1, read on the forward strand.
GCTTGACCGCGATCGCGAGCAGGCCAACCAGGGGGACCACGATCGGCGCCAGCAGAGTGAGGGCGAGCAGGTCGGTGCCGCGCCGTGGCGGAATCGCAAGAGCGCGGGTCTCGACGAGCATCGGCGGTCGGTCCTCGCGCTCCGCGGTCGGACGCAGGCCCACGCTGGGCCCGTCGCCTCGCTGCCACGGCCGTGCCCGCGCTCGGGCCACGGCCTTCAGCGATTCGAACGTCTGTCCGTCCTCGGGGAACGAGGCGACTCCGATCAGCGCGTTCGTGCGCTCGCCGGCCGGGGAACGACCCAGGACGGCCAGCGCGACATCGCTGTCGGCGCCGGGCATGACGACCACCACCTCGGCGCCCGTCGCCACGCGCACCACCGCGTCGGTCATGCGCAGGCCGGTCGCCAGCTCCCCGGCGACCTGGGCCACCCGCCGCGTCGACCCGCGCCCCCCGGGCACGGAGATGCTCGCCACCGCCAGGTGGGAGCGCTCGCGCCGCACGCGCGCGAAATCCCGCGCGACCGGGTCAGGGCTCGGCGAAACGCCGACCGAGAGCAGGGCGAACCTGTCCACGATCAGCATCAGCAGCGCCGCGAGGCCGACGTAGATGACGAGGTCCTCGGCGCCGTAGTGAAGGGCATAGGCCCCGACGCAGCCCAGCGCCGGCGGCCACGTGGCCCAGGACGGCAACCGGGCCGCACGCCCAACGACGACGACCGCCTGCGCGGCCATGATCACCCCGAAGCCGAGCAGCCAGGGACCCTCGGCCCTCGTCACGACAGCCGACGCCAGGGCGGCCAGCGCGCAGCCTGCCAGCCACATCACGACCAGCATGCCCGCCGCCAGATGTGAACCTCAGCCACAGGACCCGAAAGAGCTAAAGCGGGCGGAGCGGCTCGCCATCCTCGTTATGTACCCCCGATCGCGCCAGACCATCCCCACCAATGAGGGTTTTGGCGTATAGCGGGTGCCCCGGGGGCTGACGGTCAGTGCTGCTGAAGCACTTCGCGCACCTCGCGCGGCAGCTGCGCGAACACGTCCTCGACCTCACCCTCGCTCACGTGGCGCTCCAGGACGGCCGTGGCCGCCTCGGCCGCGCGGGCGGCCGCATCCCGGTCCGGAAGCCCGGCACGCTCGGCGATCAGGTCGAGGAACTGCTCGGCGTGACGCAGCTTCGCCGGCTGGTGGGTGGGGTCGAAGCCGTCGTAGAACGCTCCGCGCAGCACCTGCGGGAGCTGAGCCGCGAGCTGGGCCGCTTCCTCAACTGTCAGGTCGTCGCGCAGCGTCTGAAGGTAGGCGTGCAGCACGCGCCAGGCGTCCTCGCGGTCGGCACCGAGCTCCTCCGCGAGCTCGGAGACCCACTCGTTGGTCTTGTGGACGCTGCGCTCGATCGAGTCGACACTCCGAAGGGACATGCCTCCCGTGTTAGGCCAGACGGAGGGCCGGCCAAGTGGTCGTCAGGCGAGGCGCTGGAACGGTACTCACCCCCGAGCGGGTCGAACTGGCTGTGGACATGCCGCGCTTCCTCGCCGCAGAGCCGCTGGCGCAAGTGGCCGCGGAACTGGGCGAGGGACCGGCGTGGGACACGGAGCTCGGCGTCCTGTCCTGGGTGGACATCCTCGTCGGGCGCGTGCACGTGGGCTCGGCGAGCGGCGAGCTGCTGCGCACCTTCGAGCTCGGCCGCGCGGTCGGCTGCGCCCTGCCGGCGGCCGCGGGCGGCTTCTTGCTGGCCGACGCCGACGGCTTCAGCCTGCTCTCCGAGGGGGGTGCCGCGTCCGGCCTGCTGGCGGTGGTGGCCGACCGCCCGGACCTGCGCTTCAACGACGGCAAGTGCGACCCCCAGGGTCGCGCGTGGGCCGGCACGATGGACAACCACGCGGCCCCGGGGGCGGGCACGCTCTACCGCCTCGACGCCGGGCCGGTGGCCACACCGGTGCTGACCGGGGTCTCGGTGTCCAACGGGCTGGGCTGGAGTCCCGACGGCGCCACCATGTGGTTCTCAGACTCGGGGCACCGGCACGTATCCGCGTTCGAGTACGACGTGAAGACAGGGGCGCTCGGCGAGCTGAGCTTCGTAACCGAGCTCCAGCGGACAGCCGCCGTGCCGGACGGTTTGTGCGTGGACGACCACGGCTGCATCTGGGTCGCCCTGTGGGGCGGCGGCGCCGTGCACCGCTACACCCCCGAGGGACGCCTGGATACCGTGGTCCGCGTGCCCGCCGACCAGGTCACGAGCTGCTGCTTCGGCGGGTCCGGCCTGTCGACGCTGTTCGTCACGACCGCGCGCAGGGGCATCGGGCCGGAGGCGCTCGCGCGCCAGCCCGCGGCGGGCGGCCTGTTCGCCGTCGAGACCGGCGTCACGGGGCCCGCCGCCGTGCCGTGGCGATCGGTCGCCCGACCGTGAGCGCGCTCCGCAGCTGTGGCTCCAGCTCCGCGTAGCGGGCGTCGGGCTCCACGCCGAGGCCGTCGAGCATCTTGCTGAAGAAGCAACGCGCGGAGGCAGCCGCCACCACGTCGCCGATGTCGGCATCGGAGAGACCGAGCGAGCGCAGGCGGTCGATCTCCGCCTCGGACACCGAGCTGGCCTCGTCGGCCACCTTGTCCGCCAGATCCATCACGGCCATGTCGACCTCCGTCAGGCCGGCCGAGTGGTGGTCGGCCACGAGGGCTCGCACCGCGTCCTCGTCCATGAACCGCTCGGTCAGCACGGACCCGTGCGCGAGCATGCAGTAGCTGGAACGCAGCCGGCGCGCCGCGGCGACGCTCGCCAGCTCGTAGCGGCGCACGTCCATGCGGGCCTTGATCGCCCCGATCAGCTGGCGCCACGCCGCGTAGACCTCGGGTTGGTGCGAGAAGGCGCGGGTGAAGTTGGGCAGGTGGCCGAAGGTCTCGCGGTCGGCCTCGTACATGTTCGCCACGAGCTCCGGTGCCGCGGCTTCGGGAATGGTCTCGATGAAGGTCATAACTCCTTCATACACGGCGACTCGCTCGCTCCGCTGCGACGGGCGCTAGCCTTGGGCGACGGGTCGAGCGTCCGCTCGGCCAAAGAGGTGCCCCGCGTTTCCGCAGTCGTTGCCTTCGAGCACCCTCCGCGTTTCGCAGTGCACATACCCCGGAGGGGGAACAAGAATGGCTACAGGAACCGTCAAATGGTTCAGCGACGACAAGGGCTTCGGCTTCATCACACCCGATGAGGCGGGCAAGGACCTGTTCGTGCACCACAACGCGATCCAGGGCAGCGGCTTCAAGTCGCTGACCGAGGGCGCGAAGGTCAGCTACGACGCCGAAGAGGGCCCCAAGGGCCCCGCGGCCGCGAACGTCCAGACGCTTTAAGCCCAGCGACGGAGGGCTCGTTCGCGGGCCCTCCGTCCGCTTCGCCCGCACCGACCCGCTCGAACGACTCGGAGGACAGGCATGGCCTCAAGTGGCAAGCGAAAGACCACGATGGCAAAGCTGAACCGTGAGCGCAGGCTGCTCGAGCGCCGGATCGAGAAGAAGGCCCGCAAGGACGCCCGCAAGCGCGCCTCGGCAGACGGTACGCCCTGGCCCTCGGAAGCTCCCGCCTGGCACACGGAACCGCCGAGCGCGCCAAGCGACTTCTGAGCTAGTCCGGCCGGGTCTCGCCGGGCGCCGCCCAGCCGAGACCCGCGGCGGCGGCACGGACCGCCGCCAGCAGCGCCCGGACTGACGGGCGCGCGGCATCCGCGCTGCGGGTTGCCGCAAAGATCGTTCGGTGCACCGAGCCTTCGGCGATCGCCCGCACGGCGACGCCCGTGTGGCTCTCCGGCTGCACCAGCTCTGGCAGCAGCGTCACGGCCTG
>JAXDIH010000018.1:0-2833 GCA_034664105.1 Thermoleophilaceae bacterium
ATCGCGCCGACGAGCCCGTCCGGAGGGCTGATCGCGGCCACGCCGGCCGCCAACGCCGTCGAGGTCGCGCTGCCGGCCGCGAGCGGGAACGCGCACGTGATCGGCGAGCCGACGCTCAAGCTCACCTACAGCGGGACCGCCGTGCCCGGGCAGACGCACGTCTATGCCCAGATCGTGGACGGCGCCGGTCACGTGGTCGGCAATCAGGCGACGCCGATCCCGGTGACGCTCGACGGCCTGGCGCACACGATCGAGCGGCCGCTGGAGGCGATCGCCGCGGAGGCGGTGGCGGGCTCGAGCTACCGGCTCCAGATCACGCCGGCCACCACGCTCTACACGCCGCAGCGCTCGGCCGGGGCGGTCACGTTCGCGCGCATCGAGGTGACGCTGCCGATCGCGGGCTAGGGGGACTCGAAGACGTCGAGCGGCAGGGCGGCCGACACCAGCGCGTTGGGCGCGTCGACCAGCTCGGTCACGCGCAGGTCGGCCGCAACGCTCATCAGCACGTACGCCGCCTCGCGGCCGAGGCCGCGCTCGGTCGTGAGCCAGCCGAGCAGCTCGAGCAGGGCGCGCCGGGTGGCGAGGTTGAGGTCCAGGTCGGCCTGCCGGCCGGCGTCGTCGAGCGGGATGCCCGTGGTGGCGAACACGGCGCGCGGCGGGCGCGGCGGCGCCTCGTAGCAGGGGAATGTCGGGCGCCAGCCGCCGTCGCGTTGCAGGCCGACGCGGAACGTCGCCGATCCGCCGGTCTCGATCGCGGAGATGCAGACCTCGCCGTCGCCCTGGGCGAAGTGCAGGTCCCCCACCGACAGCAGCGCGCCCGGCTGGTGCACCGGCAGCCACAGCCGCGCGCCGGGGCCGAGGTCGCGGATGTCCATGTTGCCGCCGTTCTCGCGCGGCGGGTAGGTCCGCAGGCCGTCGGCGGCGGAGGGCGGCCAGGCCAGCTCGGCGGACGGCGGGTTGCTGGTCCCGATGGCCGCCTCGCGGGCGCGCGCACGCTCGAACAGCTCCCACGAGGGAGCCACGCCGATCGTGCCGGCGTGCACGCAGGCGGCCACGGCCACGCCCGGGACCTGCTCGGAGCGCGCGTGGGAGCCGTCCAGTTCCCAGCGCGCGAGGAACGGGCGCTCGAACAGGTCGCCGAGGAAGCCGGAGCCCGGCCAGATGGCGGTCCAGCCGAAGTCGTCGGTCTCGTAGCCGAGCACCTCCAGCTCGAGGACGTCGCCCGGCTCGGCGCCGGCGACCTCGAGCGGCCCGGTCAGCGGGTGGGCGAGCGGGGGCGTGTCGAGCAGGTCCTCGTCGGTCGAGTCACGGCCGAGCTGGCGGTCACGCGAGTCGCGCACCTCGAAGGTCACCTCGGCGCCGGGCTCGACCTTCGCGACTGGCTCCAGGTCGGGGTGCCAGCGGTTGTGGCCACCGGGGGCGCCCTCGTGGAGCGGGAGCGAGCGGTCGATCGTGAGCCTCACGCGTGAGCAAGGTAGTCCACTTGTTGCGCTTCGGTGGCGAAAGAGTCACAAAGCGCTTGCCTTTCGAGGTTCTGCTCGTGGGACCATTTGAGTCTCGATGACGGAGCGTGAGCTGCTTGCGCGGATGGACCGGACCCTCGACCGCATGGACCGGCACACGGAGCGCGGGAACAAGCTCCTGGCGGAGATGCGCGAGGACAACCGCCGGCATCGTGAGGAGCTGCGCGCGCTCCGCCAGGATCAGAAGCGACGCTTCGATGCGATCGACGCCACGATGGAGAACGACAAGCGCATGACCCGGGAGATCATCCTGGAGCTGCGCCAGGGCAGGGAGATGCTCCGAGACATCCAGCACGGCATGCGCTCCAACACTGAGGGACTGCTCAGGGTCCTCGACGAGCTCCGTCGCGGCGACGGTCCGAGCGCCGCCGGCGCCTAGAGCCCGTACGAGCGGCCGATCACGTCCAGCATCACCTCGTCGGTGCCGGCGCCGATGCGGTTCAGGCGCATGTCTCGCCACGCGCGCTCGATGCCGTACTCCTTCATGTACCCGGCGCCCCCGTGGATCTGGAGGCACTCGTCCGTGACCTCGCACGCCATGCGCGCGGTGTAGAGCTTGGCCATCGAGATCTCGCGGACCGGGTACTCGCCGTTCTGGAAGCGCCAGGCCGTCGTGTAGACCATCTGCCGCCCGGCCTCGATCTTGGTCGCCATGTCGGCGAACTTGTGGCGGATCGCCTGGAACTTGCCGATCTGGCGGCCGAAGGCGGTCCGCTCCGTGGCGTACGCCAGCGTGCGGTCGAAGCACCTCTGGGCGCCGGCCACGCATCCGGCCGCGCCGATCAGCCGCTCGCCCTGGAGCTCCCACATGATGTGGTAGAAGCCCTTGCCCTCCTGGCCGAGCATCGCCTCCGCCGGCACCCGCACGTCCTGGAAGGCGAGCAGGGCCGTGTCGGACGCGTGCATCCCGAGCTTCTCGAGCTTCTTCTCGCGGATGAAGCCCGGCGTGTCGGTGTCGACGATGAACAGCGTGAAGCCGTCGTAGCCGGCGTCGGGGTCCGTCTTCGTCACCAGCACGATGAAGTCCGCCCGGTGGCCGTTGGTGATGTACGTCTTCGAGCCGTTGATGACCCACTCGTCGCCGTCGCGCACCGCGTGCGTCTTGATCCCGGCGACGTCGGAGCCGGCGTCCGGCTCCGTGATGCCGAGGCAGGCGACCTTCTCGCCCTTGATCGCGGGGACCAGGTAGCGCTGTTTCTGCTCCTCGGTTCCGAACAGGTGGATCGGCGGCGTGGCCATGTCGGTGTGGACCGCCACCCCCATCGTCATACCGCCCGAGTTGCCGTGCACGATCTCCTCGGCGAGAACCA
>JAXDIH010000021.1:0-4360 GCA_034664105.1 Thermoleophilaceae bacterium
AGAACGACGAGGACCGCGCTGGGCGCGGTCCTGGTCCTAAGAAACTTATCGGCGGGAGGGCATGTTCGAGTCCCCTTTTCGCTTGCTGTCGCTTCCCGGGAATTGCACTGGTTCCGGCCGGGCAACCTGTGCGCCTGGCGGGGACTATAGGCCGACCTGCCGGTTTTGTCACGTTTCGATGCACGAACTCGTGCAAAGGGTCGCTATTCCGCACGAGCAAGCGGAATCCGCCGGCGCATGCACGGTGTTTGCAGGCGCTTTGGGAGGACTCGGCGGCTGAGCCGCGACGGAGCTACGCCGCGCTGGCGGTGGCGTCCGGCAGCCGGTCGCCGGCCGATACGGGACTGGCCGGGTCGCGCTCGCCGCCACGGATCTCGGCTTCCGAGACGTTCATCGGGTGGTGGCAGGCGGCCAGGTGGCCGTTGGGATAGCGGACCAGCGGCGGCTCTTCCTCACGGCACACCTGCGTGGCGCGCGGGCAGCGCGGGTGGAATACGCAACCGGACGGCGGGTTGATCGGGTTGGGCGGCTCGCCGGACACGACGATCCGCTCGCGGCGGCGGTTCTCGCGCGGGTCCGGGATCGGGATCGCGGCCAGCAGCGCGCTCGTATAGGGATGGATCGGCTTCGTATAGAGCTCCTCGGCGGGCGAGACCTCCATCAGCTTGCCGAGGTACATGACGGCGATCCGGTCCGACACGTGGCGGACGACCGAGAGGTCGTGGGCCACGAACAGGTAGGTCAGCTTGAAGTCGTCCTGGAGGTCGTCGAGCAGGTTGATGATCTGGGCCTGGACGGAGACGTCGAGCGCCGAGACCGGCTCGTCGAGCACGATCAGGCGCGGCTCCAGCGCAAGCGCCCTGGCCACCCCGATGCGCTGGCGCTGGCCGCCCGAGAACTCGTGCGGGTAGCGGTTCACGTGCTCGGGGTGCAACCCCACCTTGTCCAGCAGCTCGCGCACCTGGGCCTCGATGTCGTTGCGACCGGACCCGTGCAGGCGCAGCGGCAGGCCGATGATCTGACCGACGCGCTTGCGCGGATTGAGGGAGGCGAACGGGTCCTGGAAGACCATCTGCATCTCCCGCCGCAACGGCTGCAGCTGCCGGCGGCCCGCCCTGGTCACGTCCTCGCCACGGAAGCTGATCGACCCCTCCGTGGAATCGATCAGCCGCATGATCGCGCGGGAGATCGTGGTCTTGCCGCAGCCGGACTCCCCCACCAGGCCCAGCGTCTCGCCCTCGGCGATCGAGAGCGTCACGTCGTTCACGGCGTGTACTCGAGCCACCTCGCGCTCGATGAGGATGCCCTGCTTGATGGGAAAGAAGACCTTGAGGTGGTCCACCTCGACGAGCGGGGTGCCGTTGGCGGAGGCCTCGACGCTCACGCCGGCGCGGTGTCCTTCGCCGCCAGGCCGATCTCCCCCGGCCGCACCTCGCGCCTGACCCGCTTCTCCTCCACGCTCAGCCAGCAGCGGTCGCGGTGCTCGGGGTGGCCCTGCAGCCGCGCCTCGAGCGGAGGCACCTGGGAGCACTCGGCGAACTCGTGCGGGCAGCGCGGCCGGAAGTGGCAACCCTCGGGCCGGTTCGCCAGCGAAGGCGGCAACCCCGGGATCGCGGGCAGCCGCTCCGGACGCGGCCTGTCGACGCGGGTGATCGAGCCCAGCAGGCCCCACGTATACGGATGCTGCGGGTCGTAGAAGATCTGGTCGAGCGTCCCCTCTTCCACGATCCGGCCCGCGTACATCACCGCGATCCGGTCGGCGATGTCGGCCACCACGCCGAGGTCGTGGGTAACGAGGAGCACGGCCGCGCCCGTCTCCTCGCGCAGGTCGCGCATGCGCTGCAGGATCTGGGCCTGGATCGTGACGTCCAGCGCCGTGGTCGGCTCGTCAGCGATCAGGACCGACGGGTTGCACGAGAGCGCGAGCGCGATCATCACCCGCTGGCGCATGCCGCCCGAGAACTCGTGCGGGTAGCTGTCGACCCGCTCGCGCGCCCGCGGGATGCCCACCCGCTCGAGCAGCTGCACCGTGCGCTCCAGCGCCTGCTGCTGGGGCAGCCCCTCGTGCTCCTGGATCTGCTCGATGATCTGCTTGCCGATCTTCTGCACCGGGTTCAGCGAGGTCATCGGGTCCTGGAAGATCATCGCGATCTCGGCGCCGCGCACCCGGCGCAGCTCCTCCTCGCTGGCGCCGATCAGCTCGGTGCCCTTGTAGTGGGCGGTGCCCTCGAAGCGAGCGTTGGGCGAGCGGGTCAGCCCCATCAGTGTCATGGCGGTGACGGACTTGCCCGAGCCCGACTCGCCGACGACCGCCAGGACCTCGCCGGCGGCCAGGTCGAACGACACGCCGTCCACCGCCTGGACGACGCCCTCCTCGGTGGCGAACGAGACCTGTAGGTCCTCGACCTTGAGCAGTGGCTCTGCCATCTACTGGAGCCGGATCCGCGGGTCGAGGTAGGCGTACAGGATGTCCACCACCGCGTTGAGCAGCACGATGAAGAAGGCGGAGAACATCGTCACCGCCAGCACCGGCGGCACGTCGAGCTGGCCGATCGACTCGGCCGTGTACTGACCCACGCCCTGCAGGTCGAAGACGGTCTCGGTGAGGATCGCGCCGCCGCCGAGCACGGCCCCGAAGTCGAGGCCCCAGAGCGTGACGATCGGGATCATCGAGTTGCGCAGCACGTGGCGGATCAGGATCTGGCGCTCGCTGAGCCCCTTGGCCCGCGCCGTGCGCACGTAGTCCTCGTTGATCGTGTCGAGCACGTTGGAGCGCAGCACGCGCGAGTAGAACCCGATGAACAGGATCGCCAGCGCGGTCCAGGGCAGGATCAGGTGGTAGAACCAGTCGATCGGGTCCTTGGTGAACTCCACGTAGCCGCCGTTGGGGAACCAGCCCAGCTTGAAGCCCAGGTAGTAGTTCATCAGCGCCCCGATCCAGAACACCGGCATCGAGATGCCGACCAGGGCGATGATCGTGAGGAAGCGATCGGCGAACCTGCCCGCCTTCACGGCGCTGTAGAGCCCGAAGCAGATCGCGACGAACATCCATAGGAGCGCGGCGCCGATGGCCAGCGAGAACGTGCGCGGCAGGCCCTTGACGATCTCCTTGCCGACCGGCAGTTGGGTGAGCTGCGACTTGAGGTCGCCGGTGACGACCTTCTTCATCGTGGTCACGTACTGCTTGGGCAGGCTGTCGTTGAAGCCCCATTCCTTGCGGATCGCCTGGATCGTCGACTCGCTCGTGTGGCGACCCGCCATCCGCACCGCCGGGTCGCTGTTCGGGATCACGTTGAAGATCAGGAACGTGAGCACGGAGACCGCGAAGAGCACGAGCACCATCTGGACCACCCGGCGGACGATGAAGCGACCCATCAGTGCTCCAGCCGCACTTTGGCTCGCGGGTCGAGCGCGTCGCGTACGCCGTCGCCGAACACGTTCAGCGACAGCACGGTCAGCACCAGCATCAGGCCTGGGACGACCGTGAGGTGCGGCGCCGTCGCGATGCGGTCCACGCCCTCGTCGATCATCGTGCCCCAGGAGGGGTTCGGGGGCCGCACCCCGGCGCCGAGGAAGGAGAGCGCCGACTCCAGCAGCACGGCGTTGGCGATCAGCAGCGTGAAGAAGACGAGGATCGTGGAGGTGAGGTTGGGCACGATCTCGCTGAACATGATCCGCAGCGGCCCGGCCCCCTGGGCGCGCGCGGCCTCCACGAACTCCTTCTCGCGCAGCGCCAGCACCTGCCCGCGCACCGGTCTGGCCATGTACGGCACGTACACCAGCCCGATGATCACGATGGGGATCACCAGCGAGTCACCCGAGACCTTGATCGGCCCGATCTGGATGCCGCCGAGGGCCAGGGCGACCCCCAGCGCCACGCCCAGGATCAGCACAGGGAACGACCACATGATGTCCAGCAGCGACCGGATCGACACGTCCAACCAGCCCCGGAAGTAGCCCGCGAGCACGCCCAGCACAACCGACAGGACCGTGGTGATCAGCGCCGCGACCACGCCGATCATCAGCGAGTTGCGCCCGCCGTAGAGCAGGCGCACCATGATGTCGCGGCCGTTCGGATCGGCCCCCAGGAAGAACTTGCCCCTGTAGGTCGGCCCGATCGGCACACCGTCCAGGCCGACCACGTTCGTGGTCTTGCCGTCCACCTTGATCGTGTCGGACAGATGGTTCTCCGTGGGCGTGGTGTGCGCGACGTGCTTCGCCCACAGCGGCGCGGCCAGGCAGGCCAGCACGAGCAGGACGAACAGGATCCCGAACGCGATCGCCGTCTTGTTGCGCCGCAGGCGCCGCAGCCCCAGGCGCCACGGTCCGAGCCCGTGCACGTGCTCGCGCTCGGCCTCCA
>JAXDIH010000025.1:0-7617 GCA_034664105.1 Thermoleophilaceae bacterium
TCGAGAAGCCGCGCCGCGACAGCGCCTTGCGGGTGCTCGCCTCGGCCGTCAGCGCCCCGGCGATCGTCCCGAGCTCGCTGCTCTTCACGCTCAGCTTCAGCCCGCTCGACCGTAGGCTGCTCAGGCCCTGGCCCTTGCCGAGGGAGAGCTTCGCCGTTGGGGCCGTGTGGTCGATCGGCACCACCGGAGGCGTGACCACCGGCGGCTGCGGGCTGTTCGGCGGCGACGGGCTGGTCGGCGGCGTGGGCGGTGCCGGACCGCTCGCCGGCTCGCAGTCGGCGGCGACCGCGTCCACGGGGTCGCTGGTGACCTTGTCCGTGCCGGGCCCGCAGATGTCCACGTCGGCGACGCTGTCCACGCTGTCGATCGTGTCGTTGCCTACTCCCGCGTCGAGCGTGTCGGTGCCGCCGGCATCGCGCAGGTCGTCGTTGCCCTCGAAGCCCATCAGGACTCCGTTGAGGGCGTTGCCGACCAGCGTGTCGTTGCCGAGGCCGCCGAAGGCGCCCTCGATGTCGGCGGCGATCGTGTCGCCCTCGCCCGCCTGGCCGTCGTTGCCAACGCCGGTGTTCAGCGTGACGTTGACCGCCGCCGTGCGGTTGAAGTAGTCGACCGCGTCGACCCCGGCGCCGCCGGTCATCACGTCGGCGCCCAGACCGCCGTCGAGCACGTTGTTCAGCGCGTTGCCGGTCAGCGTGTCGTTGGCCGAGCCGCCGCGCAGGTTCTCCACGTCGGACCAGATCCCGTCGCCCTCGCCCGCGGCGCCGTCGTTGTCGGCGTCGTCGAGGGTAAGGCTGACCGGGACGGTGCGCGAGGAGTAGTCCACCACGTCGATCCCCTCGCGACCGGACATCTGGTCATTGCCCCCGCGACCGTCGAGCAGGTCGTTGCCCGGGCCGCCGGTGAGGACGTTCGGACCGTCGCTGCCGATCAGCACCATGCCCCCGGCGCCGGCGGTGATGTCCTCGACGTCCGTGTGGAAGTTGTCCAGCCCGCCCCAGCCGTCGTTGCCGACGTCGTCGAGGCTGACCGACAGGGGACCGGTGACGATGCTGAAGTCCGCCAGGTCGGTTCCGTCGTCACCGTGGACGTCGTCCTTGCTGCCGGCCGCGCACGTTCCCGTGTCGGACAGGAACTGGTCGCCGTCGGGACCACCCTTCGCGGTGGTGTTACCTCCGAGCGCAAGCGAATCCGCACCGGCGCCGCCGTCGAGCGAGTCGGCGTCGCAGCCCGATGCCTCGAGCTTGTCGACGCCGCCCATGCCCTGGATCGTGTCGGCCCCCTCGTTGCCGACCAGCCAGTTGTCGCTGCCCGAGCCGGTGATCGTGTCCGCGCCGGAGCCTCCCAGCACGTTCTCGATGTCGGAGCGGACGTTGTCGCCCTCGGTGGGCGCGCCGTCGTTGGCCGTGTCGTCGAGCGTGATCGACTGCGGGCCGGTCCGGTAGGCGTACGCGACGGTGTCCGTGCCGGGACCGCCCTGATAGTCGGTCGCGAGCGTTCCGGTCGCGCTGGTCCTGAAGAAGTCGGCGCCGTCGCCGCCGGTGAAGCCGCGGGTCGGCGTGCCGGTCGCGATCTCGAGGTCTTCGACGAGGTCGTCGCCGGGGCCGCCGTCGGCCGTCAGCGGGACGTCGGAGCTGTAGACGAACAGCTCGTCGGCTTGGTCGCCCAGCGCGATCTCGATCCGGACGAACCCGGCCGGCGCGCAGGTGACGCTCGCGGCGACCGCGGCGGTCTGGCAGCCGGTGCCGGGCGTGATCGTCACGCCGGTCCCCGTGTCGGTGAACATGTAGTCCGCCTGCCCTGTGTGGGGCGCGCTGACGACCAGTTTGTTCACCTCGCTTGGGGAGGCGGTGAATTGCAGCACCTGCTCCCCGGCTACGTCATTTACCTGCGCGGTCGCCGCTCCCGCCGCCGGAGCAAACGCCCCGAGGGTCAGAGCGGCGACCACAACAGCCAGCCATCCGTGGCGACCTAGTCCCATCGAGCCAAGGTAGGACAGGTTTCCTCAAATCGCCAGCGACAACTCAGCGCGCGGCTGTTTCCTCCTGCGGCTCGGGCTCGAACTCCTTGCCGGAGCGCATCGCCTCGGTGCGCTCGCGGCGGTGCAGTTCGGCGTCAGGGTCGCGCCGATCTCCGCGGATCGACAGACCGATCCCGACGGTGAACGCGGCGCCGATGACCGCGAGGCTCGCCACCGGCCCGACCTTGACCAGGTCCTCGATCAGCAGCTTCACACCCACCAGACCGAGCACGATGGCGATCGTCTGGTCCAGGTACCGGAAGCGCGCGATCAGGCTCTCCACAAGCACGAACAGCGCGCGCATGCCGAGCAGCGCGAAGACGTTGCCCATCCAGATCAGCAGGGGGTCGGTGGTGATCGCGAAGGCCGCTGGGATGGAGTCGATGGCGAACGCGATGTCGGCGAACACGATCGCGGCGAGGCAGAGGAAGATCGGAGTGGCGTAGCGGCGACCTTCCCTGCGGACGAACCAGCGACCGCCGTGGAACTCGCCGGTCACGGGGTACACGCGGCGCACGGCGCGCACCAGCAGGTTCTTGTCGGGATCGACGTTCTCGCCGACCCCCCGCCAGATCCTGTAGGCCAGCACGATCAGCGCGGCGCCCAGCAGGTAGATCACCACGTGGAACTCGGCGATCAGCGCGCTGCCACCGAGGATGAACCCGCCGCGGAGCGCGAGCGCGGCGATGATGCCCCAGTAGAGCAGCCGCGGGCGCCGCTCGTAGGGCACGCCGAAGTACGCGAATAGCAGGAGGAAGACGAACAGGTTGTCGAGCGAGAGCGAGCGCTCGATCAGGTAGACGGTCGTGTAGAGGACGGCGTCCTCGGAGCCCTCCAGCAACCACACCGGGAGCGCGGCGAGGAGCGACAGCGCCAGCCAGCCGAGCGACCAGATCGCCGCCTCGCGGAAGCTCGGGTCACGCCCCCGCGCGAAGAAGTGCAGGTCGATCCACAGGAACAGGAAGAGGGCGACAACCAGCCCTGCCAGAAGTTCTGCGTCGGGTCCCGTCACGGCCTTGGACCTTAATGACGCGAACTAGAGTGGGGCCGATGCTTGGTCACGTCGCCGTCGGCACCTGGAGTGGCGGGCGCTTCATGCGCTTCGGCGAACCGATCGCCGACGAGCGCCTGGAGGCGCTGCTGCGCCCCGGCGACGGCATCGGCACCGTGATGACTGCCGACGCCTACGGAGCGGGCGAGGCGGACACCCTGCTCGGCCACGCGCTGGCCGGCGTGCCGCGCGCCGATTACGCGCTCGTGGGCGCGATCGGACACGACTTCTACGAGGGCGAGCGCGACGGCGCCAAGGGCTTTCCGCGCTTCACGGACCCGCACCTGCGCGGGCCGGACGGCTACGCCGGCTACATCCGCATGGCGGCCGAGCGGAGCCTCGAGCGGCTGGGCGTCGACGCGTTCGACGTACTGCTGCTGCACAACCCCGACCGGCGCGGCTTCGAGTCGCCGGAGGTCTGGGATGGCCTGCGGGCGCTGCGCGACGAGGGCCTCACGCGCGAGCTGGGGGTGGCTCCCGGGCCGGCCAACGGCTTCACGCTGGACGCCATCGGCTGCTTTGAGCGCTACGGCGAGCTGATCGACTGGGCGATGCTGATCCTCGGCCCGCTCGAGCCGTGGCCGGGCGAGCTCCCGCTCGCGGCCGCGGAGCGCCACGGGGTGCGGGTGGTCACGCGCGTGGTCGACTACGGCGGGCTGTTCCACGACGACGTGCTGCCCGGCCACGAGTTCCCGCAGGGCGACCACCGCGGCTTCCGGCCGGACGGCTGGGTGGAGGCGGGCCGCGCGAAGCTCGACCAGCTGCGCCCGATCGCCGAGCGGCACTCGCTCACCTTGCTCCAGCTGGCGTGCGCGTGGAACCTGGCGCACCCGGCGGTGGAGTGCGTGGCCCCGACGCTGATCGAGGAGCCCGGCAGCGACAAGCCGGTCGAGCGCAAGCGGGAGGAGCTGGCGGGCGTGCCGGCGATCTCGCCCCTGAGCGCGGAGGAGGTCGCCGAGATCCGGGCCATCGGAGACAACAGCGGGTCGATGCTGCTGAAGGGCGCCACGCCGGACCACGACGGCGACGAGGCACCGGACCGCTGGTCGCTGGCGGCCGAGCACGCAGGCGTGGCGGAGCGCTGGGGCATAGACCCGGAGCGCGACCTGCGGAAAACGCCCGCCCCGGCCTAGCCGCCCGGCTCGCGCCCACCCCGGTCGCTGCTGTTTGGCGCCGGCGCGCGCCGCTACGGCGTCTGAAGCAGGTCCGCGCAGCGCTGCAGCTGCTCGGTGTCCTCGGGCCGTGCCTTGTCGAGGCACTCCGCGTAGAGGCGGAACTGGTCGGCGTCCGAGGTGCTCGCGCCCGGCTGCCCCGCTTCGGGTCCGGGCTCCTGCGGCGTCGCGCTGCCGGCACCCAGCGCGTTCAGCGCGCCGCCCAGCGAGCGGGTCAGCTTGGAGAGCGGGCGCGAGCGGGCCGGGGCCTCGATCTGCTGGTCGCCGTTGACGTCGCGCAACTCGATCGAGAAGACGATCGAACCGCCCTTGAGGCCGCCGAGGCCAGCCTGGTTGCCCTCCGGGATGTCGAACTCGATCCGGCCGGACACGCGCCTGATCAGGCTGTCCTTCTTGCCGACGTACACGTCGAAGCTCGGGTCCTTGACGGCCCTGCTCAGCTCCCGGATGTCCGCGCCGGACAGGCGCGGCGTGGCCTGCTGGCCGCCCCCGCCCAGCGCGCGGGCCGACTTGCTCACGAACTTGTTGAGGTTGCGCATCAGGCGCTCCACGTCCAGGGTGCCGGACACGTGATGGGTCTCCACTCCCGCCACGTCGGCGTCGCCCTCGTCCTTGGCCTCCGCCAGCCAGGAGCGCGGATCGAGGCCGAGCTCGCTCAGCGGCCGGCCGCCGCCCTTGCGGCTGTTCTCGAGGATCGTGCGGTTGGTCTGGCGCACCTGCGCGGCGGGCTGCTCGTAGTAGACGTCCTGGAACTTCAGGAAGACGCGGTCGCCGGTGGTGAGCACGCCGCTCGTGATCGTCTGCCCGCCGCCACCGGAGCCGACCCGCAGCTCGATGTCGGCCGACGGCAGCTTGCCCTTGTTGGTGCGGAAGGGCCCCTCCGCCTCGATCTTGATCGGGTCCTTGAGCAGGCCCTTGAGCGTGATCTCGCCCTCGAGCTTGAGGTCGGCGCTGCGGATCTCCCCCGAGAACGCCCTGTCGAGCAGGTCCTCGACGCCCGCCTGGTCGTCGCCGCCTCCGCACGAGCCGAGCGTGCACGCGCCAACTACGACCAAGATGAGCAACGCGAGGCGGCGCACGGGCCGCAGGATAGTGGGCGAACTCGTGCATTTTTCGCGGCACGCCGCAACCCTGCGCCACCATGCTCGTTGTAGTGACGATGCGTCAGTTCAGCCGTGCCCTCGCGCTCGCGACCCTTGCGGGCGCGCTTTTCGCGGTGCCCGCCCACGCCGGCCAGGTGATCCTCGTCGACGGCGACCACGCCGTCCGCGAGAACGATCCGAACGTGCCCGCGAAGGCCGAGATCGCCCTGCCCCCGGCGGGTCCGGTCGCCCCCTTCGGCGTTGCGTCGGCCGCGGGCACAGGCGCGAGCGCCGTCGCCGGCCGGGCGTGGCAGCGCGCACGCGGCTCGGCCAAGCGACCAAAACCGCGCGCCGATCGACGCGCCGTCTACAACGTCCTGAAGCGGGAGCTGCGCGCGAAGAAGATCTCAGCGGCCTCCTACCGGCGCTGGCGCGCCTGGTACGTCCGTGCGCTGCGCACCTACAGGGGCCTGCGCGGCGCCCGCCGCACCCAGCTCGGCTACGTGATCGACTCTGTCGAGGCGCTCGCGCTGGGCAACATGCTCAGCCCCACACGCATGCCGGCCGCCTTCGTCCAGCTGGAGCGCAACCGGCGCTACTGGCGCTCGCTCCCCTTCCCGGGGGCGCGCGATCAGGTCAGCTTCAAGGGCAGCGAGGTGCTCTACGTCTACTTCCCCGGCGAGGGCCTGCAGCTGCATCCGCTGTCCACGTTCAAGAAGGCGAACAACATGCACGCCACCTGCGAGCGCCAGGAGCCGACCTGCGATCTCGTGGGGCTGCGGCGCCTACTCGACGAGATGGAGGCGCTGGCGGTGCGGCGCTCGCGCAACTTCATCGCCTGGGAATACTCGTTCCACTTCGACGGCGGGACGCCGCCCTGGATCAGCGGGATGGCGGACGCCACGGGGATCCAGGCCTACGGTCGCGCGGCCGACCTGCTCGGTGAGCCGCACTACTTCGACGTCGCGCGCGAGGCCATGGGAGCGTTCGAGACGCTGCCTCCTCTGGGCGTTCGCACCACCGGCTTCGCGGGCGGCGTGCATTACCTCCAGTATTCGTTCGCCCCGCGCCTGTACATCTTCAACGCCTTCCTGCAGTCGCTGATCGGGCTGCACGACTTCGGCCGCATCGCCGGCGATCAGCGGGCCACCAAGCTGTTCGAGGAGGCAGAGCCGGAGGCGCAAGAGGAGATCCCGCTGTCCGATGTCGGCGACTGGTCGCGCTACTCCTACCGCGGCCCCGAGGCGAACGGCGACTACCACGAGCTGCTGCGCGAGTTCCTCGCCTCCATGTGCACACGCCGCCTGGGCCAGCTCTACTGCGAGTACGCCGACCGCTACCGCGGCTACCAGGTCGACCCGCCCGAGCTGACCTACACCGGACCGGAGCTGACCACCGCCAAGCAGCTCACGGCGATCCGCTTCCAGGTCTCGAAGCTGTCGGCGGTCGAGGCGAAGGTCTACCGCGGCGACAAGCTCGTGTTCTCGCGGCTCGCCACGTTCAGGCGCGGCGTCGGCGCGTTCGCGTGGCGCCCGCGCGGACCCGGGCTGTTCACGGTCCGCCTCGGCGCGAAGGAGCTGCGCACCGGGCTGGGCAAGAAGGACAAGGCCTCTAGCGAGATCGAGGTCGAGCCGGCGCAGTAGCGCCCAACCCGTAGGATCGCTGGGCTATGGCGCCTCGCACCATCCTGTACACCGGGAAGGGCGGCGTCGGGAAGACGAGCGTCGCCGCCGCCACCGCCCGCCGCTGCGCCGCCGCGGGCCTGCGCACCGTCGTGCTCTCCACCGACCCGGCTCACAGCCTGTCGGACTCGCTCGAGGCGGAGCTGGGATCCGAGCCCACCCAGGTGGGTGCGAACCTGTTCGGGCAGGAGGTCCAGGCCCAGGAGGAGATGGAGCGCCACTGGAACTCGGTGCAGAGCTGGCTCGGCTCGCTGCTCGAGGAGCGCGGCGTGGACCGGATCGCGGCCGAGGAGCTGACCGTGCCGCCCGGCATGGACGAGCTGTTCTCGCTGCTCCAGATCAAGCGCCACCACGAGTCCGGCGAGTTCGACGCGATCATCGTCGACTGCGCGCCCACCGGGGAGACGCTGCGGCTGCTGTCGTTCCCCGACGTCGCGAGCTGGTGGCTCGAGAAGATGCTGCCGCTCGAGCGCAAGATGATGGGCGCGGCGCGCCCGCTCGCGCGCGCGATGCTCGACATCTCGCTGCCGAGCGACAAGGTCTTCGACGACGTCGAGCGGCTGATGCAGAACCTCGGCTCGATGAACGTGATCCTGCGCGACCGCGCCAGCAC
>JAXDIH010000074.1:0-8369 GCA_034664105.1 Thermoleophilaceae bacterium
CTCCGCCGCCACCGCGTGGGAGTGGGGGACGGGTCGCTCTACCGGCGGCTGCTCGAGGGCCTCGACGTGCCCGCGGAGGAGCACCTGCCGCTGCTGGAGTGCCTGTCGCGGCGAGACCTGGTCGGGCTGGAGATGCGCGTGGCGGCTCTCAGCGGCACCGGCGAGCGTGAGCGCGAGCTGCTGATGCGCCTGCCGGAGCTGCGCGGCGGTTACGAGGTGCTCGAGCGCGCCGACGGGCCGGTGGCCGAGGCCGTGGAGGGACTGCGCGCGCTCCACGAGCTGCTGGCCGAGCGCGGGATGGCCGATCGGGTCATCTTCGACCTCGGGCTGGTGCGCGAGCTCGGCTACTACACCGGCGCGGTGTTCGAGGTCTACGACCCGGCCGTCGGCTTCGCGCTGGGCGGCGGCGGGCGCTACGACGACCTGCTGGGTCGCTTCGGCCGTGCGCTGCCCGCGTGCGGCATGGCGCTGGACGTGCAGCGTGTGCACATGGCGCAGGCCGCCGAGGAGGCGCTCGCATGAGCCTCACGATCGCCGTGCCGCGCGGAGCGCTCTTCGCCGGAGCGCTGGACCTGCTCGACACGCTCGGCATCGACACGAGCGAGGTGCGCGTGAACGACCGCAGGCTGCTGTTCGAGGACGCCGGCATCGTCACTATGCGCCCCTCGGACGTGCCGACCTACGTGGAGCACGGCTCGGCCGACATCGGCATCACGGGCAAGGACGTGCTGCTCGAGCAGGCCCACCGCAACGTCTACGAGCTGGTCGACCTGGGCTTCGGCCGCTGCACGATGGTGGTGGCGGCCAAGGAAGGCGGCGACCCGATCGGCTCCGCCCTGCGCCGGCTCGGCCGGGTCAGGATCGCGACCAAGTACCCGCGCATCGCCGAGCAGCACTTCTCGGAGACGGGCCGCCAGGCGGAGATCGTGGAGGTGAAGGGCTCGGTGGAGCTGGCGCCGCTGACCGGCCTGGTCGACGGCATCGTGGACCTGACCGCCACCGGCACGACGCTGGCCGAGAACGGGCTGCGCGTGGTCGAGGAGATCGGGGTCTGCACGGCCCGCCTGATCGCGAACCCGGTGGCGCACAAGCTGAAGGCGGAGCAGATCGACGAGGTGGTGGAGAGGGTGCGGGCTCGATGAGGCGCGAGGGCCAGGCCGCGCCGCGCGACGAGGTGGCCGCGATCTTGGCGGAGGTGCGCCGGCGCGGCGACGACGCGGTGCTGGATTTCACAGAGCGCTTCGACAAGGCGGAACTGGCCCCTGGCGAGCTGCGCGTAGACGCGCGCGAGCTCGAGGCGTCGGTGGGCATCCTGGAGCCGGCGGTGCTGGAGGGGCTGCGCACGGCGATCGCAAACGTGCGCGCCGTCGCGCGGGCCCAGCTGCGCGAGCCGGTCGAGGTCAGCCTCCCGCAGGGCCAGAGCGTCGAGGTCGGCGAGGTGCCGGTGGGCCGCGTGGGCGTCTACGTCCCCGGCGGCCGCGCGCCCTATCCGTCCACAGTCGTGATGTGCGCGATCACCGCGCGGGTCGCCGGTGTCGATCAGATCGCCGTCTGCGCGCCTCCGGGCCCGGGCGGACGTGCCCACCCGGCGATCCTGGCCGCGTGCGTGCTCTGCGACGTGAGCGAGGTCTATCGGATGGGCGGGGCGCAGGCGATCGGGGCGCTGGCCTACGGGACGGAGAGCGTGCCAGCCGTCGACGTGATCGTCGGGCCTGGCAATGCCTGGGTGACGGAGGCCAAGCGGCAGGTGTTCGGCGAGGTCGGCATCGACGGGCTCGCGGGGCCCAGCGAGCTCGTGGTGGTGGCATCCAGCGGCGCACCCGTGGAGCTGATCGCGCTGGACCTGCTCGCCCAGGCCGAGCACGGCGAGGACAGTCCGCTGTGGCTGATCTCACCCGATCACGGCCTCGTCAAGGCAGTGCTCGCCGAGGTGGAGCGACTGGCCCCGGAGCGGCCGACCGTCGGGAACGCCCAGCTGGAGGCGCTCCCGGTGGGCTCGCTCGCCGAGGCGCTCGCGCACGCCGAGGAAATCGCCCCCGAGCACCTCCAGCTGGTCGGCGAGGAGGCCGAGGCGCTCGCCGATCGGGTGACTCGGGCCGGCTGCGTCTTCGTCGGCGCGGGCGCCGGTACGGCCTTCGGCGACTACGTCGCCGGCTCGAACCACGTGCTGCCCACCGGGGGAGCCGCGCGCTTCCAGAGCGCCCTCTCGCCGGCCACGTTCCGGCGCCGCATGGCTCGCGTATCCTTGCCCGGCGAGGCGCCGGCCCGCCTCGCTCCCGCAGGCGCCGCCCTGGCTCGCGCCGAGGGCTTCCCCGTGCACGCCGAGTCAATGGAGCGCCGAGCGTGAGTCGCACCGCCCACATCCACCGCGTCACAGGCGAGACCGACATCACGGTCTCGCTCGGCCTGGACGGGACCGGGGCGGGCGAGCGTCGCACCGGCGTCGGGTTCTTCGACCACCTGCTCGACGCGGTGGCTCGTCACGCTGGCCTCGACCTCGACGTGCAGGCGCGCGGCGACCTGGAGACCGGCCCGCACCACACGGTGGAGGACACCGGCATCGCGCTCGGGCAGGCGCTCGACGACGCTCTCGGCGACCGCTCCGGCATCACGCGCTTCGGTCAGGCGGTGGTCCCGATGGACGAGGCGCGCGCCAGCTGCGCGATCGACATCTCCGGTCGCCCGTACACGGAGTTCAGCGGCGACTTCCCGGCCGAGCGCGTGGCCGACTTCGACACGGACCTCGCCGAGGAGTTCTTCCGCGCGGTGGCGAACGCCGCCAAGCTGACCCTGCACGTGACCGTGGAGGCCGGCGCCAACGCGCACCACATGGTCGAGGTGTCCTTCAAGGCTTTCGCGCGCGCGCTGCGCCAGGCGATTGCCGAGGATCCGCGTGTGCAGGGGGTGCCCTCCACCAAGGGGCTGCTGTGAGCGCGCGGGTGGCCATCCTCGACTACGGCATGGGCAACCTGCGCTCGGTGTACAAGGCGCTGGAGCACGTCGGCGCCCAGCCGGAGCTGACCTCGGACCACGCCAGCGTGCGCGAGGCCGGCGCGATCGTGCTGCCCGGAGTCGGAGCGATGCCGAAGGCGATGGAGCAGGTGCGAGCGCTCGGCCTGGACGAGCTGCTGCGCGAGCGGGTGGCGGCCGGCGTGCCCGTGATCGGGCTCTGCATGGGGATGCAGCTGCTGTTCGAGTCGACCACCGAGCTGGGCGGCGCGGAGGGCATCGGACTGCTGGACGGACCGGTCGAGCAGCTGGACGCCCCCAAGATCCCGCAGATCGGCTGGAACACCGTGTCGTGGAAGCGCGACAGCGCGCTGAACGAGGGGCTGCCGGACCCGTGCGCCTTCTACCACGCCAACTCGTTCGCTCCGCGGCCCACGAACGCCCAGGACGTGCTCGGAACGGCCGAGTACGGAACCGAGTTCGTGAGCGTGGTCGAGCGACCGCCGGTGTACGGGCTGCAGTCCCACCCTGAGAAGTCCGGGCCCGACGGGCTGCGCCTGCTCCGCAATTTCGTGCGCCTCGCCGGATGATCCTCCTACCGGCGGTGGACATCCGCGACGGCAAGGCCGTGCGGCTGCGCCAGGGCCACTTCGACGACGAGACCGTCTACGCGGACGACCCGCTCGAGGCCGCGCGCTCGTTCGTGGAGGCGGGCGCGCGCTTCCTGCACGTCGTGGACCTGGACGGGGCGCGCGAGGGCGAGCCGGTCAACCTGCACCACGTGGAGCGCATCACCCGTGAGCTGGAGGTGCCGGTGGAGCTGGGGGGCGGCCTGCGCTCGATACCCGCCATCCGCCGCGCGCTGAAGGCGGGCGCGTCACGCGTGGTGCTGGGCACCGCCGCCTTCACGGACCCGGAACTGCTCGACGAGGCGCTCGCCGCCTTCACGTCGCGCGTGCTGGTCGGCGTGGACGTGCGCGGCGGCAAGGTGTCCGTCTCCGGCTGGACGCGCGAGACCCAGACGAGCGGCGAGGACGCGATCCGGATGATGCAGCAGCGCGGCGTGACCCGGTTCATCTACACGAACGTCGACCGCGACGGCATGCTCGAAGGCCCGGACCTCGACGAGGTGCGCCGCATCGGCGAGGCGGTGCGCGGGCGCTTCCTCTACTCGGGTGGAATCGGGTCGCTTGCCGACCTGGAGGGACTGCGCGAGCTGCGGCTGGTCAACCTCGCCGGTGTCATCTCCGGCAAGGCCCTGTACGAGGGCCGCTTCGGGGTGGCGGAGGGCCAGGCGGCCCTGGAGGCCTGATGCTGCTGCGGCGAGTGATCCCCTGCCTCGACGTGGACAAGGGTCGCGTCGTGAAGGGCGTGGAGTTCCTGAACCTGCGCGACGCGGGCGACCCGGTCGAGCTGGCCGTGCGCTACCAGGAGGAGGGTGCCGACGAGATCGTCTTCCTCGACATCACCGCCTCGCACGAGCGCCGCGAGACCGTTGCCGAGCTGGCCCGCCGCTGCGCCGACGACGTGTTCATCCCGTTCACGATCGGCGGCGGCGTGAGGTCCGTCGAGGACGCCCAGTCGGTGCTGGACGCCGGGGCCGACAAGGTGTCGGTGAACTCGGCCGCCGTGGCCGGGCCCGAGCTGCTCGGCGACATGGCCGCCGTGTTCGGCGCCCAGTGCGTGGTGCTCGCGATCGACGCCCGGCGCGAGGCCGACGGCTCATACGGCGTCTACGTGGAGGGCGGGCGCCGGGCGGTCGGGCGCGACGCGATCGAGTGGGCGCGCGAAGGCGTGGAGCGCGGGGCGGGGGAGATCCTGCTGACCAGCATGGACCGCGACGGCACCGAGGACGGCTACGAGCTGGAGCTGACCCGGGCGGTGGCGGAGGCGGTCGACGTGCCCGTGATCGCCAGCGGCGGTGCCGGGTCGCTGGACCACCTGGTCGAGGCCGTCAGCGCGGGCGGAGCGGACGCCGTGCTGTGCGCGTCGATCTTCCACTACGGCCAGCACACCGTGCGCGAGGCGAAGGAGCGGATGCGTGCGGCGGGGATCCCGGTGAGACTCTGAGGCGGTGACCGACGCCGCACACCTGCGCGAGCGCATCCGGCGCCTCCCGGGCATGGACCGCCTGCTGCCCGCCCTGGACGGGCTGCCGCCCACTTTTCTCGTCGGCGGCGCCGTGCGTGACCTGCTGCGCGGCGCCGACGCCGTCGATCTCGACCTGGCCGTGGAGGGCGACGCCCGCTCCACCGCGCGCGCGCTCGCGGAGCGCCTCGGCGGCACCACGCGCGAGCACGAGCGCTTCGGCACCGCGACCGTCCGCGCCGAGGACCTCAGGTTCGACCTGGCCGCCACGCGCACAGAGTCCTACGACGAGCCGGGCGCGCTGCCGCGCGTGGCGCCGGCCCCGCTGAGCGAGGACCTGCGCCGGCGCGACTTCGCGATCAACGCGATGGCGGCGGCGCTGGCCGGCGACGACCTCGGCCACCTGTACGACCCGCACGGCGGCGTGCCCGACCTCGAGGCCGGCGTGGTGCGTGTTCTCCACCCGGGCTCGTTCCTGGACGACCCCACGCGCCTGCTGCGCGCCGTGCGCTACGAGACGCGCCTCGGCTTCCACATGGACGAGGAGAGCGAGCGCGCCGCACGCGCGGCGCTGGCCGAGGACGCGCTGTCGACCGTGTCGGGAGCGCGGGTGCGCGACGAGTTGATGGACCTGCTGGGGGAGCACGAGGCACCCGCCGCTGTCGAGCGGATGCGCGACCTCGGGCTGGCCCGGGCGCTGCATCCGGCGCTGGACGCGGACCCCGACCTGGTCGCGTCCGCCTCGCTCGGCGCCGCCGCCATCGGGGCCGATCGCTCCCTGTCGTCGCTGGCTGCGATGTCCGCGGCCGCGCCCGAGGAGCTCGACGTGTGGCTCGCCGGCCTGCACCTGGACGCGAACGCGCGCGACGCCGTGTCTCGAGCGGCGCGGGTGGGCGCGCTGCTCGCGCACGAGCTGCGCGCTTACGAGCGCATGCCCTCCGAGCTGCGCGACCTGCTCGGCGACGAGCCGCCGGAGGCGCTGGCCCTGGCGCTGGCTCTGGGCGCACCCCCGGAGCCGATCCTGCGGTGGATGACCGACCTGCGCGGCGTGGGGCTCGAGATCGGGGGCGACGACCTGATCGCGGCTGGCGTGCCCGAGGGTCCCGCCATCGGAGACGCACTGGAAGAGACACTCAAGCGCAAGCTGGACGGCTTGGTCACGGGCCGCGAGGAGGAGCTGGAAACCGCTTTGGAGCTGGCGCGGTGATCGACAAGGTGGAGCTGCCGGGCGCCCAGGCGGTGTTCTCCACCCGCCGGGGTGGGGTCAGCGAGGGCCCGTATGAGTCGTTGAACGTCGGCTTCCTCACCGACGACGAGCCCGATCGCGTGGTGGAGAACCGCGGCCGCCTCGCACGGGAGGCCGGCGTCGGGGCCGATGACGTGGTCATGGGCTGGCAGGTGCACGGCACGGATGTGCGGGTCTGGGACGGTCCTGATCCGCAAGCGGCATATGGGCAACCAGGGGACAAGGAGCTGCCGCGCGTGGACGGCCACCTGACCGCCGTGCCGGGCGTTGCGCTGCTCGTGCTGGTGGCCGACTGCTACCCGGTGGCGTTGTCGGACGGCAAGCGCGCCGCGATGCTGCACTGCGGCTGGCGCCCGCTCGCCGGCGGCATCGTCGAGAAGGCCGTGGCGGAGTTCGACTCGCCGCCGGCCGCGGCGGTCGGCCCCGGCATCGGCGGCTGCTGCTACGAGGTGGGGCCCGAGGTGGCGGAGCGCTTCGCCGACGTCCCCGGCGCCGTCGACGGACGCATGCTCGACCTCCGCCGGGTGATCTCGGCGAGGCTTTCGATGGCCGGGGTGAGCGAGGTCGCGCACCTCGACCGCTGCACGAGCTGCGAGCCGGAGCTCTATTTCTCCCACCGGCGCGACCGGGGGCTGACGGGAAGGCAGGCGGGGCTGTGCGTGCTGACCGGGTGAGGGAGAACCTCGAGCGGGTGCGCGAGCGGATCGGCCCCGACATCGAGATCCTGGCGGCGATCAAGTACGTCGACGCGGACGACCTGCCGGCGCTGGCGGAGGCGGGCATCGAGCTGGTGGGGGAGAACCGGGCCCAGGACCTGCTCGCCAAGCAGGAGCGCCACCGCGACCTGTTCACCTGGGACTTCATCGGCGCGCTGCAGAGCCGCAAGCTCAAGGACATCGCGCCGAACGTGCGGCTGATCCACTCGATCGCGTCGGAGTCGGCGCTGCGGCGGCTGGAGCAGAACCCGGCGCGCGAGGTGCTGATCCAGGTGGACGTGGCGGGGGAGGAGTCGAAGGAGGGCGTCGACCCGGCGGAGCTGCCCGACTACATCGCGCGCTGCCCGTCGCCGGTGACCGGCCTGATGACGATGCCGCCCTTCACCGAGGACCCCGAGCGCAACCGGCCCTACTTCGCCCGCCTGGCCGAGCTGGCGGCGGAGCACGGCCTGACCCGCCTGTCGATGGGCACCTCCCAGGACTACGCGGTGGCCGCCGAGGAGGGCGCGACGATCGTGCGGCTCGGCAGCGTCCTCTACGGCTAGCTGACGGGGACCGGCCAACGGCAGCAATGAGGAGCGGCCCGATCGGGGCGTGGGCCCCCAACGTCAGACATAGCCCCCGTTTCGGGGCCCACACCCCCTCGGCAAAGGGGGCGTTCGCCCGCGCTACGGGGCCTTGGGCGCCTCGGCGCCGTAGCCAACCCGCTCGAAGAAGTCCGCTATCGCCCCCGATAGCCGGGCTCCCTGCCACGCGAGTGGGGATTTGCCCTCGTCCTCCACGAGCAGCTCCGCGTTGGGCAGCCGCTGGGCGTACTCCTCGGCTATCGCGAGCTTGTGCAGCGGGTCCATCTGGTCGCGCGAGCCCACCACCAGCACGGGGACCTGGACCCGCTCCAGCTCGTCCAGCCCCTCCCACGCGGCCGAGCGCGGCACCTGGCGCAGCGCCTGGGCCACCTCGTACAGGTGCTCGTGGCGCTCCATCCGCTGCCGCACCGCCTGGCGCGTGATCTCGCGCCAGCCCTCGCCCGCGCCCTCGGGTTCCGCCACGTCCAGGAACGCCTCCACGCCGCCGTTCTCCAGCTCGGCCGCCATCCGCTCCCACACCCCGCCGTCGACGTCGCCGGTGCGCCGGTAGCCGAGGTAGGCCGGGGTGATCTGCACCAGCGCGGCCACCCGCTCGGGCGCCTTCAGGGCGAACGCCATCGCGGTCGCGGCGCCCATCGAGCTGCCGACCAGGGCGACTCGCTCCAGCTCGAAGTGCGCGAGCACCGCCTCCAGGTCGTCCACCAGCTCGGGGTACGCGTAGCTGGGACCGGGGGAGGAGGCGCCGTGGCCGCGGGCGTCGTAGGCGATCAGCCGGTAGCCGCG
>JAXDIH010000084.1:0-2972 GCA_034664105.1 Thermoleophilaceae bacterium
CTGTGCGCTGTGTGGGGAGCTGTCGCTTACGGGTGAGGTGCGGCCCGTACGAGGCGCGCTTGCCACCGCCCTCGGAGCGCGCCGCTGCGGCTACCGCAGCCTGCTGGTCCCGGTGGAGAACGCCCCCGAGGCCGCGCTGGTCGACGAGATCGGCGTGCACGGCATCCCATCGCTGTCGCGGATCGCCGACCTGCTCCACGGGCGCTGGCGGCCGGACCTCGCCGAGCCACCGCCCGTGCCTCAGGCGGATGAGGCGAGCGAGCGGCCCGATCTCAGCGACGTGCGTGGTCAGGACGACGCCAAGCGCGCGCTCGAGATCGCCGCCGCGGGCGGCCACAACCTGCTGATGATCGGTCCGCCCGGAGCCGGCAAGACGATGCTCGCCCGGCGCCTGCCGGGGATGCTGCCGCCGCCCAGCTTCGAGGAGGCGCTCGAGGTGACCCAGGTCCACGGCGCGGCCGGGATCGGCAACGGCCGCCTCGCCACCGAGCGGCCCTTTCGCGCGCCCCACCACACGATCTCGGCCCAGGGGCTCGTGGGCGGAGGCGGCCGGCCGCTACCGGGCGAGATCACGCTCGCGCACCGCGGGGTCCTGTTCCTGGACGAGCTGCCCGAGTTCGGCCGGGCGGCCGTGGACGCGCTGCGCCAGCCGCTCGAGGACGGCCGCGTCACGATCATGCGCGGCCAGCGGGCCCTCGAGTTCCCGGCCAACGCGATGGTCGTGGCGGCCTGCAACCGGTGTCCCTGCGCGCGGGCGCCGGATCGCTGCTCGTGCACGGCGACGGAGCTGGCGCGGTACCTGCGTCGCCTGAGCGGTCCGCTGCTCGATCGCATCGACCTCGTTTGCCAGGTGGAGCAGGCCGCGCCGCTCGAACTGGTCGGAGAGCGGGACCGGCGCCGGCGCTCCGGGGCCGTGCGCAAGCGCGTGATGGCCGCCCGCCTGCGCCAGCGGCGCCGGCTGGCGGGCACGAGGGCCCTCTGCAACGGCGACATGGACGGCCGGCTGACCCGCCAGCAGGTGCCACTGGACGCGGCTCTGACCGCTCGCATGCTGGCCGCCCGCGACCGGCTCGAGCTGAGCGGTCGAGCACACGACCGGGTCCTGCGAGTGGCACGCACCATCGCCGACCTCGACCGCCGCCGGGCGCTGCGCGACAGCGACCTGGACGAGGCGCTCTCGTACCGACTGCACGGAATGGAGCTGCTGGCGGCATGAGCGCTTGCGACACCTGCCTGCGCCGGGCCATGCTCGTCGCGATGGTGGCCGCGCGCATCGCGGGGCTGCTCGACCGGCCCGCCACGCGCACCGCGGGCCTGCTGGCGCTACCGGAGGCCGAGCTGGTCGCCGCGGTCGCCGGTCCCCAGGCGGAGTCGGTGCTCCGGGCGCTGCGGGCCAGGGACCTGGGCGCCGACCGCCACGCCTGCGAGCAGGCCGGTGTGACGCCGGTGTGCCGTCATGCCGAGAGCTACCCGCCGCTGCTGAACGACCTGGCCGACCCACCGGCGGTCCTGTTCGTAGCCGGAGGATCGGAGGCGCTGGCGCGGTTGGGTGACGAGCCCGCCGTGGCGCTCGTGGGCACTCGCAACCCGAGCCCGTATGGCAGGGAGGTCGCGCACGCGCTCGGCCGTGGCTTGGGCGCGGCCCGTGTGCCGGTGGTGAGCGGCCTTGCCCTCGGGATCGACGCGACCGCGCACCGCGGCTGCCTCGACGGCCGCGGGCTGCCGGTGGCGGTGCTCGCCTGCGGGCCAGATGTGGCGTACCCGCGGCGCCACCAGGCCCTGCACCGGGAGGTGCGGCGGCGCGGGCTGGTGGTTTCCGAGCTGCCGCCGGGCACCCGGCCGTTCCGCTGGAGCTTCCCGGCTCGCAACCGGATCATGGCCGGGCTGGCTCGCATCACGGTGGTCGTGGAGGCCGCCGATCCCAGCGGCAGCCTGATCACGACCGACTTCGCCCGGGACCTCGGCCGGACCGTGGCCGCCGTGCCGGGGCACGTCACCTCGCGGATGGCGCGCGGCACCAACGGTCTGCTGCGCGACGGCGCCGTGCCGATCACCGGCCCCGAGGACGTGCTCGACGAGCTGTTCGGCGCGGGGGCGCGGGAGGTACCGCCGGAGGAGGCCGCATCGCCGCCCGAACCGGCCGACCCGCTCTTGCGCCGCATCCTCGGCGCCGCGGAGCGCCGCGAGTCCGTGAGCGCCATCGCGGCGGAGGCTCGCACCAGCGTGGCGGCCGCCCGGGCCGCCCTGGGCCGGCTCGAGGCCGAGGGCTATCTGGTGCGCCGCGACCTGGGCGGCTGGGAGCGTGCGCTGGCAGCCCGGACCGGGGGAGGTGAGCGCGGGGGTAGCTGAGCCCACATATCCTGGCTCCGTGACCGGCGAGTCTCCACCGCGGCTGCTCACGATCGCCGGATCGGACTCGGGCGGCGGCGCGGGCATCCAGGCAGACCTCAAGGCGTTCGCAGCTGCCGGGGCGCACGGGATGAGCGCGCTCGTGGCGCTCACGGCACAGAACACCGCGGCGGTGACGGCGATCCACGAGCTGCCACCCGAGTTCGTCGTCGCCCAGCTCGACGCGGTTTTCTCGGACATCGGCGTCGACGCCGCGAAGACCGGGATGCTCTTCTCGCGGCGCGTGATCGAGGCGGTGGCGGATTTCCTCGCGACGCATCCCGTGCCGCTCGTGGTCGACCCGGTCGTGGTCGCGTCGTCGGGCGCGCAGCTGCTCGAGGACGATGCCGCCGATACGCTCGTCGCCCGCCTGTTTCCGCTCGCGACGGTTGTCACCCCGAACCTCGCCGAAGCGCGTGCGCTCAGCGGCGGGTCGATGAAGGGCTCACGCGCGCAGCTCGCAGAGCACCTGGTCAAGCTCGGCGCTCCGGCGGTGATCGTCACCGGCGGTCACGGCGACCCGATCGACCACCTGTTCGACGGCGAGCGCCACGTCGAGATCCCCGTCGAGCGACTCGATGTCG
>JAXDIH010000108.1:0-5056 GCA_034664105.1 Thermoleophilaceae bacterium
CGCGTTCGTCGTGGCCGGGGACCGCCATGATCGCGCCGGTGCCGTACTCCATCAGCACGTAGTCGGCTACGTACATGGGGATCTGCTCGCCGTTGACCGGGTTCGTCACGGTGCGCCCGAGCGACACGCCGGTCTTCGGGCGGTCGGCGTCGCCGCGCTCCTCGCTGGACTCCGAGGCCGCGCGGTTGACGTACTCGCGCACCTCGTCCTCCTGCGCCGTCCCGGCGGCGAGCCTGAGGACGTCGGGGTGCTCGGGCGCCATGACGAAGAACGTCGCGCCGAACAGCGTGTCGGGGCGAGTGGTGAAGACGGGGTAGTCGATCCCGAGCTCGTCGCAGCGGAAGACCACCTCGGCGCCCTCCGAGCGGCCGATCCAGTTCTGCTGCATGGTCTTCACGTGCCGCGGCCACTCGATCGTCTTCATGTCGTCGAGCAGGCGATCGGCGTAGTCGGTGATGCGGAAGAACCACTGCTCCAGCTGCTTGACCTCGACCAGGTGACCGCAGCGCTCGCAGCGGCCGTCGACCACCTGCTCGTTGGCCAGCACCGTCTGGTCGTTGGGACACCACTTGACCGCGGCCTCCTTGCGGTAGGCCAGCCCGCGCTCCAGCAGGCGCAGGAAGATCCACTGCGTCCAGCGGTAATAGCGCGGCTCGTGGGTACCGAACTCGCGCGTCCAGTCGATCGAGATGCCCCACTCGCGAAACTGGCGCTGGAACTCGCGGATCGAGGCCTCGGTGGACTCGCGCGGGTGTTGCCCCGTCCTGATCGCGTGGTTCTCCGCGGGCAGGCCGAAGGCGTCGTAGCCCATCGGGTGCAGGACGCGCCGGCCGTGCCTGCGGTTGAAGTGCGCTACGGCGTCGCCGACCGAGTAGGTCTTCAGGTGCCCGATGTGCGGCTCACCCGACGGATACGGCAGCATCTCGAGCACGTACGACTTGGGCCGCTCGTCGGGCTCGTTCGACACCTCCCAGGTGTGCTCGTCGGCCCATACGCGCTGCCATTTGGGCTCGATCGTCTTCGGGTCGTAGCGGTCCGTCATCCGGACGCTGAGGTTACCGGTGGCGCTTACCCCCAACCCGGACGCTCAGCGGAGCGGTCCCGTCGCCCTGCACCCCGGGCGCCCCCCGCCACTGGGCCACGAATACCGTGCCGGCGCGCAGGCTCCAGGTCGTGACGAAGCGGCCGCCCGCGGACACCGTGGCGAACTTGCGCACCCAGCTGCCGCGGATACGGGCGGTGACCGACACGCCCGCACCCGCCGTGGCGGGCTTGAGACGGCCCGCCACGGTCACACGCGTGCCCCGGCCGGCGCGGCGCTTCGAGGCCACGCGCAGACTGAGGGCCGAGCGCGCCCCGGCGTCGCCGCCGGTGGACGTCGCGTACAGCTCGCCCGTCTGGTCCGCCAGCACGACGCCGCCCGCGCTGCCGAGTGCGACGACCGAGATCAGGGGCTGCGTGCCCAGCACCTGCGGTCGCCAGGTGCGACCCGCGTCCGAGGTGCGCAGCACCCCGCCGAGGCCGGAGTCCGTCGCGAGCAGGAGGAAGCCGTGCTTCGCGTCGCCGAACGACACCCGCGCGATGTCGTCGCGGCCGACGCCGTTGAGCGGCTTCCACGAGCGCCCGCCGTTGCTCGTCGAGAGCACGTCGCCGTCATCGCGCACGACGTAGCCGAGCTTCCCCGACACGAAGTCCGCCGACTGGATCAGCCCACCCGGCGGGCGCCTGAGCTCCCGCCAGCGCGCGCCGCCGTTGGTCGAGACGAGCAGGGTGCGCGCGCCGAAGGCGATCAGCGCGCTGCCGGCGCGATCGAACGCGCCCACCGGACGCGTGGCCCCGGCGGCCGCGGCGAAGGTGACCCCGGCGTCGGTCGAGCGCGAGACGCCGCGCCCGCTGCCCACCAGGAGCGAGTCGGGACCGGTCGCGAGCACCGCCCGCCCGCCGGTCGCCTCGGTGCCTAGCACCCCCCAGCTGGCGCCGCCGTCGTCGGTGCGCTGGAGCGCCCCTCCACCGGTGAGCATGTAGCCGAACGCATCGGTCGCGAAGGAGACGTCGACGACCCGCGCCAGCGGCGGCGCGCCCAGCGCGTGCCACGACAGGCCGGCGTCCGTGCTGCCGGCCAGCGCGCCGCCAGTGGGGAAGGCGAAGACGGAACTTGCGCCCACCGTCCGCAGGTCCTCGAACGCGCCCGGAACGACCCCGCCCACGCGCGCGAACGTGTGGCCCGCGTCGTCGCTGGCGAGCGTGGCGCCGGCGGCCCCCACCGCGACTACCCGCGTCGGGGAGCTGAACGCCACGTCGGATAGGTTCACGTCGACCGGCACGGTCGTGGCGGTCTGGCCTCCGTCAGCGGTCCAGGTGAGGCGCTTGCTGTCGCCGATCTCGGCGCGCGAGACGATCACGCAGGTGTTCGCGTCGGCGCAGTGCACCACCTCGGGCAAGCCGGTGGCACCCGTGAGGGGGACCTGCGCCCACGTCTTGCCGCCGTCCTCGGTCTTGGACATCCCGGCGACGGCCCCGTCGCCGACCGCGAAGCCCACCAGGGGCGTGACGAAGCTGATGCTGCGCACCCGGGAGTTCTGTGGCCCGGCGCTGATCTGAGACCACGATTGCCCGCCGTCCTCTGTGCGCAGGAACAGGGGGAAGGTCAGCCCGGTGGAGATCACCCCGGTCGTCTCGCTCGTGAACACGGCGTCCACGGCGCCCTGCGGCACGATCTGGAGGCTCGCGCGGCGGGTGAAGCTGCGACCGGCGTTGGTGGTGCGCAGCACGGTGCCGTTCCTGAGGAACACGTAGCCCACCGACGGAGTTGGGAAGGCGATCTGCAGCAGGGGGCTGTCGCACTTCGACTCCTTCGCCGCGAAGGCCACCCGCTGGAAGGTCGCCCCTCCATCGGTGCTGCGCCGCAGCACGCAGCCGCCGCCGGCGTAGACGGTGTTGGCGTCCGGCATCGCGACCTCGGTGAGCCCAGTCTCGGTGCCCGATGACGCGGCAGACCAGGTCGCGCCGCCGTCGTCGGTGCGGACGATCGTGCCCTCCGCGCCGACGGCCGCGCCGCGCGCGCCGACGAAGGCCAGCTCGTCGAGGGAGTTGCCCTGCGGCACCGGGTTGGCCCAGAGCCAGCCGCTGCCTCCGGTGGTGACGGCGGCTGCCGCCGAGCTGGGAACCGCGAGCACAGCGGCGAGGCATGCGACCAAAGCGGGAGCGCGCATCCGGTGTACCTCCGACGGCTTCAGGGCCAGTGTCGCCGACGCTAACCCGACCCTCGGCTGTAAGTTGCGCAAATGTCCCTTACCGAGCTCGCCTACGACCACTCTGGCCGGGGCGGCAGGCCGCTCGTGCTGCTGCATGGCTGGCCGGAGACGCGCCGCATCTGGGAGCGCAACGTCGAACCGCTCGCGGAGGCCGGCTTCGAGGTGATCGCCCCCGACCTGCGTGGCTTCGGCGACTCGCCGCTGGCGCCGGACGACCGCTACGACGTCGCGGCTCACTCTGCCGACGTCGCTGCGCTCGTCAGCGAGCTCGGGCACGAGCGGATCACAGTGTGCGCCGGGGACCTCGGCGGCGTGGTCGCCCAGGACCTGTCGCTGCGTTACGAGGGGCTGGTCGAGCGACTCTGCCTGTTCAACACGATCCCGCCGCTGCTGCCCGGCGGCGCGGCGCCGATCCCCCGGGTCACGCGGATGGCGGCGGACTACTTCATCCGCCAGTCCAAGGACGCCGACGGCCTGGCCGCCGAGCTAGACACCGCCGAGAAGCGGCTGCGCTACGTGGCCGCCTTCTACGGCTCGCGCTTCTGGGCCGCGCCGGGCGCGTTCACCCGCGAGGACGTGGACCGCATGACCGAGCCGTTCGGCGACGCCGAGCGCTTCCGAGCCTCGATCGCCAACTACGAGTACGCCGGCGGCCCGCGCGAGGCGCCCGAGCGGCCGCGCCTGCTCGAGCCGAACCCCACCCCCACGCTCATCCTCTACGGGCCCGAGGACCACGTCATCCCACCGGACTTCCCGGAGCGCATGGAGGCCGCCTTCCCGAACCGGGCGGGGCCGTTCGTGGTGCCCGGGGCCGGCCACTTCCTGCAGTGGGAGCGCGCCGACGTGCTCAACGGCGCCCTGCAGTGGCTTGCTGGCTAGAGCGCGACTACCCGCGTGGCAGCCGCCTTCCAGCTCGCCGTCACGCGCGTCCCGGCGCGCAGCTGAAGCGCGGTGGCTGAGGCGCTCGTGATCTCGGCGGCCAGCGGCTGCGGGGCCGCGAGGCCGAGCCGCACCCGATTGCCGACGGTCGTGATCGAGAGCACCTCGGCGGCCAGGCGGTTCTGGCTGGACCCGTGCGGCGCCTCGCCGGCCGGCTCGATCGCGATCTCCCACGGGTAGACGCTCACCGCCACCAGGCCTTCGGCGAGGTCGGTGCTCGCCACGGCGCCGCCGCCGTCGAGCTCGACGTGGGTGAGCCCGTCGGCGCCCCCGCGCGCGACGCCCGTGAGCACCACCGCGCCGGTGAAGTCCGCCACGAAGGCCGAGCGGGGCGCCGCCGCCAGCTCGCTGGGCGTGCCCTCCTGCACCACCCGACCGGCGTCGATCACGCCCACGCGATCGCCCAGCTGGGCCGCCTCCGCGAAGTCGTGCGTCACCAGCAGGGCGGGCACCTCGACGTCGCGCAGCACGGCGCCCAGCTCCCGCAGGGCGGCGGCGCGCGTGCGGGCGTCCAGCGCGGCGAGCGGCTCGTCGAGCAGCAGCACGCCCGGCCGCCGCGCCAGCGCGCGAGCCAGCGCCACCCGCTGGCGCTCGCCGCCGGACAGCGTGCGCGGCCGCGCGTCGGCCAACTCGTCCACGCCGAAGCGCTCGAGCAGCGCCATCGCGCGCTCGCGCCGCTCGCGCCGCGGCACGCCGACCAGCGGGTACGCCACGTTCTGCCAGGCGGTCAGGTTGGGGAACAGCGCGTACTCCTGGAACAGGTAGCCGCAGCGGCGCCGCTCCGGCGGGACATCGATGCCGCGCCGCGTGTCGAGCCAGGTCTCCCCCGCCGCCTCCACGACCCCGTGCTCGGGCCGCAGCAA
>JAXDIH010000129.1:0-13810 GCA_034664105.1 Thermoleophilaceae bacterium
GGCGAGACCGCCCCGCCGCTGGGGCCCGAGGAGATCGAGCGCAGCCGCGAGGCGGCCATCCGTCACGGCATGGAGGTTCGCTGGCCTGTCGCGCCCGGCTCGCGCCACATGAGCCAGAGCGGCGGGCCGCCCCCCGGCCAGCGCACCTCGTCCACGACCTCGAACCCGTTGCGCAGGTAGAGGTCGCGGTTGCGGGTGCTGGTCGCCTCGAGATAGGCGGGCATGCCCTCGGCGTCACAGCGCTCCAGCACCGGACGCATCAGCGCGGTTCCGATGCCCCGGCCTTGCTTCGCGGGGTCGACGCCCAGGAGCCAGAGGTAGTAGTGAGGCTCGTGGGGGTGGTTGGCGTCCATGAAGGAGAACGCCCTCAGGGCACGCGGAGTGCCGCGCCGCCAGATCGAGGCGATCTTGGGAATCTGACGCAGGCTGTCCAGGAGTCCCATCTCCCCTTCGCCGGGAGGAACCCAGAGCGCGCCGCCGTCGTGACCGGCGGTCGTGTACGTCTCCTCGTGCACGAGCGTGTCCGGCAGGGCCATCTCGCTGAACATCCGCTCCAGCCGGCCGACGCGGGTCGCGTCGTCGGGGAAGAGCCAGCGTCCGGCCGGGTCGTCCTCGAACGCCAGCGCCATCGTCCGCGCCAGTTCCGGCGTGTCGTCGGCAGTGGCCCTCACCACACCCACAGTTCGCTCAGCCGTCCTAACGGTCATCTCGATCCTTCCGTCGCCGTCGAGAAGACCAGTACAGCCGACCCAAGCGCCGGTGAGTGTGAAGGGGGTCACGCCGGGTAGCCGACCCGCGTACCCGATCGCCGAGGACCGCCGATGTTCGAGCGCATCAACACACCTCAGGAGCTCTACCAGCACAAGCTGGGAGCCGCCCTCAACATGGAGCAGACCGTCCTGAACATGCTCGACGACAACGCCGAGGAGGCTCAGGACGAGCAGCTGAAGCAGCTGCTCCGCCACCACCAGGGCGAGACCCGCGAGCAGATCTCCAACCTGGAGCAGGCCTTCCAGTCCCTGGGCTGGGAGGTGGACGAGACCGCGAACCCAGCCTTCAAGGCGTTCGACAAGCAGGCCAAGGCCGAGGTCAAGATGGCCGACGACACCCTCGACGACGACGTGATCCTGGCCGGCGCGGCCGAGACCGAGCACCACGAGATCGCCGTGTACGAGTGGCTCATCACCCACGCGAAGGCGATGGGCAAGGACGACGTCGCGCAGCTGCTCCAGCAGAACTGCGACCAGGAACAGCACACCCTCGAGGAGGTCAGGAGCGCGACGCAGCGGATCGCGTCGACCACGATGGCGCAGGCGTCGTAGCCCATGTCCCTTCGCAGCGTCGACTCGATCGAGCGCAGCGTCCACAAGACCAACGAGTGGCTGTCCCAGCTCGCCCAGGAGCTCGGTACCGAGAGCCGCGAGGAGACCTGGCGGGTGCTTCGCGCGTACCTCCAGATGCTCCGCGACGAGGTGACCGTCGACGAGGCGGCTCAGCTAGCGGCTCAGCTTCCGGAGGTCCTGCGCGGAGCCTTCTACGAGGGCTTCGTCCCAAGCCGCCAGCCGGCGCGGCTGCGCCACCGCGACGAGTTCCTCGACCGCCTCGCCGAGCGGGCCCAGCTGCCCGGCCGTGACGCGGCCGCCCACGCCGCCGAGGCGGCCACGGTCGTCCTGGAGCGCCACGTGTCGGAGGGCGAGGTGCAGGACGTCTTCGCGCAGCTGCCAGGCGAGGTGCGTGAGGTGCTCCAGCACCACTGATCGGACAGCAGCCGCCTACCCGGCGATGGGGTCGCGCTCGAGCCCGCGGCGGTGAAAGAACGCGCCGAAGGACCCCGCGAGCACCGCGACCACGGAGATCGCGTACGCCTGCAGGAAGACGTCGAGCACACGCGCCGGTGTGGAGATCGGGTTCGGCAGCTGCGACGAGACGGTCAGGAGCTGCGTGCTCGTCCAGAACACGGCGTCGCCCACGTTGGTGATCTCCGTGCCGGCCGCGTGGCGCTCGAAGAAGAAGATCAGGACGCTCGCCGCTGCATCCACCAGGATCGTCGCGACGAGGACGAATGCCAGGCGCGCGCGGAGGTGCTCGTGCGTGGGTGTGGCGCCGCGCACCACGCGGTGAATCTCGTGGACCCGGCTCCCTCGGGCGGGCGGCGGCACGCGCCGAGTATCGAGGACGGATCGGTCGCCAGCGGCCCTGGCTTCACCCGGCGTGGGTATGCCCGCGCACCGTCTGCCACGACTGCCAGGTGATGCGCAGGATCACGACCGTGATCGCGAGGCCGATCAGCGGGTCGAGGACGTCGGCCCCCAGCGCCAGCGCCGCGGCGCTCGCGACGACGGCCAGGCTCACGTAGGCGTCGGCGCGCGCGTGGCTGCCGTCGGCGATCAGGGCCGGGCTGTCGAGCCTGCGCCCGGCTCGTGAGCGGATCAGCGCGGCCACCCAGTTCCCCGCGAAGCCGATCGCGCCGGCCGCGGCGAGGGCGCCCAGCCGGCCGACCGGCTGCGGGTCGATCAGGCGGTCGATCGCCTGGTAGCCCGCGACGCACGCACTGACGAAGATCGCGAGCACCACGGCCAGCCCCGCCCATCGCTCCGCCCGGCCACTCCGCAGGGCGAAGGCGATCCCGAGGGGGATGGCGGTCGCGGCGTCGCCGGCGTTGTGGATCAGATCGGCCAACAGCGCCACGCTGTCGGAGACGACGAACACCGCGACCTGCGCCAGGGCGGTCAGCCCCAGCACCAGCAGGGCGAGCACGACGGCGCGCACTCCCTCGCGCGAGCGCCTGATCGAGTCGTGCACCAGCCCGTGGCTGTGTCCGTGCGCGGTCATCGGACCCCTCGCAGGATCGCTTACAACAGGCTGCCGCCGGGCGGCACGACCCAGAGCCGTTCCGCACGCTCGGCCACGGCCGCGCGGTCGAGATCGGCAACGGTTTGCGCGCTGGTCTCGTCCATCAGGCGGCCGAGCTCCCCCCACGCGCGTGCCACCGACCCCACCTTGGCGGTGGGCCCCCAGCCAGTGGCCGCCCGCAGCTCGTCGGCGCGAGCCTTGACCTCGCCGGCCGTGACCTCCGCGAACGGCTTCGAGCGCCCGCCGGCGAAGACGCGCTCGGCGAGCACCGCCTCGGCGTCAGGTTTCGCCCGGGCGCTCACAGCAGGTACGGGACCGCGCCGACCGCGCCGAGGGCGTACCAGGCGCCGAACAACAGGGTCACGACGCCCATCGCGGGCGCGAACGCGAGCATCCGCCTGAGCACCGGACCGCGCGTGATCGCGTAGCCGAACCCCGACGAGAGCAGCGCCATCGAGATCGCGGTGCCGAGCGCCAGCACGAGCACCGCGGCCACGGCCTCGGCCTGCCCCGGGATCGTGGCGAGGAGCAGCACTCCGACACCGGCCGATCCGCCCATCCCGTGCACGAGGCCGATGCCGAAGGCCTGCAGCGGCGACCGGCCGATGCGCGCCTCGGGCTCGTGTGCGTGGTCGTGGCGCGCGCCCTGCTCGTCGTGTGGGTGCAGGTGGCGGTGCTCCACCGCGCCGTGGCGGTGGGCGTGGGCGTGGAAGTGGCCGCTGCGCCACCGCACCAGCAGCCTCACCGCCAGGAACATGATCATCAGGCCGACCAGCGCCTCCGCGCCCCGCTGGACCGGGTCCGGCAGATACGCGTGGAAGAGCACGATCGGAAGGCCGAACAGCGCGAGCGTCGTCGCGTGGCCGAGGCCCCAAGCCAGGCCGAGCCGGGCCGCTCGGCGCGTCCCGTCCTCGGGCTCCGACGCGATCAGGGTGGAGACCGCGGCCAGGTGGTCTGGGTCGGAGGCGTGGCGCAGCCCCAGCAGCAGGGCGACCACCAGGACGAGCACGAGGCCATGGCCGTGCGCCAGCTCGGAGACCCACTCGTCAAGCCCGAACATCGAGCCTCCCGTCCTCGGCGGCCAGCGTCGCGGCCGCCACGGCGAGCTGCCCGTATGAGATGCCCCCGTCGTTGGGCGGAAGCAGCTGCGGCGTCAGGACCCGGAGTCCGCCGTCGCCGAGCAGGGCGGCGGTGCGTCCGAGCAGGTGCCGGTTCTGGAACACGCCGCCGGAAAGCACGATCGTGTCGGTGCCGCAGCGCTCGGCCGCCACCTGGCAGGCCCTGGCGGTGCCAGCCGCCAGGCCGTTGTGGAAGCGCGCGGCAACCGTCGCGACGGCCACGTCCCGCTCGAGGTCGGCCACCACCTCCCGGACAGTGACGCGGGCGTCCATCACGAGCGGGCCGCGGCCCGCGTCGTGGAGCGGGAGCGCATAGCCGCCCTGCTCGTCGGGGTCGAGCGCGGCCTCCAGCTCCACCGCCGCCTGCCCCTCGTAGTTGACCTCGGCGCGAACGCCGCAGAGTGCCGCCACGGCGTCGAAGAGCCGGCCGGCGCTGGTGGTGAGCGGCGACGCGATCCCCGTCTGGGTGAGGTGGGCCACCTGGCGCCACGCCGTGGCGTCAACCGCTTGGCGCAGCGGTCGCGGCAGCCGCGGCGGCTCGTCGAAGGCGGCGGTTAGCCAGGCGCACGCCATCCTCCACGGCTGGCGGATGGCCGCCTCGCCGCCCGGCATGCGGACCGGGAACAGCAGCGCCGCGCGCTCGAAGCTCTCGAGTCCGCCGAAGAGCAGCTCGCCTCCCCATACGGTGCCGTCCTCGCCGTACCCGGTGCCGTCGAAGATCGCCCCGATCGCCGGCCCGGTCTCCCCGTGCTCGGCGAGGCACGCCGCCAGGTGGGCGTGGTGGTGCTGGACCCCGATCAGGCGGACGCCGTCGAGCTGTTCGGCGTGCTTGGTCGACAGGTACCCGGGGTGCAGATCATGCGCGACGACGTCGGGCTCGACCGCGAACAGGCGCTGGAAGTGGTCGATGCCGGCCACGAAGGAGCGGAGCGTTTCATAGTTCTCCAGGTCCCCGACGTGATGGCCTACCCAGGCCCTCTCCCCCTTCGCTACCGCGAAGGTGTTCTTGAGCTCGGCGCCGCAGGCGAGCAGGTGCCGCCCGCAGTCGACCGGCAGCCGCGTCGCGTTCGGCACGTAGCCGCGCGAGCGCCGGAGGAACATGGGCCGAGCCTCGACGCGCACGACCGAGTCGTCGGTGCGCGTCTCGATCGGCCGGTCGTGGAGCAGGAACAGGTCCGCGATGCCGGCGAGGCGCTCGCGGGCGTCGTCGTCGCGGTAGGCGATCGGCTCATCCGAGACGTTGGCGCTCGTCATCACGAGCGTGGTGCCGGCGTCCGCGAGCAGGAGGTGGTGGAGCGGCGAGTACGGCAGCATCACGCCGAGCTCGGCGGATCCCGGAGCGACCGACGCCGCCACACGAGCATCGGGCCGGCGGCGCGCCAGCACGATCGGCCGCGCTCGGCCGATCAGCAGGTCCACCTCCGGCGGCCTCAGGCCGACGAGCCTGCCCGCGGCGGCGAGGTCGGGCGCCATCAGCGCAAACGGCTTGTCCTCGCGGTGCTTGCGCGCGCGCAGCTCGGCGACCGTCGCCTCCGAGTCGGCGCGGCACGCGAGGTGAAAGCCGCCGATGCCCTTCACCGCCACGATCGCGCCGGCGAGCAGCGCCCGTGCCGCGGCCTCCACCGCATCCCGCGCGCCGGTGTCCGCGACGGCGCCCTCGCCGGCGTGTGCGAGCCACACCCGCGGCCCGCAGTCCGGGCAGGCGTTCGGCTGTGCGTGGAAGCGGCGGTTCGCCGGGTCGCCGTACTCGGCGCGGCACGCCTGGCACATCTCGAAGGCCGCCATCGTGGTGTTCGGGCGGTCGTAGGGGACGTCGCGCACGATCGTGAAGCGGGGCCCGCAGCTCGTGCAGTTGGTGAACGGGTAGCGGAAGCGCCTGTCGGCGGGGTCGAAGACCTCAGCCAGGCAGTCCGCGCAGGTGGCGCTGTCCGGGGTGACCGCCGCGCGCGGCTCCCCGCCCTTTGGGCTCTCGAGGATCGAGAACCCGCGCTCGCCCTGCTCGACGAGGACCTCGGAGGTGACCCGCTCGACCGTGGCGAGCGGCGGCGCTTCGACGGGCAGGCGGGCGAGGAAGCGCTCCAACGTCTCGGACGGCGCCTCCACCTCGACCACGACGCCGCGCGAGTCGTTGAGGACGTGGCCCGCGACGCCCAGCTCGCCGGCGAGCCGGTAGACGTACGGGCGGAAGCCCACGCCCTGCACCGTTCCCTCGATGCGCGCGCGCACGCGGCTCACGCGGCGGTCTCCTGCGGGCGTTCGCGGTCCACCGGCCGGGGCTGCCGGCGGCCTTCTGCTTGAAGATCGCCTGCGGCGTGGACGACCTCGTTCACGGCGTCAGCTCCACCAGCTCGCGGAGGAGGTGGTAGGCGCTCGCCTGAGCCTCCTGGATGCGCGGGATGTGCTCGGAGCGCGTAACCACGACGTGGTCGGCCAGGCGCTCGCCGGCCACCCGCCCGCCGTCGTAGCCGACCATGGCGACCGTGCGCAGGCCCCGCTTGCGCCCCTCCGCGAGCGCGGCGATCACGTTCGCCGAGTTGCCGCTCGTGGAGATCGCGAGCAGGGCATCCCGCTCGCGCCCGTGCGCGATCACCTGCCGAGCGAAGATCGCCTCGGTCCCGATGTCGTTCGCGATCGCGGTCAGGATCGCCGGGTCCTCGGTCAGGTCCAGCGCCCGCCGCGGCGTCCAGTCCGGATCCGGTGGCCGGCGGAAGTCGGCGACGGCGTCCATCGCGTCGGTGGCCGACCCGCCGTTGCCGAGCGCGAGCAGGCGTCCGCCCGTCTCCAGGTCATGCCGCAGTCCGGCGGCGGCCCTGATCAGGTCGTCGCGGTTGTCGGTCAGGGTCTGCGCGCGCAGCTCGCCGATCTCCTCGGCCTTGGCCAGCACGGAGCGGCGCACGTCCTCGACGACCGCCTCAAGGTCGTGCTCCTGCTCGCCCAGGAAGGGGTAGAGGAAGCTCGACGCCCCGGTGTCATGGGTGGGGCGGGCGCTGCGGCCCTCGAGCAGGCCGCGGTGATCGAAGAACACGTGCACGAGCTCCCAGAGCACGTGATAGAGCGTCTCGACGAGCTCCTGGCGGATCGAGGCGTCCCCGACGGGCGGCTCGAACTCCCACTCCGCGCCGGCGGGGGCAAACGCGAGCGTCAGGCAGCCGCACGCGCGCGCGAGACTGAGTGCCTCCGCTGCCTCGCCGCCGTCCTCGTCCACGCCGAAGGCGATCGCGATGTCGTCGGGCTCCGCGACCAGTTCGACCTGCTGCGCCAGCGGCCCGCCCTCGCCCGCCAGGCCGATCGCCGGCAGCGCGCGCTTGCCGACGATGACGGGGTGCACGAACTCGACGGCCACGTGCCGGGCGTCCGAGCGAGCGGCGGGCGAGCGGCCGAAGGCGATCAGCCTGCCGCCGCGCGCGAACCGCTCGGCCATGCGGTGGCAGAGCCGCGCCAGCCGCTCCGCCTCGGACTCGAAGAAGTCGGCGTTCGCCCGGGTGCGTTCCGCCAGCGCCGTGTCGAGCCGGCGGGTCAGGAGGTCGCTCCCGAGCGCGTGGGTCAAGCGGTGGCCTCCACCGGCGCCCCGACCCCGACCAGCCAGTCGCGCCACGCGTCGATCCCCTCCCCCGTCTTCGCACTGACCACGATGCGCTCGACACCGGGGTGGACCGCCTCGAGGTTGTAGATGAACTTGTCGAGGTCGAAGTCGAGGTACGGCAGCAGGTCAACCTTGTTGATCAGCACCAGCTCGCAGGCGCGGAACATGAGCGGGTACTTGAGCGGCTTCTCCTCGCCCTCCGTGACCGCGGAGACCATGATCCGCGCGTCCTCGCCGACCTTGAACTCCGCCGGGCAGACCAGGTTGCCGACGTTCTCGATCACCAGCAGGTCGATGTCGTCGAGCGGCAACTCCGGCAGTGCCGACCGCACCATGTTCGCATCGAGGTGGCACTCGCCGCCGAAGCTCGGATCGGTGTTGAGCTGCGTGACCGGCACGTGCAGCGAGGCCAGCCGGTCGGCGTCCATCGAGCCCTGCACGTCGCCCTCGAGCACGCCCACGCGCACGCCCCGCAGGTCGCGGACCACGCGCTCGAGCAGCGCGGTCTTGCCGGCGCCGGGGGCGCCCATGAAGTTGACCACGCGCACGCCGGCGCGATCGAAGTCCGCCCGGTTGGCCTGGGCGATCGTGTTGTTGGCGTCCAGCGCCTCCTCGACGATCTTCACCTTCGTGCGATGCATTCCGCCTCCTCGACCTCGATCGACTCA
The DNA here is from genome assembly GCA_034664105.1 of Thermoleophilaceae bacterium. GTDB lineage: Bacteria > Actinomycetota > Thermoleophilia > Solirubrobacterales > Thermoleophilaceae > JACVRW01. Next base: position 8,223 of record JAXDIH010000129.1, read on the forward strand.
ACCTCGAACTCGTCGCCGCTGGCCACCTCGACCCGCCCGCCGGTGCCGCAGCCGGGGCACATGAAGATCGGCAGGTCGATCTCCCACTCGCGGTCGCAGCCGGCGCAGCGCACCCGCGCGGGGATCGACTCCTGCTCCAGCCGCGCCCCCTCGCACACCGTCCCCTTCGCCACGAAGCCGAAGTAGAAGTCGAGCGTGTCCGGCACCACCTGCCGCAGCGCGCCCACGCGCAGGCTCACGACGCTCACCGGCCGCCCCTCGGCGTGCTTGACGACGGTGTTCACGATCGCGCCGGAGAGCGACAGCTCGTGCATGGCTCAGTCCACTGCGTACGCGGCGTCGGTGCGCAGCTCTTCGATCGTGTCGACCACGAGGTTCACGGCGCCGTCGACGGCGCGCTCGACCTGCTCGCTGAGCCCGAGCCCCATCTCCTCCACCTCCGCCGGCTCGCACGCCACCACCACGACCTTGCCGGGCCAGGCTCCGAGCGTCTTCACGAAGCGCAGCACGCTCTGCGGGTCCATGGCGTGCGGGTTCAGCATCTGGCCGTCCTCGATGCCCGCTTCCACGTCCTCCTTGACCGCCTCCATCACGTAGAGCGTGCCCGGCTCTCCGCCCTGGCGGCTGACGTCGATCAGCAGCAGCGCGTCGTAGCCGCGCATGACCTCGTAGGCGAGGTCGAGCCCGCCGGTGCCGAAGTCGAACACCGCGGCCTCCTCGGGCAGGTCGCGCGCCTCGAGGCGCTTGACCACCGCGCCCCCGAAGCCGTCGTCCTTGAGCCAGGCATTGCCGATGCCGGCGACGAGTATCCGCTTCATCGAACCACCTCCACCTCAGGGGGGAAGAACCACAGAAAGCGCCCGGTCTCGCGCAGGATCTCCTGGCCGGGCTGATCGACGCTGACGCCCAGGTGCACCCGGCCGTCGTAGTCGCGGTAGATGCGCTCCACGGTCACGGTCTGGCCCTCGAGCATGCGCGCGTGCAGGTCCGCCTCGATCCCGGGGCGAACCACCACCTGCCCGCCGCGCCGGAAGACCACGCCGTCCACCTCCGCCTCGGGCAGGCCGCGGGTGGGGTCGCGGACGGCGGCCGACGGCTTGGGCGGCTCCAGGGTCATCCGGCCGTGCAGCTTCAGCAGCTCCTCGTTGGTCACCTCGGAGGCGCGGTCGATCATCTCCTTGACCGCCGGGTCCTGGCGCGCGATGTCGGCGCGCTCGGAGTCGCTCAGCACCTGCACGTGGAGGACCAGCGCCTCCTCGATCTCCGTGTTGTCGAACAGGTTGCCCCGGCTCTCGGGGGCGATCTGCGGGTGGTCGGGCAGGATGATCGCCGCGCCGATCATCACGTCGTCGTCGCGCGCGGCGAGCACGGGCCAGGTGTTGACGCTGTCGCAGGGGGCGTCCAGCTGCGAGATGAAGCGGCCTCGGTCGACCCTCACGGACGGGTGCGTCGAGATCAGCGAGCGCTCGATCGCCGCGGCGCGGTCGAGGCCGGCCGGCGCGTCCGTGCGGTTCTCCACGCGGTACGAGACCAGCCGCCGCCCCTCGTCCATCGGCGTCACCGTGAGCTCCGTCCTGACCGACAGGCCGCCGGCGCGAACGTCGCCGCTCCCCTCGATCAGATGCGGCTCGGCCTGGTGGCGCTCGCCGCTCGGCGCGAGAAACCGCACCTCGGCGCTCACCTCGCCGCCGCCCTCGACCACGCAGCGCAGCTCGAGGTGGTCGTACGCGCTCGGGAGCGTCTCCGCGTATGCCGGCGGGTAGACGATCCCGAACGGAGTGGGAGTGGCGTTCTTGGTCGCACCCGGCGTGTACGGGTAGAGCGCGTACCCCTCGTACAGCAGCGTCTCGACCAGCTCGTTCACGAGTCGAGCAGCTCCGCGACGCAGGCGTCGAGCGTGGGCAGCGCGCGCCGCGCTTTCTCGCGCTGGAGCGCCCGCAGCGTTCCCTCCTGCAGCGGCACCCAGCCGGTGTGCGGGTAGTAGTGGTGGGTCAGGTCCTGCCAGATGCCCACCGGGAAGCGGAACTCGGCGGTGCAGGACCAGGGGATCAGCGACATCTGCAGCCGCCCGTCGTCGGCGCGGTAGTGGACGGTGCCGTTGAAGTTGAACGCCAGCGGCACCTCACCGTCGGGCAGCCCGTACAGGTACTTGGTCGAGGCCACCTCCATGTCGAAGCTGCAGCGCACCGGCACGCGGAACGTGGTCGACCCGATGAACGACGGCACCAGCACGTCCACCTGGTCCCAGACGAGGCTGCGCGTGGTGGTGGCCCAGCGCTCCGGCGCGCCGAACAGCTCCACCAGCTTCTCGCGCGTCTCGGCGTCGTAGGCGCGGCGCGCGGGCTCGATCATGATCTGGGCGCTCAGCGCGACGGCGTAGACCTGGCGGCCACCCGGCTCGCTGACGTGCACGTCGAACTCGAGCGCCGGGGTGGCCGCGTGGCGGCGGCCGCTGGCGCCGAGGATCTGGAACTCCGGCTCGGGCGCTACCGGGACCGCGAGCGCCTCGGGCTGGCTCACGCGGCGACCGCCCGCAGTTCGTCGAAGTAGCGCTCGATCGCCTGCTCCATCCCTGCTCCGCCGGAGATCCCCTCCCACGCCGACTTGACGAGGCCGACGAGCATGTAGCAGCGGTCGATCGGGGCGATCGCGTACGACGGCGGATCCGACGTGCGGTTCACGATCAGCGCCTCGGCATCGGGCTCGAGGTCGCGCAGTACCGGGTTCATCTCGGTGAGCCGCGTCCAGGTCTCGAAGTGCAGCTCGCTCTCGGTGGCCCCGGCCGGGCTCGGGTACAGCGCCACCACGCACTCCGTGACGCTCGAGTGCATGAAGAACGCCAGGCCGATCGGGATCCGGAACTGCGCCCAGATCTCCTCGGGCAGCTGAAAGTCCTCGAGCCAGAGCGTGCGGTTGCCGGTCGGGCGGAACTCCGGGTCCCCCGAGCGCAGCCCCCAGCAGCTCTCGCACACGCACACGATCTGGCGCTCGTAGAGGTTGAGCATGTGCCGGTGGTCGGGCGGCACCGTCGTCTGGCAGAGGTCGCAGTGCTCGGCGCCGTCGGCGGCCGGCGCGGGCTCGGGCGGCTTGGGCTGAGCCAGGCCGCGCAGACCCGAGACCATCAGCGCCTTGCGGCGACTCGCCACTGCCTCGTCGATGCCTTTCACAGAGCGACCTTGATTGCTCGCTCCTCGCGCAGGAGCGGCACCGGCTGGAGCTGGAGGTGGTCGTCGTCCATCGACCTGCCCGCCTGCGGCAGGAAGTACCTGCGCCCGCACGCGGGACACCCGAGCACTCCGCCCTCCAGGGCGCCGCCGTCCAGCGTCCCGCCGCAGTCGGCGCACCGGTTGCGGTAGGCCAGCAGCGTGCCCTCCACGTTGGCCACGACCAGCGGCACGCCGCCGACGTCGGTCGCCACCAGCGGCCCGGAGCCGTCGATGCCGAGCGTGTGCCACGACGGCGCGCCGTTCATCTGCACCAGCGGGAGCGGGACGCCGGACACCTCCGGCTCCTCCTCCACGATCCCCTCGACGTCCATGCCGTCGAGATCCGGCGCGGCCTGCTCGAGGGCCTGCCGCACGGCCAGCTCGAGCGTGGACGACGACGCCCGGCACGACTTGCAGCTGCCCTCGAGGCGCAGCTTGGCGATCCCGTCCTCGATCCCCAGCAGCTCGACGTTGCCGCCGTGGGACTCCATGTACGGCCGAACCGAGTCCAGCGCCTGCATCACGCGCTCCTCGATCGGCACGGGATAGAGGTCGTGGATCATCAGCAGGCCCGCGACCAGGTCGTCCTTGGCCAGCTCGTCACGGGTGCCGGCGTCGGCCAGCTCCACGATCCGCTCGAGGCCGGCGCCGTACATCTGCACGACCGCCGCGGTCAGCTCCTCGGCCAGCGCGCGGCAGGCCGGGTCGTCGAGGTCCTCCAGTCGACCCGTGAGCTGCTGCACACGGGCTATCAGCTGCTCGGCTTCCATCGCTCAGCAGAAGGCCGTGGGCGTATGGACGACCTTGCGCACCGTTCCCTTGCCGCCGTACATGTGCACGCCGCACGGCAGGCAGGGATCGAACGAGCGGACCGTCCGCATGATGTCGATCCCCTTGAAGTTCTCCGGGCCGTTCTCCTCGAAGATCGGGGTGTTCTGCACCGCGTCCTCGTAGGGGCCGGGAGTCCCGTAGACGTCCCGCGGGCTGGCGTTCCACGGGGTCGGGGGGTAGGGCTGGTAGTTCGCGATCTTGCCGTCCTCGATCACCATGTGGTGGGAGAGCACGCCGCGAGCCGCCTCGTGGAAGCCGACGCTGACCGCCGAGTCCGGAACCCTGAAGTCGTTCCAGCTCTTGGTCCGGCCGGCCTGCACCTCCTTCATGGCGCGCTCCAGGTTGTGGAGTCCGATCAGGGCCGAGTAGGCCTGGTGGTACGTGCGCGCGCGATCGCGCTCGATCGCGTTCGACTTCTCCGGCACGTGCCACTCGAACTGCATCTCGGGGAAGCTGGCCGAGCGCGGCAGCGCCATCTGGATGCTGTGCCCGGTGGCCTTGGCGTAGCCGAAGTCCACGAGGCCCGCCTTCGCCGTGCACCACTGGCGGGCGAACGGGCCGCCGCCGGTGTCGCAGCACACGTGCGTGTCGGTTCGCTTGTCGTAGATGCGCGGCGATACGACCCACGTGTACTTGTCGGTGAAGTCGCGTGCCTGCGGCTTCGGCAGGGTCACCTTGTTCCACGGGTGGTTCTTGTCCACCGGATTGCCGAGCGGGTCCTCGGTCACGAACGTCCGCTCGTTCTCCCAGCCGTCGAAGTACGAGCTGCCGAGCAGGATCCGTATCGCCAGGTTGATCTCGACGAGGTCCGTGGTGATCAGCTCCCCGCCGATGGCGATGCCGGGGGTGATGTAGCGCTTGCGCCCCCAGTCCGTCATGTTCGCGTAGCTGTAGTCGACGTAGTCCGGATCGTCGAACGAGCCCCAGTTCACGAGGTTCGTCTCCCGGTAGCCGACCATGTCGTACCCCGGCAGCTCCTCCAGGAAGAAGTCGTACAGGTCGTCGTGCATCGGCACGCTGCGCTTGACGTAGTCGAAGTACCTCATCAGGCGCACGTAGTAGTCCGTGCACGTCTGGTGGGTGATGTCAGCGCTGCAGCCACCCGGCATGATCGTCGAGGGGTGCGTGTGCCGCCCGCCGAACAGGCAGTACATCTCGCGCGTGTAGCGGGCCACGTGCAGGGTCTCCAGGTAGAACTCGCCAGTGAACGGGTTGAGCGCCCGCATGATGTCCGCGATCGTCCGGTAGCCGTGGATGTCCTGGCCGGGCGCCGACGTGTTCTCCGCCCTTGCCAGCAGCGTCGGGTTGGTCTCCTTGACCATCTGCTCGCAGAAGTCCACGTTCGCCATGCAGTCGTTGAAGATCGCGTGGTCGAACATGTAGTCCGCCGTCTCGGCCAGGTTGAAGGCCATGTCGCCCAGGGGCGGCGGCTTGACCCCGTAGGCCATGTTCTGGTTCAGGCACGAGCAGGTGGCGTGGTTGTCGCCGCAGATCCCGCAGATGCGGCTGGTGATGAAGTGCGCGTCGCGCGGATCGATCCCCTTCATGAAG
>JAXDIH010000131.1:0-6390 GCA_034664105.1 Thermoleophilaceae bacterium
TGGCCGAGACGCGCGAGTACGTCGGCGTCGTGCGCGCGATCCTGCGCGGCGAGGACCCGCCGCAGGGCGAGTACTTCGGCTCGTCGTTTCACTTCATGGGCTTCGAGCCGCGCCCCGACATCCCGATCTACCTCGCCGGCCTCTCCCCCGGCATGCTGCGGCTCGCGGGCGAGATCGCCGACGGCGTGGTGCTCTGGCTCTGCGACCCCGACTACATCCGCGAGGTCGTGGTGCCCACGGTGACCGAGGGGCGAGCGAAGGCCGGCAAGCCGCCGGAGGGCTTCGACATCGTGGCGGCCGTGCCGGCCGCCGTGACGACCGACCCCGAGCAGGCGAAGGCCCAGCTGCGCTCGGAGCTGATCCCCTACTTCTCGCTGCCCTACTACCGCAAGATGCTCGAGCTGTCGGGGTTCGGCGACGACATCGAGGCCTTCGACCGCGGCATGCAGGAGGGCGGGCCGCAAGCAGCGGTCGCCGCCATCTCGGACGGCTTCCTCGCGTCGCTCGCCGCGATCGGCACCGCCGAAGAGGCCGCGGCGTCGGTGCGCCGCTACGCCGAGAGCGGCGCGACGTCCCCCTGCCTGGGCGGGATCTCGAAGACGGACTTCGACACCACGCTCGAAGCGCTGGCCGGCTCCCTCGCCTAATCAGGAACGCGCGCGTTTACGTTTCTCGCCGGGCGGGGAGGACCTCCCTCGAGATGAGGAGGGCGTCCCTGGCCGTGGTGCTCGCCGCCTGCGCGTGCGCGCTGCTCGCACCCGGCGCAAGCGCGGACGTCTACTCATACGCCGGCGGGTGCTACGCGCTGCGCGACGCGAACACCGGTCGCTTCGTCGCGCGCGACTCGCTCGGCTACTCCGCCTCCGCCACGAGCGTCGCCGGGGCCACGCCGTTCCGGATGCAGGCCACGGCGCTCGGGCGCTACCTGCTCTACGGGCCCGACGGGCGCATGCCCGCCGCCGGGGCGCTCGACGGGCTGACCCCCACGGCCACGCCGGGGCCCGCCGCCGACTGGAGCGTGGCCGACGCCGCCTCGGGCCTCCGGCTGACCAACCTCTCGACCGGCAAGCAGCTGGGCCTGGGCGCGCTGGGCCGGCTCGCACAGACCACGCCCGCGAGCTGGACGTTCGAGCCGGCTCAGGGCTGCGCCGACTTCCCCGAGGTCCAGGTGAACGTCTCCGGACAGCCGTTCAAGGGCGCCGGCCCGACCGCCCGGGTGCGCGGCTTCCTCGACGATCACATCCACCTCGGCGCGTTCGAGTTCCTTGGCGGGCGCTTCCACTGCGGCCGGCCCTGGAGCCCGTACGGGGTCACGGTGGCGCTGCGCGACTGCGCCGACCACTACCCCAACGGCGCGGGGGCCGTGGCAGAGAACTTCTTCAACACGGGCACGCCGGTGGGCCAGCACAGCCCCGAGGGCTGGCCGAGCTTCGCCGGCTGGCCGCGCGACGAGTCGCAGACCCACGAGGGCACGTACTGGAAGTGGATCGAGCGCGCCTGGCGGTCGGGGCTGCGGATCATGGTCGAGGACCTGGTCGAGAACCGCGCCCTCTGCGAGCTCTACCCGTTGAAGCAGAACGACTGCAACGAGATGACCAGCGCGTACAAGCAGGTCGAGGACATGCGCGAGCTGCAGGACTACATCGACGCGCAGTTCGGCGGGCCCGGCAGGGGCTTCTTCCGCCTCGTCAAGACGCCGGCCGACGCGCGCAGGGTGGTCAACGCGGGCAAGCTCGCCGTGGTGCTCGGCATCGAGGTCTCCGAGGTGCTCGATTGCGGGCAGTTCAACGAGACCCCGAACTGCGACGCCGCCAAGATCGACAGCGAGCTCGACAAGCTCTACGCAGCCGGGGTGCGGTCGATGTTCCCTGTGCACAAGTTCGACAACGCGCTCGGCGGAACGCACTTCGACAGCGGCGCCACCGGCGTCCTGGTCAATACCGGCAACAAGTACCGGACCGGCAAGTTCTGGACGGCCGAGCACTGTGACGCCGCGGACCACGACAACGAGCCGACCAACCCGACCGGCGAACACGCCGCGACCTTCTACACGCTGTTCGGACCGGTCCTCACCCAGCCCCTCTTCCAGGGCCAGCTGCCGGTCTACCCGCCCGCGCCACTGTGCAACCCGAGGGGTCTCACCGCCCTGGGCGAGTACGTCATCCGCGGGCTGATGAAGCGCGGGATGATCGTCGAGACCGACCACATGAGCGTGAAGGCGCGCCAGCAGACGCTGTCGATCCTCGAGGCCTCGAACTACCCCGGCGTGATCTCGAGCCACAGCTGGGGGGACCTGGGCAGCCAGAAGCGCCTCCAGAAGCTCGGCGGCCTGGTCGGCCCCATCTCGACCGTGGCCACGACGTTCGCCGACGAGTGGCGCACCGCGCGGGCGAATCGCAACCCCGGCTTCTTCTTCGGCACCGGCTTCGGCTCGGACATCAACGGGCTCCACGCCCAGCCGGTGCCGCGGCCGACCGCCGCCCAGAATCCCGTGCGCTACCCGTTCCGCTCGTTCGACGGGGGGAGCGTCGTCGACCGCCAGCACTCGGGCACGCGCGTCTACGACATCAACACCGATGGGGTCGACCACTACGGGCTCTACCCCGACTGGATCGAGGACCTGCGCATGGTTGCGGGCAGCCAGATCGTGGACGATCTGGCCAACGGCGCGGAGGCGTATCTGCAGATGTGGGCGCGCACCCAAGCGGCTGCTCGCTAGCGACCTCCATAATGGAGTCATGGAGGGATCCGCACAGGAGTCCGTGGGCACGCAATCGAGCTGGCTGCGCTGCTATCGCTGCTGGTCGCAGAACCTCGAGGTGCAGCTCCACTACGAGGGCATCCTCAAGGTGGACCCCGACACCGGCGAGGCCGTCGAGCCGGTCGAGGAGGTCCAGGAGGCGGTGGTGCAGTGCCTGGACTGCCTGCACGACCAGCCCCACCTCGCGCTGACGTTCTACGAGGAGAACGGTCGCCGCGTGTCTCGCGTCGAGCCGGTCGAGGACCGGTGGGAGCGCATGGTCACCGGCACGCCCTGGGTCGCCTCGTGCACCGTCACCGTCGACGCCGACCAGGTGGAGTCGTGCTCGGGGCCCGAGGCCGCCGAGTCGCTGGCCTTCGCCGCGTTCGGCGACCACGGCACGCGTGAGTTCTTCACGCACGTGCGCTTCCACAAGCACGAGGACGAGCGCATCGTGATCCACATGCTGGTCGAGCTCTACGCGCGCTCGGCCGACGAGGCGACCGAGGTGATGGAGGGCGCCGCCCGTGGGAACCTGACGATCACCTCGCTGGCGGAGGAGTCGCGACCGCCGGCGTCCTCAGCCGACGAGCCGCACTGATGCCATCCGGGGGCTCACGCCCCCGGTCCCCCGCGGCACGCTGGCCGGCTTACGGCAGCCGCACCACGCCGCGCTCGGCCAGCTCGGCCACCTGCTCCGCCGACCGCCCCAGCTCGCCCAGCACCTCGGCCGTGTGCTCGCCCAGCAGCGGCGGTGGCATGGGCGCGGCGTTCGTGGGGCCCCAGATCGGCGACGCGACCAGTTCGAGTGCTCCGGCGCTCGGGTGGTCGACCGTCAGCGTGGCCGGGCGCCCGGCCTCGGCCGCTGCCGCCAGCGCCTCTGGGACCGTCCTGACCTTGCCGACCGGCACGCCGGCGGCGTCCAGCTCCTCCAGCCAGTCCTCCGCGGTGCGCTCGCGCAGCCGCTCCTGGAGCAGCGGGATCAGCCCGGCGCGCTGCTCGACGCGCGCGGCGTTCGTCGCGAAGCGCGGGTCGTCGGCCAGCTCGGCCAGGTCGAGCGCCTTGCAGAGCGCTCGGAACAGCCCGTCGTTGGCGGCCGCGACCGCCACCTGCCCCGAGGCGGTCTCGAACGTCTGGTACGGCACGATGTTCGGGTGCGCGTTGCCGTAGCGCGCCGGCTCGGCGCCGGTGACCAGCGCGTTCTGGGCGACGTTGACGAGCCCGGCGAGCGCGCTGTCCAGCAGCGGCACCTCGATCCGAGCCCCCTCTCCCCCCTTCAGCCCGGCCAGGATCGCGGCCGCGGCGTGCAGCCCGGCGAGCACGTCCACCAGCGCCACGCCGACCTTGTAGGGCGACCCGTCCTCGGCGCCCGTGAGCGACATCAGCCCGCTCTCGGCCTGCGCCACGAAGTCGTAGCCGGGCCGCCCCGGCGGCTCGCGCTCTGAGCCAAACCCGGTGATCGAGCAGTACACGACGCTCGGGTTGCGCTCCCGCACCGCCTCGTACCCCACGCCCAACCGATCGGCGCCGCCGACCTTGAAGTTCTCGATGACCGCGTCGGCCCCGGCGCACAGCTCCAGCGCCAGCTCGCGGCCCTCCGGCTGCGAGAGGTCCAGGGCGCAGGAGCGCTTGCCGCGGTTGACCGACAGGTAATAGGCCGCCTCGCCGCCGGTGAACGGAGGCCCCCACCCGCGGGTCTCGTCACCGCCCTCGGGGCGTTCCACCTTGACCACGTCGGCACCGAGGTCGGCCAGCACCATCGTGCAGTACGGGCCAGCCAGCACCCGCGAGAGGTCAACCACGCGCACGCCCGAGAGCGGCTGCAAGGATGCGTCCGATGAGCTCATCTGGGACGGGCATCCTGACAGGCGCCGGGCTGGCGGTCGCGGCGCTCGAACGGGCCGGCGTGGACGTGGCCTTCGGCCTGCCCGGCGTGCACAACCTCGCGCTCTGGCGCGCGATCGGCGAATCGCCCATCCGGCTGGTCGGGGTGCGCCACGAGCAAACCGCCGCCTACGCGGCCGATGGCTACGCCCGCGCCACCGGGCGCCTGGGCGTCGCGCTCACCACGACCGGGCCCGGCGCTGCCAACACGCTGGGCGCCGTCGGCGAGGCCTGGGCCTCGCGCCAGCCGATCCTCGTCATCGCCACCGACATCCCGGCCCGCCTGCGCCGGCCGGGCGTGTGGCGCGGCGTGCTGCACGAGGCCACCGACCAGGCGGCGATGTTCGAGCCGGTCGTCAAGCGCACCTACAAGGTCACGAGCGCCGAGGAGCTCGGTGCCACGCTGGAGCTCGCCGCGCAGGATGCGATGGCGCCACCGCGCCGCCCCGTGTACGTGGAGGTGCCAACCGATCTGCTCAGCGCCGAGGTCGGCGAGCCCGCCACCGCGAACGCCTCGCTCGCGACGGTCCCAAAGCCCGACGAGCAGCACCTCGCCCGGGCGGTCGCGACGATCGAGCACGCCCGCCGTCCGCTGATCTGGGCCGGCGGCGGCGCGCTCCAGGCGGACGCGGCGGAAGCGGTGGCGCGCCTGGCGGAGCGGCTGGTCGCGCCCGTGATGCTCACCTACTCCGCCCGCGGCCTGCTGCCGCCCGGCCATCCGTGCCTGGTCGAGGGCTCGCCGCACGTCGCCGAGGTGGGCGCGCTGTGGGACGAGGCCGACGTGGTGATCGCCATCGGCACCGACTTCGACGGGATGATGACCCAGGGCTGGAAGCAGGCCCAGCCCCCCAACCTGATCGCGATCAACGTCGATCCGGCCGACGCCTCGAAGAACTACCTCCCCGACGTGCTGATCGAGGCGGACGCCGCCGCGGGCACCGCGGCGCTGACGGAGCGCGTTGCCGAGCGCGGCGGCCTGGATGCCCTCGCCCGGCGCGTGCACGACCTGAACCGCGCGGTGCGCGCCGAGCTGGCCGAGACCGATCCCGAGGCACTGGGGTTCCTCGAGGCGATCGAGCGCGCCCTGCCCGACGACGGGATCGTGGTCTGCGACATGTGCATCCCGGGCTACTGGATGGGCGGCTTCCACCGGACGCCGGCTCCGCGCAAGCTGGCCTACCCGCTCGGCTGGGGCACGCTCGGCTGCGCGTTCCCCCAGGGCCTCGGTGCGGCGCTGGCCGGCGCGGGGCCGGTGGTGAGCCTGTCCGGCGACGGCGGCTTCCTGTACGCGTGCGGCGACCTCGCGACGGCCGCTCAGGAGCGCATCCCGATCACAGCGGTGATCGTGGACGACGGCGGCTACGGCATGCTGCGCTTCGACCAGGACCTGAAGGGCGACCCGCACGAGGGCGTGGATCTGCAGACGCCCGACTTCGTCGCCCTGGCGCACTCGTTCGGCGTGCGCGCCGACGAGGTCGACGGGCTCGGCGAGCGCTTCGAGGCCATGCTCGGACACCATCTGCGCCTCGACGAGCCCACCGTGCTCGTCGCGAAGGCGGCGCTGCGCCCGCCGCCGAACGTGTCGCCCCGCTGGTATCGGAGATGATCCAGCGCGCCCGGCGCGACGAGCTGCTCGAGCAGGCAGCCGAGGCTTCGCGCACCGGGCTGCGCGCGCGCCGGGCGCGCATCGTCGCCAGCGCCCGCCCGATCCTGCACTCCGCGGTCGCGGCGTCGCTCGCATGGCTCGTGGCGACCCAGGTGGTCGG
>JAXDIH010000152.1:0-4034 GCA_034664105.1 Thermoleophilaceae bacterium
AACCTCGTCGGAGGCGTTCGCGTTCACGACCCCTCCTCCGACGTAGAGCACCGGCCGGCGCGCGGTCGCCAGCGCCTTCGCGGCCTGGCGGATCTGCTTCTGATTGCCGTCCGTCGTCGGCTGGTAGCCGGGCAGGTGGACGTCGGAGACCGGCTCGTAGTCGATCTCCACGCGCGTGAGGTCGGTCGGCATGTCGATCAGCACCGGCCCCGGGCGCCCCGTGCGGGCGATGTGGAACGCCTCGTGGATCGCCTTGGGGATGTCGCGCGGGTCCTGGATCAGGATCGAGTGCTTGACGATCGGCATCGTGATGCCGGAGATGTCGGCTTCCTGGAAGCCGTCGGTGCCGATCAGGTCGGTGCGCACCTGCCCCGTGAGGAACACGGTCGGCACGCTGTCCATCATCGCGTCGGCGATGGCCGTGACGAGGTTGGTGGCGCCGGGGCCGCTCGTGGCCAGCGCCACGCCCACCCGGCCGGTGGCCTTCGCGTAGCCCTCGGCCGCGTGGCCGGCGCCCTGCTCGTGCCGGCACTGCACGTGGCGGATGCCGGCGTCGTAGAGGGCGTCGTAGGTCGGGAGGTTGGCGCCGCCGGGGATCCCGAATACGTGCTCGACGCCCTCAGCCTTGAGGCATTCCATGATGGCGTCGACGGCTCGCATAACGGCACTTACTCCTTCCGCAAAGAGGGTTTGCGGCGCCGGCCCGAGTGGCCAGCGCGGGCATTCCAGTCTAACGGGCCGGAATTACCTGGTCGGGCCAGTCAAGATCGCGCCCGCAGCGCGTGCAGACCTGGACGTGCAGAGCCAGCACCTTCCCGCACTCCGGGCACTGGCGCCTCGGCTCGCGGCGCTCGGAGCGGTAGAAGATCGCCGTCAGCGTGCCCAGCAGCGGCAGTACGGCCCCGACGAGGAACCAGATGAAGAAGGAGCTGCCCTTGAGCTTGCCGATCACGGCAGCCGAGAGGCCGCAGAAGAAGGCGAGTACGACGAACTCCATGGGCGGCGACCCGCCCCTACCGCCTGAGTACGCCGAGTGCCCAGACGACCGCGATGACGGCCAGCACGGCAACCACGATCCAGGCGACCGCCGCGACAACGCCGATCACGACCTTGAAGAGGATGTAGGCCACCACCAGCAGCACCACGACCGCGAGCAGCTTGCGGCCGGCATCCGAGACCAGTTGACCCATGAACCGAAGTCTAGGGTGCGCGCTACAGCAGCCGGGCGGGGCGCGTGGCCAGATAGCGATCCAGCCCCGGCACCGGAACCGAGCTCATCACCCAGCCGGGCCAGTGCACGCGGAAGCCGAGCCTGCGCAGGCGGTCCAGCAGCCACCAGGAGTCGGTCGTGCAGAACACGTCGAGGCTCTCCGGCTCCTGGGACTTGGCCACGCGATCGAGGGCGGCCAGCACGACCGGGACCAGGTCCTGGGCCGCCTCTCCCACCGCCGGGCCGATGTCGCCGTCCGAGCTGACCCAGCAGAGCGCCGTGGCCTCGCCGCGCTCGGCGTCCATCGTGGCCAGGCAGGTGCGCGTGCGGCCGAAGAACTCGTGCAGCAGCGGGCGCTCGTGCCCGATCGCGTTCGGCTCCAGGCGCTTCCACTCCGTCACGGCCCGCTCGGGGGTGAGCGCGTGGACCGTGGGCGGAGGGGCGTCGATCTCGAGCGAGCGGCGCTCCAGGTATTCCTCGCAGCGGTGGCGCATGTGCCAGTGCCCGCTAGCCGGCATGACGCCGAACTGCGTGTAGAGGCTGAGGTCCGCGGGCCTGCCGATGCCCAGCACGATGCGGCCCAGGTCCGGCGTAGGCGACTCGGGCCAGCAGCGCTCCAGCAGCGCCCGCCCGACCCCGAGGCCGACGTGGGACGGCGCCACCCACAGCTCGGTCAGCTCGTCCATCGCGCCGAAGTGGGCGATGCGGGTGTACCCCACCATCCGGTCCTCGTCCTCGCAGATCACGAATGCGCCGTCGGCCTGAGCAACGATGAACTCGAGCAGACCGCGCTCGCGCCCCCAGCGCTCATCCAGGTCGTCCGGTCCGCGCTGATGGTCGGGCGGCAACAGGCCGCGCTCCTTGCGCGACACGTCCAGGGCGTCCTCCGCGAGCTCGAAGGTCGCGCGCAGATCGCTGGAGCGACCCTCTCGGAACGAGAGCACGCTCACCGGGCGGTCGCCATCTCTGCCACAGCCGCGAGGCTACCGCGACGGCGCTTGCCGGCGCCCGCGCACCGCCACGGCGCCGAGGATACGTCGCGGCCATTTGGGTAGTGCAGGGTCATGGCGAAAAGAACAAATCAGACCGGCGCCGCGGGCCTGGTCGACCAGGTCACCCGGCTGCTGGACCGCAACGGCCGCCGCGGACCGCGCGGAGGCGGCGGCATGACCGGCAAGGCGGCGAGCTTCCTGGCCGGCTTCCTGAGCGGCGAGGAGGAGCGGCGCGGCCGGCGGAGGCGCCGGCGCTAGCCGCTGGCGGATCAGGCGCCGGCGCTGGCCGCCGAGCCGCTCGCGGATCAGCCGCCGGCGCTAGCCGCCGAGCCGCTCGCGGATCAGCCGCTGCACCTCGCCGCCGTCGGCCCGGCCCTTCGTTTCGCGCATCACGGCGCCCACCAGCGCGCCGATCGCCTGGTCCTTGCCCGCGCGGATCTTCTCCACGGCGTCCGGGTTCTCCGCGATGGCCCGGTCCACGATGTCGCCCAGCTCGTCCTCGCCGGCTCGGCCCAGGCCCTGGGCCTCCACCACAGCGGCCGGGTCGCCGCCTTCCGCGATCAGCACCGCCAGCACCTCGTGCGCCGCCGAGGCCGACACCTCCTTGTCGGCCACCAGCGCCACCAGGCGCGCCAGAGCGGGCGGGTCGAGCTTCGTGTCGGCGGGGTCGCCGTCGCCGATCGCGGCGGTCAGCTCGTTGATCGTCCAGTTGGCCAGCCGTCTGGGGTGCTCCCCGTCGGCGGCCAGGGCCGCCTCGAAGAAGTCGCCCAGCTCGGAGCGGAAGGCCAGCAGCTTGGCCGCGTCGGCCGGCAGCTCCAGATCGCGCTCCAGCCGCTCCGCACGCGCGGCCGGCAGCTCGGGCAACGCCGCCCGGGCGCGCTCCACCATCTCCTCGGTCGGCGCCATCGGCACCAGGTCGGGCTCGGGGAAGTAGCGGTAGTCGTGCGCCTCCTCCTTCGAGCGCAGCGACGTCAGCGAGCCGCTGTCGGGGTCGAAGTGCAGGGTCTCCTGCTCGATCGTCCCGCCCTCGACGAGGATCCGCTCCTGGCGGGCGATCTCGGCGTCGATCCCGCGTTCCAGGAAGCGGAACGAGTTCATGTTCTTGAGCTCGGTCTTGGTGCCGAAGGTGGCCTGGCCGGCCGGGCGGATCGACACGTTGGCGTCCACCCGCAGCGAGCCCTCCTCCATGTTCACGTCAGAGACGCCCATGCGCCGCAGGGTGGCCTGGAGCAGCCGGCCGAAGTCAGCTGCCTGGGCGGCCGAGCGCAGATCCGGCTCGGTCACGATCTCCACGAGCGGCGTGCCGCAGCGGTTGAAGTCGACCACGCTCGACTCGGCGCCGTGGATGCGCCCGGAGCTGCCGGCGTGCACGAGCTTGGCGGCGTCCTCCTCCAGGTGCACGCGGTGGATGCGCACGTCTCCCAGGTGGCCGCCGGTGCAGAGCGGGATGTCGTACTGGCTGATCTGGTACGCCTTCGGGCTGTCCGGATAGAAGTAGTTCTTGCGGTGGAAGATCGAGCGCGGCGCGATCTCGCAGCCCAGCGCCAGGCCGATCATCAGCCCGTAGTGCACCGCCTCGGCGTTGGTCACCGGCAGCACGCCCGGATGGGCGAGGCAGACCGGGCAGGTGCGCGTGTTGGGCTCCTCGCCGAACGACAGCTCGCAGCCGCAGAACATCTTCGTGCGCGTGGCCAGCTGGACGTGGATCTCGATCCCGATGACGGGCTCGTACTGGCGAGCGGTCTCGGTCACGAGACGGGCACTCCCTCAAATCCGATCGCCTGCTCGAGCGCATAGGCCGCGTCGAGGATGCGGCTCTCCGAGAACGCGGG
>JAXDIH010000183.1:0-10240 GCA_034664105.1 Thermoleophilaceae bacterium
GCAAGGGCTTCAAGTTCTCCACCTACGGCACGCTGTGGATCCGCCAGGCCATCGGCCGCGGGCTCGCCAACTCGGGCCGCACCGTGCGGCTGCCCGTGCACATCGTGGCGCGGGCGCGCAAGATCTCGGACGCGGAGCGCAAGCTCGCCGTCGAGCTGGGCCGCCAGCCCACCGACGAGGAGATCTCCGAGCGCGTCGACCTGCCGGTCGACGAGGTGATCGACATCCGCCGCGCGGATCGCGGCCCCGCCAGCCTCGACCAGGGCGTCGGCGAGGACGGCGACACGTCGCTCGGCGACCTGATCGCCAGCGACGGCCCGTCGATCGAGGACTACGTCAGCTCCGAGCTCAACTGGGAGGCGCTGCGCGACGCCGTTGGCACCCTCCCCGAGAACGAGCGCACCGTGATCACACTGCGCTTCGGCCTCGAGAGCGAGGAGCCCAAGGCCCTCCGCGAGACCGGCCGCAGGCTCGGCCTGTCGAGCGAGCGCGTCCGTCAGCTCGAGGAGAAGGCGCTACGCCGCCTCTCCAAGGACGAGACGGTCGCGGCGCTGCGCGAAGCCGCCTAGCTCCAAACCAAAGCAGCAACAAGGCCCTCGGGCCTGAGTGTGGGCCCCCAAGGTGGCGGATATGGCCA
This sequence comes from Thermoleophilaceae bacterium, assembly GCA_034664105.1. GTDB lineage: Bacteria > Actinomycetota > Thermoleophilia > Solirubrobacterales > Thermoleophilaceae > JACVRW01. The sequence continues at coordinate 638 of JAXDIH010000183.1, forward strand.
CCGAGGGGGCCCACACTGCGTTTCGGGCCACCCTCTTCACAGCCCGCGCGCGGTCTCGTCGGCCAGCCAGCGCAGCAGCCCGGGCATCCCGCCGGCGGCGTGAGCCGCGCGCTGGCGCGCCGCGGCTCCGCCCTCGCGCAGGATGCGCTCGACACCTTCGAGCGCGTCGTCCTCCCCGCCGAGATCGTCCAGCAGCTCTCGCGCCGCCTCGCGCACCGGGCGCAGGCGGCCGCGGAACAGCACCTCCGCCTCGATGCCGTCCCGGATCGCACGGAAGCTCGACCAGTGCAGCGCCTGCGCCGGGGCCAGCTCCACCGGCGGCTGCTCGACGGCCCGCCGGGCCACCGCGTGCACCAGGGCGGCCATCCCGGCCGCCTCCTCGAGGCTCGTCTGCGCGTCCAGCTCGCGCAGCTCGACCGTGCCGAGGCGCGGCTGCAGGCGCGCGTCCCACCAGACCATCGTGTGGTCTTCCGGGCCGCCTCCGACCCTGATGCCGGCGAGCGTCTCCAGGTAGTCCTCCCAGTCGCGCAGCGGCGGGGGCACCCCGCGGCCGGGGTAGGCGCGGATCACCGCGGAGCGGGCGCTCGCCAGCCCGGAATCCATGCCGAACCAGAACGGCGAGCTCGCTCCCAGAGCGCCGATCAGCGGGAGCGCCTCGCGCAGCCCCATCAGCGCGTCGACGGCAGCGTCCGGCGACGGCATCGCCACGTGCACGTGCAGCGCGCACTCGGGCGTGCGCTTGATCAGGCCGCGCATCTCGCCCTCCACGCGCCGGTAACGATCGGAGTCCACCAGCCGCACGTCGCCCAAGCCGGCATCCGGGTGCAGGCCCACGACCATCGGGGTGCCGCCGGCGTCCAGAACGGCGGCCCGCCCCTCGGCGATGTCGGCGACGGCCTCGGCGGCGCTGCCGCGCGGCTGCGAGCGCACCTCGATCTCGGCCAGGAACGCCTCGTGGCCGGCGCGCTCGGGCGGCAACCGCACGCCGGCCAGCACCCGGTCGGCCCCGTGGTCGAGCTGCAGCGTGTCCGCGTCGACCAGCAGCAGCTCCTCCTCCACGCCGATCGTGAAGTCGTCACCGGCCCCGAAGATGTGGTTCACGGGCGCTCCCCCAGGGCGGCCCGGGCGGCGATGCGGCCGAACACCAGCGCCGCGGCCAGGCCGCTCGAGTAGCCCCCCGTGGCCACCCCGCCGGCGTCCGCCCCGCAGGCGAACACCTGCGCGGCGGCGCGCGCGTGCTCGTCGATCGCCAGCCCACCCAGCGTCGTCGTCACGCCCGCCACGGTCTCCACCGTCACGTGACCGTCCTCGCGCCGCACCGGCGCGCCCGCGGCCGCCGCCGCGTCGACCATCTCCCCCACGCTGCGCTCGCGTACGCGCTCGGTCAGCGCCGCCTCCGGCACCCGGAACCACGCCCGGGCGCGGGGCTGGCGCGCCATCCACTGAGCGGTGTCGACCTCGGACCAGGTGGACGTCTCGTGCCGCTCGCCGCGCTCGTTGGTCACCTCCGCGTGGCGCGCGTAGAGCTGCGCCAGAGCGACGAAGTCGGACGGGGACACTCGCGCGGGCGGCGCCGGCATCGCGCGAGCGTAAACCTCGTCCAGGCCGTCACTGGTGGCGGCACCCGCAGCCAGCCCCAACCGCAGGCCGTCGCCGGTGGAGCCTGGCGCCGCGCGCACCAGCAGGTGGTCGGCTGCGGGGGTCACGTGCTCGCGCAGCAGCTCCCGATCGGCGCCGAAGCCGCCCGTGGCGAGGATCGCCGGCGTGGCGTCGGGGAGCTCGCGCAGCGGGGTGGACAGGCGCGCGCCCCCCGCCGCCTCTGACAGCACGGCGGTGAGTGCCTCCGGATCGAAGCGGAAGCCCGTGGTCAGCTCGTTGCCGGTAGCGCGCGTGACGACCGGCGCGCCGAGCGACTCGAGCCAGCGCAGGTCGTCGTCGAGGCGCTCGAACAGCAGGCGCTGGAGCAGCGGGTCGCCACCTGGGCACTCGGCCCGGAAGCGGTCGAGGCTGCGGTGGCGCCACACCACGCCGCTCGACAGGCGCATCGAGCCGCCCGGGCGGTCCAGCTTCTCGAACACCACCGGCGTCGCCCCGAGCCGGCGCGCCTCGGCTGCCGCCACGAGGCCGGCCATGCCGGCCCCGGCGACGATGAGGTCTGCCATGACCTCAGACGAGGGCGAAGCCCGGCTTGTGTTCGACGTACTCGATGCGCACGCCGGACGGGCCGCGCAGGAACACTGCCAGTGTGTTGGGAGCGTCCTTGATGTCGTCGATCTCGATGCCGCGCTGCTCGGCGTCGCGCTGCACCTCGTCCGCGGAGTCCACGAGCAGGGCGATGTGGTTGAGCAGCGGGCGCTCGCCGTCGCCGGCGTCGCCCTCGACGATGCGCAGCTCGCGGTCGGCGACCGCAAGCGTGCCGTCGCGGCGCTCGAAGCCCATCGCCTCGAGCCCGCTGATCGCCGCGTCGCGATCCGGCAGGCGCAGCAGCACGTGGTCGAGGTCGAACTCGACCCCGCCGCGCTGCACCAGCACCATCGGCAGCCCGCCCGGGGCCTCGAAGCGCACCATGCCGTCGGCGGCCGGCCGCACCGCGGCGCGCTCGGGCAGGCCGGCGACCGCCGCGCTCAGGTCCCCGACGCGCAGGGCGATGTGCTCGATCGAGCCGCGCTCGCGGGGCCCCTCGGCGTCGAACAGGGTGAGCTTGCCGAGCTTGGCGTCGACACCGACGAGCGTGAACGTGTCCGTCTCCTCGATCACGTGCATGCCGAGGTGATCGCACAGGAAGCTCGCCAGCGACTCGCGCTCGTCGACCCAGAGGGCGACGTGGTCGAGGCTGCGCGGGCGGATCTGGCTGGACATGGCGGTTCGTCTACCCCTCGAAGCGCTTCTCAAATCAGGCGGCCGCGGCGAGCCGCTCGAACTCCTCCGAATCGAGCTCCAGCCCCGCCGCTGCCACGTTCTCCTCGAGGTGCTGCTCGGACGCGGTGCCCGGGATCGGCAGCATGACGGGCGAGCGCGCCAGCAGCCAGGCGATCGCAAGCTGTCCGGGCGTGGCGTCGTGCGCGCCGGCCAGCTCGTCGAGCGGCCCGCCCGGGCGGGCCAGGTCGCCGGTGGCCAGCGGGAACCACGGAAAGAAGCCGATGCCGGCCGCCTCGCACGCATCCAACACGTCGTCCGAGTCGCGGTCGACCAGGCTGTAGCGGTTCTGGACGGTCACCACGTCCACCACTGCCTGGGCGCGCTCGAACTCGTCGACCGACACGTTGGAGATGCCGATGTGGCGGATCTTGCCCTCGTCCTGCAGGTCCTTGAGAGCGCCCAGCGACTCCTCGAGCGGCACATCCGGATCGGGGCGGTGGAGCTGGTAGAGGTCGATCCTGTCGACGCGCAGGCGCTGGAGGCTGCCTTCGCAGCACTCCCGCAGCCGGTCCGGGTGGGCGTCGACGGGCCACTCGCCGGGGCCGGTGCGCCGCAGGCCCCCCTTGGTGGCGATCAAGAGGTCGTCCGGATACGGGTGCAGCGCCTCGGCGATCAGGTTCTCGCTCACATCCGGTCCGTACGAGTCGGCCGTGTCGATCAGGTTCACGCCGAGCTCGACGACGCGCCGCAGGAGCCGTTTGGCGGCCTCCGGGTCGGCGGGCGGACCCCAGATCCCGTCGCCGGTGATGCGCATGGCGCCGTAGCCGAGCCGGCGAACTTCCAGGTCGCCGCCGATGGTGAAGTTCGAGCTCATGGCCGACAGAGTACGGGGCCGCCTCCTTTCACCGTTGATTCACAGGCGCCACCGGATAGTCACTTAGCGTCGCCGCCATGACGATCTCGGATGCTCCTCTCAGCGGCAGGCTCACCTCGCCCACCCGGCGCGACTTCATCCGCGGCATCGCGGCCGCCTACGGCCGGGACCAGTACGGCGGCAAGCCGGCGGACCCCGAGTACGAGCCGAAGGCGTTCAAGAAGTACGGCTGGGCGAGGACACGCCCGCCACGCCGCGGCCGTCCACGGTCGTGATTACGCGCGAGTGAGGCGCTTGCGCAGCGGCTGGGCCCGCTTGCGGAAGAGCGCGACGTTGCGCAGCTTGATCTCCTCGTAGCCGCGGACCACGTCCGGCAGCTCGAGCAGCTCGAGCGCGGTGGCGTGGCTGTCCGGCGTGAGCTGCGCGAGCGCCTCGGCGATCATCTCCTCGTACTCGCCGATCAGCTCGCGCTCGACGCGGCGCACGCGCGCTCGGCCGAACGGGTCCAGCCGGGTGCCGCGCAGGCGGCGCATCCGGTAGAGCGCCCGGAAGGACGGGACGAACCAGCTCCCGAGCTTCAGCTTGCGATCGAGGCCCATGGCGCGCAGCAGCGGCGGGTGGAGGTTGAACGCGATCTTGGCGTCCTCACCGAACTCGGAGCGCAGCTTGGCCTGCTCGACGGCGTCGAGGTGCAGCCGGGCGACCTCGTACTCGTCCTTGTAGGCCATCAGCTTGAACAGCTGGCGCGCGACAGCCTCGGCCAGCTCGGCGTGGCCCGGCGTGCGCTCCTGCTCGGCCACGTGCACGCGGCGCACGAGTTCCGCGTAGCGGCGCGCGTAGGCCTCGTCCTGGTAGGCGACCAGTTCGGGCACTCGCACCTCCACGAGGTGGCGCAGCTCGCCCTGGTCGCCGTTGACCGCCAGCGTCAACAGCTCGCGCTCGGCGTCGCTGAGCTCGCGCACCGCGGGCTCCGGCGGCCGCGTGGCCCGCTCCACGGCATCGGGCGCGGCCACGACAGCGCGCCCCCAGCCGAACGCGGCCAGGTTCTTCTCGACGGCGGCGCCGTTGAGGCGGATCGCCTGCTCCAGCGCCTCGGCCGACACCGGCAGCATCCCGCGCTGGTAGGCCGCGCCGAGCGCCAGCGTGTTGGCCATCATGTGGTCGCCGAAGAGCCTCTCCGACAGGCGCTGGGCGTCGAGGTAGAGGTTGTGCTCCAGGCGTGTGGCGGCGTCGATGAGGTCGAGCTGACCGGCCAGCTCGGGGAACCGCTCCTCGACGTCGATGACCATCCGCCCGGTCGGCACGGCGCTGGTCGACACCACCGCCACGGTGCGGTCGGGCGCCGCGCCGACGAGGTTCTTGTCGCTGGCCGCCCCGAGCAGGTCGAAGCCGAGGTAGAGGTCGATCGAGCCCGCCGGCGCCTTGGCGGCGGCCGCCAGTGGCGCGCTGGAGATGCGCAGGTCGGAAACGACCGGCCCGCCCTTCTGGGAGAGGCCGGTCTGGTCGAGTCCGGATACGTGCAGCCCGTCGATCAAGGCCGCCATGCCGAGCACCTGGTTGACGGTCACCACGCCCGTGCCGCCGATGCCCATCATGCGCACCGCGAAGTCGGTATCCGAGACGAGCAGGTCCGGCTCCGGCAGGTCGACGGTTAGCGGCGGCGTCTCGTGCCGGGCGCGCTTGCCCGGCACGACCGTGAGGAAAGAGGGGCAGTCCCCCTCGAGGCACGAGTAGTCCTTGTTGCAGGAGGCCTGGTGGATCTGCGTCTTGCGGCCGAACTCGGTCTCGACGGGCTGGACGGAGAGGCAGCTCGACTTCTGGCCGCAGTCGCCGCACCCCTCGCACACGCGCTCGTTGATCCAGATGCGCTGCGCGGGCTCGGCCTGCTTGCCGCGCTTGCGCGCGCGGCGCTTCTCGGCGGCGCATTCCTGGTCGTGGATCAGCACGGTCACGCCCTCGACCCGCGCCAGCTCCTGCTGGGCAGGCAGCAGCTCCGAGCGCTCGCGTACTTCCGCGATCGCTGCCAAGTCGACGCCCTTGTAGCGGCTCGTGTCCTCTGCGGTGATGATGATCCGGCGCACGCCCTCGAGCTCCAGCCAGCGGGTCAGCTCGGGCACCGGCAGCTGCCCCTCGATCGCCTGGCCGCCAGTCATGGCCACGTGCTCGTTGTAGAGCAGCTTGTAGGTGATGTTCACGCCGGAGGCCACGGCCGCGCGCACGGCCAGTGAGCCGGAGTGATGGAAGGTGCCGTCGCCCAGGTTCTGGACGAGGTGGGTGTCCTCGGTGAACGGGGCCATCCCGATCCACTGGGCGCCCTCGCCGCCCATCTGCGTGATGCCCGTGATCTCGCCCTTGCCGGCGGGGTTGAGCAGCACCATCGTGTGGCAGCCGATGCCGCCGCCGACGAGCGTGCCGTCGGGCGCCTTGAGCGATGAGTTGTGCGGGCAGCCGGAGCAGAAGAACGGGGCGCGCTGGGCCATCGGCAGCTCGGCCGGGCGGCGGGTGATCTCGTCGAGCCGGCGCAGGCGGGCCTCGACCGAGTCGAGCCTCAGGCCGCGACCGCGCAGGCGAGCGCCGATCGCTCGAGCCAGCATGTCGGCGTCGAGGTCGAGCTCGGGTGGCAGCAGCGCCTGGCCGTGCTCGTCCCGCTTGCCGACGATGCGCGGCGCGTTCGGCATGCCGTAGAGCACTTCCTTGAGCTGGGTCTCGAGGAACGGGCCCTTCTCCTCGACCACGAGGATCTCGTCGAGGCCGCCGGCGAACTCGCGCACGGTCTCGCGCTCCAACGGCCAGATCATCCCCAGCTTCAGCAGCCGGATGCCCGGCAGCGCGTCGAGCCCGAGGTCGCGCAGCGCCTGCCGGAGGTCGTAGTACGACTTGCCCGCGGCGGCGATGCCCAGCCAGGCGTCGCGGTCGCCCTCGATGCGGTTCACCCCGTTCTCGCGCGCGTAGGCGAGCGCGAGATCGGTCCTGATGCCGAGCATGCTGCGCTCGAGCTCGAGCGACTCCGGCGGCAGCAGGTTGCCGTTCGGCACGTGCTCGTAGCCGAGGTCGGGGAGCACCGGGGACACGCGGCCGGGCGCCACGTCGGCGGTCCCGACCGCGTCTGCCACGCTCGTGACGATCTTGAAGCCGGCCCAGAGCCCGGACGCCCGCGAGCAGGCGTAGGCGTGCAGGCCGAGGTCGATCACCTCGGCCGCGCTGCCCGGGAAGAACACCGGCATGTGCAGTCCCGCGAGCACCGACTCGGAGGCGCTCGGGATCGTGGAGGACTTGCAGCTCGGGTCGTCGCCCACGACCGCGAGCCCGCCGCCGGTGCGCGAGACGCCGACGAAGTTGCCGTGGCGCAGCGCGTCCGCGGCACGGGCGAGGCCCGGCGCCTTGCCGTACCACATGCCCAGCACGCCGTCGTACTTGGCGCCGGGCAGGTGCTGGGTCAGCTGGCTGCCCCACGCCGACGTGGCTCCGATCTCCTCGTTGAGGGCGGGCACGTGCGCGACCAGATGCGAGTCGAGCAGCCGGCGGTTGCGGGCCAGCTCGATGTCGAGCCCGCCGAGCGGCGAGCCCTGGTAGCCGGAGACCAGCGTGCCGGTGGTCAGGCCGCGGCGCAGGTCGGCGCGGTGCTGGTCGAGCACGAGCCGCACGAGCGCCTGCACGCCGGTGAGCAGGATGCGCCCGTGCTCGAGGACGTACTTGTCGTCGAGACTGACCTCGCGGCGTCGGCCGCGGCCGTTGCCGTTCGCGTCGCGCCGGCGCCCCACCAGCTCGCTCTGCCGCGCCGGGCTACGGCGCACCACTGTCGACTCCCTCGCCATTGGTGAATTCAAATTACCATTGGTGGTACCCGGATGCGAACTTGCGATACCAGTTGGCGTCTACCGGGATCGGGTATAAGGTCAATATTCATGACCATTGCTGGTCCCACGATCCCCAGGTCTCCCGCGGCGCCAGCCGACGAGGGCCACGAGCGGATCGTGATCCACCAGGACCCCGACACGGGCCTGCGCTTCATCGTCGCCGTGCACTCCACCGTCCTGGGCCCCGCCCTCGGCGGGATGCGCCTCAAGCGCTACGCCGGCGGGCTGAGGGAGGCGCTCGAGGACGTGATGGGCCTCGCGCGCACGATGACGCTCAAGGCGTCGGCGGCCGGCCTGGAGCTGGGCGGCGGCAAGGCCGTGATGATCCACGACGACCGCGCGGACGCGCGCCTCGCGCGCCTCGAGGGCGCGGCCGGCGTGATCGAGGGGCTCGACGGGGCCTACATCACCGCCGAGGACATCGGCACGACCACCGAGGACATGGACTACATGGCCGGCTTCACGCGTTTCTGCGTGGGACGCTCCACCGAGAACGGCGGCCGCGGCGATCCGTCACCGGTCACCGCCGACACGGTGCTCGCGGCGATCCGCCGCGGGCTGGTCGCTCGGCTGGGCTCCGAGGAGCTAGCCGGGCGGCGGGCCGGCGTGATCGGCCTGGGCAAGGTCGGCGGCGCGCTGGCGGCGCGCCTGGCCGCGGCGGGGGCGCACGTTGTGGCGTGCGACCTCGACGACGGCCGCTGCGAGCGCTTCGCGGCCGACCACGGCGTGGAGGTGGCGCCCTCCGCCGAGGCGATCCTCGCCATGCGCCTGGACGTCCTGGCGCCGTGCGCCGCCGGCGGCCTCATCGACGACGCCCTGGCGCGCTCGATCGACGTGCGCGTGGTGGCGGGCGCCGCGAACAACCAGCTGACGGACCGCGGGGTGGCCCGGGTCCTGATGGAGCGGGACGTGCTGTACGTGCCCGACTTCCTCGCCAACTGCGGCGGCCTGATCCACGTGGCGGGCGAGTGGTTCGGCGACGACGCCCACGCGGAGCGGTCCCGCATCGAGCACGCCATGGAGCGGCTCGACGAAGCGATCGCCACGTCCGCGATCGAGGGCGCGACGCCGCTCGACGTGGCGGAGCGCCAGGCGCTGGAGCGGGTGGAAGCCGCCAGGCGCTCTCTCACGCTGCGATGATCGCCTCTTCCATGCGTGCCTTCGAGCCCGTGTCGACTCGCCGGACGTTCGAGGAGGCCGTCGAGCAGATCGCCGAGCAGATCAAGGCCGGCGACCTGCACACCGGCGACCGCCTGCCCTCCGAGCGCGAGCTGGCCGCCCAGATGCGGATCAGCCGTCCGACCCTGCGCGAGGCGATCAAGACGCTCAACGAGGCCGGCGTGCTCGAGGTACGCCGCGGCCAGTCGGGCGGCATATTCGTGGCGTCGGAGCTGGTGCCGCGCGAGCTGTTGCGCAGCCGCCAGGAGATCCGCTTCGGGGAGATCGCCGGAGTGCTGGAGGCGCGCCGGCTGCTGGAGCCGCGGGTGGCGCAGCTGGCCGCGGTGCACGCGACCGAAGAGGACTTCGGCGTGATGACGCAGACGATCGAGCGTCAGCGCGAGCTGGCGGCGAGCGACGACTTCCTCAGCCACGAGGACCTGTTCCTGCAGCTCGACCTGAAGTTCCACCTCGCGCTGGCGCGCGCCACGCGCAACACGACGATCGTCGGGCTGATGCGCACGCTGCTGCGCCAGCTGGAGATCGCGCGCGACATGGCGATGCACGCGCCGCTGGTGCCGGACTGGACGATCGACATCCACTCGCGCACGCTGGGGGCGGTCCGGGCCGCTGACTTCCCGCTGATCGAAGAGGTGATGGACGAGCACCTGGCGCAGCTCGAGCAGATCTGGGAGCTCGAGACCGGCCGCGGCCTGGTGCGGCCGCTGCCGGACTTCCTGCAGCCGGTGGCCGAGCGGTCGCGGGCGCTGCGGGCGGGCTGAGCGCCAAACAGCAGCAATAAGGGGTCGACCTCGAGTGTGGGGGACGTTTCCGGGCTATGTGACCGGAAACGTC
>JAXDIH010000197.1:0-15433 GCA_034664105.1 Thermoleophilaceae bacterium
CCAACCGGCACGAGGCCGCCCAGCTCGCCCGGACCCGCGGTTGGATCTGATCCGCCGCGGTCTCAGCGCCCCGTCGGCGGTGGGTCAGGCGACCAGCGACTTCACCTCGGCGAGCAGCTTGCTCATGTTGTCCTTGGCGTCCCCGAACAGCAAGGTGGTCGTCGGCTCGTAGAGCAGAGCGTTCTCGATGCCGGCGAAGCCGGTGTTCATCGAGCGCTTGAGCACGATCACCTGGGCCGCTTTGTCCACGTCGAGGATCGGCATGCCGTAGATCGGGGAGCCTTCGTTCTCGCGCGCGGCCGGGTTGGTCACGTCGTTGGCGCCGATCACCAGCGCCACGTCGGTCTGCGGGAACTCCGGGTTGATCTCGTCCATCTCCTTGAGATGGTCGTAGGGCACGTCGGCCTCGGCCAGCAGCACGTTCATGTGCCCGGGCATGCGGCCGGCGACGGGGTGGATCGCGAAGTCGACCCGGATCCCGCGCTTCTCCAGCTCGTCGGCGAGCTCGCGGACGGTGTGCTGCGCCTGGGCCACGGCCATGCCGTAGCCGGGGGCCACCACGACCTTGGACGCGTAGGCCAGCTGGATCGCGACGTCGGCCGCGTCGGTCGAGCGCACCGGCTTCTGCTCGCCGTCGCCGGTGGGGGCGACGCTGACGCCACCGAAGCCGCCGGCGAAGATGTTGGCGATCGACCGGTTCATCGCCTCGGCCATCTGCGTGGTGAGGATCGTGCCCGAAGCGCCGACGAGCATGCCGCCCACGATCAGGGCCACGTTGTCGAGCGCCATGCCGGCGGCCGCGGCCGACAGCCCGGTGAAGGCGTTCAGCAGGGAGATCACGACCGGCATGTCGGCGCCGCCGATCGGCAGCACGAACATGTTGCCCAGCACCGCGGCGCTGACCAGGAGCAGCAGGAACAGCGCCTGGGACTCGGTCCCGGCGGCGATCGCGACGGCGCTGCCGACCGCCGTGGCCAGCAGCGCGACGTTGATGATCTGCTGGCCGGGCAGCGAGATCGGGCGGCCGGGGAGGATCTCCTGCAGCTTGCCGAAGGCGATGTTCGAGCCCCAGAACGAGATCGAGCCGACGATCCCGGCGAACAGGATCGGGATCAGCTGCTCCAGGACCGGGTTGCCGCCGCCGTGCTGGAGCGCCTCGCGGTACTCCACGAACGAGATCAGCGCGACGGCCCCGCCGCCGACGCCGTTGAACAGCGCCACCATCTGCGGCATGGCGGTCATCCGCACGCGGCGCGCGGCCGGCACGCCGACCGCCGTCCCGACGGCGACGCCGAGCAGGATCAGGAGGTAGTCGCCGACGAAGTCGTAGAGCAGCGTGGCCACGACGGCGATCGCCATGCCCACGGCGGCCACGATGTTGCCCCGGCGCGCGCTGCGCGGGTGGTTGAGCAGGTGCAGCCCGTAGATGAAGCAGCCGAAGGCGAAGATGTAGAGAACCCGGATGAAGTCCGGGTCCGAGAGGAAGGAGGCGGTGTACATCAGTCGCGCCTCTTGAACATCTCCAGCATGCGATCGGTCACGAGGAAGCCGCCGACGATGTTGATCGTGCCGAACGCGATCGCGATCACCAGCAGCAGCTCGTCCAGGAAGCCGCTCGCCTCGCCGATCAGCAGCAGGCCACCGAGCAGCACGATCCCGTGGATCGCGTTGGTGGCGGACATCAGCGGCGTGTGCAGCGTGTTCGGCACCTTCGAGATCACCTCGAAGCCGACGAAGGCGGCCAGGACGAGGATGGTCAATTCGGTGAGCAGGTCCATCAGGCCACCCCCGCCGCGTTGCGGGCGCCCTCGTGCACGATCTCGCCGTCCCGCGTGATGCAGGCGCCCTTGATGATCTCGTCGTCGAAGTCGAGCGTCAGCTCGCCCTCCTTCACCATCAGCTCGAGCAGCGACTGGACGTTGCGCGCGTACAGCGACGAGGCGTGGTCGGGCATGGTGGAGGCCAGGTTCAGCGGTCCCACGATCGTCACGCCCTCCTTGACCACCGTCTGCCCGGCCTCGGTCAGCTCGCAGTTGCCGCCGGTCTCGGCCGCCAGGTCCACGATCACCGAGCCCGGCTTCATGTTCTTCACGGCCTGCTCGGTCACGAGCAGGGGAGCGCGCCGGCCCGGCACGGCCGCGGTCGAGATGACGGCGTCCATCTTGCCGATCTCCACCGCCAGCAGGTCACGCTGGCGCTGCTGCTCCTCGTCGGTCAGAGCGCGCGCGTAGCCGCCGGCGGCCTCGGCGTCCTCGAGGCCCATGTCCAGCTCGAGGAAGCGGGCGCCGAGCGACTCGATCTGCTCCTTCACGGCCGAGCGCACGTCGAAGGCCTGCACCACGGCTCCGAGCCGGCGCGCCGTGGCGATCGCCTGCAGCCCCGCGACCCCGGCGCCCAGCACGAGCACCTTCGCTGGCCGCACGGTGCCGGCCGCGGTGGTGAGCATGGGGAAGAAGCGCGGCAGCTCCTGCGCGGCGATCAGGCCGGCGCGGTAGCCGCCGACGGTCGCCTGCGAGGAGAGCGCGTCCATCGACTGCGCGCGCGAGATGCGCGGGATCGCCTCCATCGCGAAGCTCGTCACGCCGGCCTCGGCCAGCGCGCGCACGGTCTCGCCAGCCGTCAGCGGAGCGAGGAAGCCGATCAGCACCGAGCCGCGCGCCAAGCGGCCGATCTCCTCGGCGGAGGGCGGAGCGACCTTGGCCACGACCTGGGCCGAGAATCCGTCGCCGAGCTTGGCGCCGCTCTTCTCGTAGTCGGCGTCCGGATAGTGGGCGGCCTCGCCGGCGCCGGACGCGATCGTGACCTCCACGCCGCTGCGGCCAAGCCGTTCGACCACCTCGGGGACCAGCGCAACGCGCCGCTCGCCACTCGTAGTTTCCTTGGGTACCGAGACGTTCATCGCAAACCGGACCGGGGCCCGGGGGCGCGGCATGCTAACCGACCCGCCCCAAGAACGCGGCGCAAGTAGGGGTCCCGGAAGAAACCGCCCCTATAGCTCCCGTCTCTTCCGGGACCCCCCGGTGGATAGGCTGATGGCCGTGCGGAAAACGCTGCTAGCGCTCGTGTTTCTCTTTGCCGCCGTCACCGCCGCGTCGGCCACCGCGGCGCCCAGGGCGAGCATCGCACCGTGCGCGCTGGGCACCTCCGCTGCCGACCTGAAGGGTTTCTTCGCGACGGAGCTGGCGCGCGCCGAGCGCCGCTTCGGCGGTGGGCCCGCGGCCCGGCGCCAGTTCGCCGCCGGCGTGGCGGCGTACGTGTACGGGCGCGCGCCCGTGGCGGTGAGCGCGACCACGCAGCGCTTTCCCGAGAACCAGCTGGTCAGCATCGCCGCGCTCACCGATCCCACGGTGCGCACGGTCGTGCTGCCGAACCACGACACCACCTACACCGTGGGCAGGCTCCAGCTCGCCGGTGGCCCGCGCGTGCTCGACGTCCCGGACACGCGCGGCCGCTACTACGTGATCCAGCTCCTCGACGCCTACTCCAACACGTTCGCCTACGTGGGCCGGCGCACGACCGGCACCAAGCCGGGCTCGTACGCCGTGGTGCCGCCCGGCTTCAAGGGCACGCTGCCGGCCGGCGTGAAGCGCATCCAGAGCCCCACCAACCTGGTCTGGGTGCTCGGGCGCACGCTCGTGCGCGACGCCGCCGACATGCCGGCGGTCGCCGCGCTGATGAGCGGCTACCGGTTCACCGCGCTCGATGCCTGGGCGGCCGGAACGCGTCAGGCGCCGCTGGTGCTGGGAGCCTTCCCGACCGTCGCGACCGTGGAGACGCCGCGCGGGCTCGAGTACTTCAAGGCGCTCGGCGACATCCTCCGCTCCGACCCGGCGCCCAAGCGCGACGCCTGCGCGCTGCGCGCGTTCGCGCACGCTGGCATAGGGCCGGGCAAGGCGCCCACCGGCGAGGCGCTCGCCGCCGCGCCCGCGGCCGGCGCGCGCATCGTCGCCCGGGCCGAGCGGCGCGCGGACAGCTTCGGCGCGAAGCGCAACAACGGCTGGGTGCTGCCCGGCTCGTACGTCGGCGCCTACGGGCGCAACTACCTCGGCCGCGCGGTGATCGCCACCGCCGCCCTGGGGGCCAACACGCGGCCGGAGACGGTCTACCCGCTCGCGGTGGACGACGTGAAGGGCAGGCCGCTGAGCGGGCGGCACCGCTACGTCGTGCGCTTCCCGCGCGGTCAGCTGCCCCCCGCCGACGCCTTCTGGTCACTGACCATGTACGGCCAGGATCGCTATCTGGTGCCCAACCCGATCGACCGCTACGCGATCGGCGACCGCACCGCGGGGCTGCGTCGCGGCCGCGACGGGTCGCTCACGCTCTACATCCAGCACGACCGCCCGAGTGGCGCCGCCGGCGCCAACTGGCTGCCGGCGCCGAGCGGCCCTTTCCGCCTGGCAATGCGCATCTACGAGCCCCGCCGCAGCGTGCTGACGGGTCGCTGGCTGCCGCCGCCCCTGAATCGGCGCTAGCCCAGACCCGCGGCTACCCTCGACGCGCTCGCGGGTATTGCTTCCGCTGTGGCCGCCTTGGTGCTGCTGTGCATCGCGCAGTTCGTCGTGGTGCTGGATGTGACGATCGTCGCCGTCGCGCTGCCGACGGTGCAGCGGGAGCTCCAGTTCTCCGCGCCCGATCTGCAGTGGGTGGTTACGGCCTACACGCTCTGCTTCGCGGCCCTGCTCACGGTCGCCGGCCGTGCGGCGGACCTCTGGGGACGGCGGCGGCTGTTCGTGGCCGGGCTGGCGGTGTTCTGTGCCGGCTCGGCCGGCTGCGCGCTTGCGGAGAGCGCGGCTGTCCTTGTCGCCATGCGCGCGGCTCAGGGTTGCGGCGCGGCGGCGCTCTCCGCCTCGGCTCTCGCGCTGTTGATGGCGACGTTCCCCAGTGGCGGCGAGCGCGAGCGCGCGGTGGCGGCCTGGACGGCGGCGGCCGCCGGAGGCGGGGCCAGCGGGTGGGTGCTGGGCGGCTTCATGACCCAGGAGCTGGGCTGGGAGTCGGTGTTCCTCGTCAATCTGCCGATCGGGCTGCTCGCGCTGGCGGTGACGCCGTCCGTCCTGCGAGAGACCCGCGACAGCTCCGCGTCGAGCCGGCTGGACCTGGTCGGCGCGGTAACGCTCGCGGCCGGGCTTGCGGCCCTGGTGTTCTCTCTGACCCGGGCCGAGCGCAGCGGCTGGTCGAGTCCGGACACGGTCGCGGGGCTGGCGGCCGCAGCCGCGCTCCTGCTCGCCTTCTGGCGACACGAGCGTTCTACGCGTGCCCCGCTCCTGCCGCTCGCCGACCTGCGCCGCCCTGGGTTTGCAACCGCCTGCACGGCCGGGCTTTTTCTCACGGCCACCACCACGCCGGCCATGTTCCTCGCCGTGCTGCTCCAGCAGCACGTGCTGGGGTACTCACCGACCGAGGCGGGGTTGGGCTCGGCCCCGTTCAACGTTGCGGTGATCGCCGGCTCCGCGGCCGGGCCGGCCGTCAGCCGCAGCGTGGGACCGCGCCGGACGATGGTCGGCGGGCTGCTCGCGGTCGGTGCGGGGTCGTTCGTGCTGGCCGCGGCGGCCGGTGGCTCTGGGTATCCGGACCTGCTTGTGGCCTTCACGCTGATGGGCGCGGGCCTGGGGTGCGCCTCGGTCGCCTCGACCGCGCTGGGAACCGCCGCGCTGCCAGCGCCGCGTCAGGGCCTCGCGGCCGGCGCGTTGGGGACGGCGGCGCAGGTCGGCACGGTTCTCGGGCTGGCCGCGTTCATCCCGCTCGCGGCGGCGCACGGCCGGGCCGTGGGGGAGCTGGCGTCCGGCTACGCCTGGGGGCACGCGGGCGTTGCGCTGACCGCTCTGGCCGCCGCGCTGCTGCTCGGCTTGACGACCGGTACACCCGGCTACACTCGTCGGAGACTCGCAGCGGGTAATGGAAGAAAAGACTCTCGAGAAGCTTGACCGTGTAGTGGTGCGGTTTGCAGGGGATTCCGGTGACGGCATGCAGCTGACCGGGAGTCGCTTCACCGACGCCACCGCCGTCGTCGGCAACGATCTCGCGACGCTGCCGGACTTCCCCGCCGAGATCCGCGCCCCGGCGGGCACGCCGCACGGCGTCTCGGCCTTCCAGATCCACTTCGCCTCCCGGGACATCCTCACGCCCGGCGACCACCCCAACGTGCTGGTCGCGATGAATCCCGCGGCGCTGATCACGCAGCTAGGCGCCGTCGAGAAGGGCGGCACGGTGATCGTCAACGAGGACGGCTTCTCGGATCACAACGTGCGCAAGGCCGGGTACCAGTCGAACCCGCTCGAGGACGACTCGCTCGACGACTACCAGGTCTTCCGCGTGCCGATGACGTCGATGACGGTTCGCGCCACCGAGGGCATCGACGGCATCACGCCGCGCGACGCCGCGCGGTGCAAGAACGTGTTCGCGCTCGGGCTGGTGTCGTGGATGTACGGCCGTCCCACCGAGCCGTCCACCACCTGGATCGAGAAGAAGTTCGACGACGACGCGGCCGTGCGCGACGCCAACCTGGCCGCCTTCCGCGCCGGCTACAACTTCGGCGAGACCGCCGAGCTGCTCGCGGTTCACTACGAGATCGAGCCGGCCCCGGCCGCGCCCGGCACCTACCGCAACGTGAACGGGACACAGGCGCTCGCCTACGGCCTGATCGCCGCCAGCGTCCGCTCGGGCCTCGGCCTGTTCCTGGCCTCCTACCCGATCACGCCCGCGTCGGAGCTGCTGCACGCCCTGTCGCGCCACCGCAAGTTCGGCGTGCACACGATCCAGGCCGAGGACGAGATCGCCGCGGCGAACATGGCGCTCGGCGCGGCCTTCTCCGGCCGCCTGGCGGTCACGGCCACCAGCGGACCCGGCATGGACCTGAAGGCGGAGACGATCGGCCTGGCGGTGGCCATGGAGCTGCCGCTGGTGGTCGTGGACATCCAGCGGGCCGGACCCTCGACGGGCATGCCCACGAAGACCGAGGCCGCCGACCTGCTGATGGCGCTCTACGGCAGGCACGGCGAGTCGCCGCTGCCGGTGGTGGCCGCCAGCACGCCGTCCGACTGCTTTCACGCCGCGATCGAGGCGGCGCGCATCGCCGTCACCCACCGCACGCCGGTGATCCTGCTCACCGACACCTTCCTCGCGAACTCGTCCGAGCCCTGGCAGCTGCCGGACGTGGACTCGCTCCCCGACATCGATCCCAAGTTCGCCACCGAGCCGAACGAGGGCGATCGCTTCATGCCGTACCTCCGCGACGAGAAGCTCGCCCGGCCCTGGGCCGTCCCGGGCACGCCCGGGCTGCGCCACCGCATCGGCGGGCTCGAGAAGGAGGACGTGACCGGCAACATCTCCTACCAGCCGGAGAACCACGACTACATGACGCGCCTGCGCGCGGAGCGGATCGCTCGCGTCGAGGTGCCGGACGTAGAGGTGGACGATCCCGGCGGGGACGCCACGCTGCTGGTGCTGGGCTGGGGATCGAGCTACGGCGCGATCGAGGGCGCCGCGCGCCGGCTGCGCCGCGAGCAGGGACTGGCGCTGGCGACAGCCCACGTGCACCACCTCAACCCGCTGCCCGGCAACATCGAGCAGGTGCTGCGCTCGTACGAGCGCGTGCTGGTCCCGGAGACGAACATGGGGCAGCTGTCGAAGCTGCTGCGGGCGGAGTTCCTGATCGACATCGAGAGCTACACGAAGGTCGACGGCCTGCCGATCTTCACGCGCGACGTGATGGAGCAGGTCACGGAGCGGCTGGCGTGACCGAGCGGACCAACGGCCACCACGGCCCCAACGGCGGTGGGCCGGACGCCGACCTCGGCTTCGGCCAGCCCGGCGAGCAGGCAGTCAGCGACGGCCCGGTCGAGCTGCCGCTCTCCAAGGCGGACTTCTCTTCCGACCAGGAGACGCGCTGGTGCCCGGGCTGCGGCGACTACGCGATCCTCGCGTCGGTCCAGTCGTTCATGCCGGAGCTGGGCATCCCGCCGGAGAAGATCGTGTTCGTCACGGGCATCGGGTGCGCCGGGCGGTTCGTCTACTACATGGACACCTACGGGATGCACGGCATCCACGGTCGCGCGCCGGCGCTGGCGACCGGAGTGGCCACGTCGCGGCCCGACCTGTCGGTGTGGGTGGTCAGCGGCGACGGCGACGCCCTCTCGATCGGCGGCAACCACCTGATTCACGCGCTGCGCCGCAACGTGCCGCTGAAGATCCTGCTGTTCAACAACCAGATCTACGGGCTGACCAAGGGCCAGTACTCGCCGACCAGCGAGGAGGGCAAGGTCACCAAGTCCACGCCGTTCGGGTCGCAGGACCACCCCTTCAACCCGGTGTCGCTGGCGCTCGGCGCCGAGGCGAGCTTCGTGGCGCGGACGGTCGACACCGACAAGAAGCACGTGGCGGCCACGCTACGGGCGGCCGCCGCCCACCAGGGCACGGCCTTCGTGGAGATCTACCAGAACTGCAACGTCTTCAACGACGGCGCGTTCGACGCGGTGCGAGCGAAGGGTGAGAAGGAGCGCAACCAGATCCGCCTGGAGCACGGCAAGCCGATCCGCTTCGGAGCGGAGGACGAGCGCGGAGTGGCGCGCGGCCCCGACGGCCGGCTGGAGCTCGTCGACGTGGCCGACGTGGGCGAGGAGGCGCTGGTGGTACACGACGCCTCGCGCCGCGAGCCCACCCTGGCGTTCGAGCTGGCCCATTTGGCGGCCCGCCCGACGGGCCCGACGCCGATCGGCATCTTCCGCTCTGTCGAGCGCCCGGTCTACGGAGCGGAGCTGTCGAACTCGCTGGAAGAAGCGCGCGCCAAGGTGGGCACGGCAGAGCTCGAAGCGCTGCTGCACTCCGGGGAGACCTGGACGGTCTCGTAGGGCGCGGCCGCCTAGGCGGCCAGCTCCATCACCAGCTCCGACACGCCCGCACCCGTGTAGTGCTCTTCCAGGTGCTCCGTCAGGCGTGCCATCAGCTTGTGGGCCGGCACGTTGTCGCTGGCCATCGTTGCCGTGAAGCGGCGGATTCCGAGGCGGCGCGCCTCGGCTGCCAGTCGCTCGGCGAAGAGGGAGCCGACGCCGCGGCGCTGCCAGTCGTCGGCTACGACGATGGCAACCTCGGCGGCGTCGGGGTCCTGCTGTAGGCGGACGAAGCGACCGACCGCGATCAAGCGGCGGACCGGTTCGCCGGGGTACTCGGCTACCAGTGCCACGTGATCGCGGCCGTCCACCTCAGTCAGGTAGCGCAGCTCTGCCCGGCTGAAGCTGCGCTTGGGGGAGAGGAAGCGCCTGTGCACCGACTCGGGGGAGAGGTGCCGCAGCCCGTCCTCCAGGAACCGCTTGTCGTCCGCGCGGATCGGCCGGATGAGGATCTGAGCTGCGTCTGGAAGGCGCTCGAGCACATGACAAAGGGTCGCGCTCCGCACGCCGCGCCTGTGTGCGTTGCCTCACGCTTTCCGCGCGAGCCAGGCCTCCTGCGCCTGGCGCTCCACCGCGGCGCACACCTCCAGCGCCTGCCCGGGCGAGTCGCCCACCGCCAGCACGCCGTGGCGCCCCAGCAGCACCGCCTGACGCTCGCCCAGCGCGGCAACCGCCGCGGTGGCGATCTCATCCGAGCCGCTGTCCGCGAACGGCGCCGTGAGCACGAGCCCGGCCGTGTGCGACCCGCCCGGCATCAGCGGCTCGTCGAGGGCGCTCCATGCCGTCGCGTGGGCGCTGTGGCTGTGCACCAGCGCGCGGGCGTCCGGACGTGCCGCGTAGACGGCGAGGTGCACGCGCCGCTCGCTGGACGGCTCGCGGTAACCGGCGACGACGCTCCCGTCGAGCGCCAGCGTCACGAGGTCGTCGACCGTGATCTCCTCGTACGGCAGCCCGGCCGGCGTGATGTGCAGCAGCTCGCCGTCGCGCGCGCTCACGTTGCCGGCCGTGCCCTCCACCAGCCCCATACGCAGCATCGCCTGGCCGGCCGCGACTATCTCAGCGGTCAGTGACAGCGGCGATCGCCTCCTCGTAAGGCTGCTCGAGCACTCCCGCCTCGGTGACGATCGCCGTCACGAGCTCGGCGGGGGTCACGTCGAACGCGAAGTTCAGGGCGGGTAGCCCGAGGGCCACCTCCGCGGCATCGCGCTCCTCGATCGGGATCGCGCCTCCGCTCGGCGTGCCCGGGTCGATCGTCGACAGCGGCGCGGCCACGTAGAACGGCACGCCGTGCCGCGCCGCCAGCACGGCGAGCGGATACGTGCCCACCTTGTTGGCCACGTCGCCGTTGGCCGCGATGCGGTCGGCGCCGACCACGATCCGATCGACCATGCCGCGCGCCATCAGCGTCCCGGCGCTCGAGTCCGTGATCAGCCGGTACGGGATGCCCGCGCGCCCGAGCTCGTAGGTCGTGAGGCGGGCGCCCTGGAGCAGCGGCCGCGTCTCGTCCACCCAGACCTGGGCCAGGCGGCCCCGCTCCCAGGCGGCGCGCAGCACGCCGCCGGCGGTGCCGTAGCCGGCCGTCGCCAGCGCCCCGGCGTTGCAGTGCGTCAGTGCGCGGTCGCCGGGCGCGAACAAAGCGGCGCCAAGCTCCGCGAGGCGCCTGTCGGCGTCCTCCTGCTCGCGATGCAGCTCACGGGCGCGGGTCAGCGCATCGGGCGCGGCGCGCACCTGGTCGATCGCCCAGCCGAGGTTGACCGCCGTGGGCCGGGTCGCGCGCAGCAGCTCCGCCGCCCCGTCGCCGTCCTCGCCTGCGAGCGCCAGCCCGTAGGCGGCCGCGATGCCGATCGCCGGCCCGCCCCGCACCGCCAGCGTGCTGATGCAGTCGGCCACCTCGGCCGGGCTCTCGCAGCGCACCCAGCGCTCCTCCCCGGGCAGGGCCCGCTGGTCGAGCACGAGCAGCGCGCCGTCCTCGAAGCGCAGCGGCGCGATGGTTTCCGGCTCAGGCATCCGCGGGAGAGTAGGGCGCGCCCGCGTGAGCGGGCGCGCCCATGTCCTCCCTCGGGAGCTACTTGACGAACCCGGACTCGGACAGGTACTCGCCCGCGACCACGTCCGGCGTCTTCTTGTCGAGGTCGACCCGCGCGTTCAGCTCGGACATCACCTCGTCGGTCAGGCCCTTCTGGACCTTGTCGATGGTGGCCTGCAGGTCCGGCCCGGCCTTCTGGATGACGTCGTCACGCACGAGCAGCATCGAGTTGTAGGGCGGGAACATGTTCATGTCGTCCTCGAGCAGGACCTCGTTGTTGCGCTTCACCTGCGGGTCCGTGGTGAAGACGATCGAGAGGTCGGCCTGCCCCTTGGCGAGCACCTCGTGACGCAGGTCGATCGCCACCGGCACGAACTTCTTGAACTTCAGGCCGTAGACCTTCTCCAGCCCGAGCAGGCAGTCCAGGCGCTGGCGGCACTCGGGCGTGCCGTACAGCGTGAGGTCCTGCGACTTGCCCTTCAGGTCGGAGATCTTGGTGAGGCCCAGCTCGTCGGCCTTCGCCTTGGTGGTCCCCACCTCGTTCGAGTTGGTGAACGGCGTGGGCGGCAGCGCGGTGATGCTCTCCTTGGCCAGGTCGGCCTTCGCCTGCTCGTAGGCGGCCTGCGGATCCGTCGGGATCTTGTCCGACGGCACCTTGAAGAACGACCCCAGCGCGGTCCCGGTGTACTCGGGGTAGGCGCTGATGTCGTTGCCCTTGAGCGCCTTCAGCGCGATCTGCTCGTCGCCGAGGTTCAGCTCCTTCTTGACCGTGTAGCCCGCGGCGGCGAGGGACTGGGCGTAGATCTCCCCGAGCACCTTCTGCTCGGTGAAGTTCTTCGAGCCGATCGTCAGCGTGACGGCCTTGTTGTCGGGGTTCGACTTGATGACGTTGCCGGCGGAGCCGCTGGTGCCCGAAGAGCCCGAGCTGTTGTCGTTGTTGCTGTTGTCGTCCCCGCCGCACGCGGCGATCGTCAACGACGCGAGCAGCAGCGTCAGCGCGGCGATGATGCCGGCCGACAGGCGGTTCGTTCTCATGTGGTCGCTTCCCTCCCGGGTCGGAATCTCATGCGCCGTGACGCGGTGTCGGATTCGAGCTTGAGCCCCGCGGGCGTCACGGCGCGCTGAACGGCGCCGAGGGCAAGCTCCGTGAAGACGGCAAGGGCTGCCACCACCATCGCGGCCGCCAGGCGGCCGGTGTCGCCGTAGCCGGAGACGTTGATGATGGGGTCGCCGAGGGTGTTGATTCCCGCCAGCGGCGCGATCGTTGCGGTGGCGATCACGTTGACGGTCGAGGTCTTGATGCCGCCGAAGATCAGCGGCAGCGCCAGCGGCAGCTCCACGCGCCGCACGATCTGCGCGGCGGTCATGCCCATCCCGCGCGCGGCGTCGACGGTGTCCCGCTCCACCTGGCTCACCGCCACGTAGGTGTTGGTGAGGATCGGCGGGATCGCCAGCAGCACCAGCGCCAGCGTCACATTCGTAAAGCCCGTTCCGAGGTAGGCGACGAAGAACGCGATCAGAGCAAGGCTCGGAACGGCGCGGCCGACGTTCGAGAGGCTGATCGCCGCGAAGTTGCCACGCCGGATGTGGCCGAGCCAGAGCCCGACCGGGACCGCGATCGCGCAGGCGATTCCCATCGCGGCAAAGGTGAGCTTGAGGTGCTCCCAGGTCAGGTCGAGGAACTGCGAGCCGCCCACGTCGGCGCCCTCGCGGGTCGTCTCGCCCTCGAAGATGAACCGCACGGCGTCGCCGAACTGCCCCAGGACCGCGTAGGTGGCGCTCATGCGACCCGCGCCCGCGTCCAGGGCGTGATCGCCCGCTGCACGAGCAGGATCAGCGCGTCCAGCGCCGCCGCAAGCAGCACGGCGAGGCCACCGGCCGTGACCACGTTCGACTTGAAGTTGATGTCGGCGAAGATCTGCTCGCCGAGCCCGCCCGCCCCGGCGAAGAACGCCAGCGTGGCCAGCCCCACCGTGGTGGTGGCGGCGATGCGCAGCCCGGCGAGGATCTCCGGCAGCGCGAGCGGGATCTCCACGCGCCAGAGCAGCTGCCGGTCGGTCAGCCCCATGCCCAGTCCGGCGTCCTTGCTCTCCGCGGGCAC
Source organism: Thermoleophilaceae bacterium (assembly GCA_034664105.1). Lineage (GTDB taxonomy): Bacteria > Actinomycetota > Thermoleophilia > Solirubrobacterales > Thermoleophilaceae > JACVRW01. The sequence goes on from JAXDIH010000197.1 coordinate 13,010, forward strand.
GTTGTCGAGCCCGGTCATGATGTTGCGGAAGATGATCAGCAGCGAGTAGGAGACCAGCGCGATGATCGCCGTCTCGTTGCCGCGCCCGGTGATCGGCAGGAGCAGGAAGAAGACCGCGAGGCTCGGCAGCGTGTAGAGGATCCCGGTGATCTGCGTGATCGGCGCGACCAGCCACCGCTGCCGGTGCGCCACCAGCGCCAGCCCGAAGGAGATCGCGAAGCCGATCGCCAGCGACACCACCGTCAGGTACACGTGCTGGAGGAGCGGGTCGGTGTAGCGGCCGAAGTTGTCGGCGATCCAGCTCGGGCAGAAGCCGTTGTCCGCCACGCAGCCGGCATCGCCGGCCGAGCGGTCCTGGATCTGGACCTGGGCCAGCTCGAGGATCACTCGGCCACCTCGATCGCGTCGGCGCCGTGCGGCACCTGCTCGGGATCGGTCTTCAGCGCGTGACCGAGGATCTCGATGGAGAGCACGCCGCAGACCCGGCCGCGCTCGTCCACGACGGGGCCGTACTGGACCTCCTCCTGGAGCATGTCGGCGAGCGCGTCGCGCAGCACGTCGTCCAGCTCGATGATCGGCTCGGCCCTCGAAGTGAACTCGGGGTCGATGCGCTCTCCGGACAGCGCCCGGTCCGAGAGCCAGCCCTGCGGCCTGCCCTCGCCGTCGACCAGGAGCGGATAGGGCACCTCGCTGTCGGCCGCCCGCGCCCGCGCCTCGGCCACCGAGTCGCCCACGCGCACCAGCGGCGCCTCCCACAGGTCGACGTCGCGCACGCGCTGCAGCGCTAGCCGCTTGAGCGCGCGGTCGGAGCCCACGAAGTCCTCCACGAAGCGATTGGCCGGCTGCATGAGCAGCTCGGCCGGCGAGGCGTACTGGGCGAGCTTGCCGCCGCGCTGCATCACGGCGATGCGGTCGCCCATCTTGATCGCCTCGTCGATGTCGTGGGTGACGAACACGATCGTCTTGCGGATCTCGCGCTGGAGGCGCAGGAACTCGTTCTGGAGGCGCTCCCGATTGATCGGGTCGATCGCGCCGAAGGGCTCATCCATCAGCATCAGCGGGGGATCCACCGCCAGCGCCCTTGCGACGCCGACCCGCTGGCGCTGCCCGCCCGAGAGCTGCGCGGGAAAGCGGTCGCGCGTGTCGGCGGGGTCGAGGCTGACCAGCTCCAGCAGCTCGTCCACGCGCGCGCGGATGCGGTTCTTAGACCAGCCCAGCAGCCGCGGCACCGTGGCGATGTTGCCGGCCACCGTCAGGTGCGGGAACAGGCCGATCTGCTGGATCGCGTAGCCGATCTGGCGGCGCAGCTCGGGCGGCCGAAACTCCTTGACGCTGCGGCCGTCGAGCAGGATGTCGCCCTCGGTGATGTCGATCATGCGGTTGACCATCCGCATCGCGGTGGTCTTGCCGCATCCCGAGGGCCCGACGAGGACGCAGATCTCCCCGGAGGGCACCAAGAGCGATAGGCGATCTACGGCGGGCTCGGTCTGGCCGGGATACCGCTTCGTGGCTTGGCGGAGCTCGAGCTCCGCTGCGGCGGGGCGTGGCGACGGCCCCGGGGACTGGGCGGATTCGGAACTGTTCACGGGGGGAGGACTTCCCGGAGGAAGCCGCCAATGCTACCCGTGCGGTGGTGCGGGCTCCCGACGAGTTCGCCAAGCCTTAATGTCGGCGTCGGCGAGTCGCTGGAGCTCGCGTCGCAGGTCCTCACGCAGCTCGTGAACCTCGACGTCGCCCAGCTCGGGATCGGCCTCGGCGGTCTCCACGAGCGCCGCGGCGAACGTCTCGTTGGCGGCGAACAGGTCGGCCTCCGCCTGGGCTCGGTCAGGAGCCCCGCGCAGCCCGAACGCCTGCGTCTTGAGGTCCTCGGCCAGCGGCTCGATGCGCTGGCGGTCGGCCTCGGGAAGCATGCGCCAGCGGGTGTACATGGAACGCGCGACGCGGATCCCGATCGCTGTGGTCGCCGCGGCACCGCTGATCACTAGCTTCGCCGAAGGCATGCGGGGGCATGGTCGCGCCCAGGGTGGACGGAACGGTCGCGCAATACATTCCGCTGGTGACGTTGGAGGAGTTACCCGCCTGGGCCCTGGAGCTGCTCGGATCGGGACGCGTGGCGCGACTGGCCTTTCTCGACGAGGAGGACCTGCCGCGAGTGCTGCCGGTGACCTTCGCGCTGCACGACGGGGCCGTGTGGCGCGCGATCGACCGCAAGCCGAAGCGGCCGGGCGAGCCCGCCCGCGTGCGGCGCCTGCGCCGCCGGCCCGAAGCCGCGCTGGTAGTGGACCGCTACGACGACGACTGGTCGCGCCTGGCCTGGGTCGAGCTGCGCGGGTCGGTATCGGTCGAGCCCCTCGGCCCCGCCCTCGACGCGCTGATCGAGAAGTACCCGCAGTACGCGGAGCAGCGCCCGCAGGGGCCGCTGCT
>JAXDIH010000227.1:0-10169 GCA_034664105.1 Thermoleophilaceae bacterium
GCGCCAGGACCTCGGCCTCGCCCTCGGGGGCGCTCGGACCGATCAGCTCCAGCCCGCCCTGCAGGAACTCGCGCGGCTCACCTACCCCGCGATCGGTGGTCCGCCAGGCGTGCGCGAAGTAACAGAAGCGCAGGGGCGGGTCGGCCTCCGCGTAGCGCGTGGCCACGACCCGCGCGATCGGGATCGTCATGTCCGAGCGCAGCGCGAGCACGGCGCCCTTGTCGTCGAACGTGCGATAGCGGGCGCCCGCCGCGCGCTCCTCGCCGCGGCGCAGCACGTCCTCGTACTCGAGCGCGGGCGTGTGCACCTCGCCGTAGCCGGCGCCCTCGAACGCGCCGCGCATGCGGGCCGAGATCGCGCGCAGCTCGCGCATCTCGTCAGGCAGCACGTCGCGCGTGCCCGGCGGGATCGGCGTCGTGCGCGAGGGGGCGGGCTGGCCCGCCCCGGAGCGTTGTTTTTTCATCGCGTCTCCTTCGGCCTACGCGGGCACGCGCTCGGTGGCGACGCGCTCGATGCGCGCGCCCAATCCCCGCAGGCGCTCGTCGATCCGCTCGTAGCCGCGGTCGATCTGGCGGATGTTGCCGATCTCCGAGGTGCCTTCGGCGCAGAGCGCCGCGATGAGCATCGCCATGCCCGCCCGGATGTCCGGGCTCTCCATGCGCTCGCCGTGAAGCCGGCTCGGGCCGCTGACGACCGCACGGTGCGGGTCGCAGACGATCACCCGAGCGCCCATGGAGACGAGCTTGTCCACGAAGAACAAGCGGTTCTCGAACATCTTCTCGTGGATCAGGACCAGGCCGTCGGCCTGGGTGGCCAGGGCCAGCGCGATGCTCGTGAGGTCGGCCGGGAAGGCCGGCCAGGGGCCGTCCTCGATCTTCGAGATGGCCTCGCCCTCGTCGGACTTCACGCGCAGGTCCTGGCCGGCGGGCACGACGACGTCGGTGCCGTCGTACTCGATCAGGCAGCCGAGCCGCTCGAAGGCAAGCCGGGTCATGCGCAGGTCGTCGGCCACGCAGTCGCGGATGCGCAGCTCGCCGCCGGTGCAGGCCGCGAGCGCGATGAACGAGCCGATCTCGATGTGGTCGGGGCCGATCGCGTAGTCGGCGCCGCCGAGCTCCTCCTGCCCGTGGATGATCAGCAGGTTGGAGCCGATGCCCTCGATGCGCGCGCCCATCTGCATCAGCAGCCGGGCGAGGTCCTGGACGTGCGGCTCGGATGCGGCGTTGTGGATCACGGTGGAGCCGGGCGTGAGCGCGGCGGCCATCAGAGCGTTCTCGGTCGCCATCACCGAGGCCTCGTCCATGAAGAAGTCGCAGGCGTGCAGCCCGTCCGGGGCACGCAGCTCGAAGGAGCGCTCAGAGCGCACGTCGGCGCCGAGCGCGCGGAAGGCGTCCAGGTGGGGGTCGAGCCGGCGCCGGCCGATCACGTCGCCGCCCGGAGGCGGCATGTCCGCCTTGCCGAAGCGCGCCAGCAGCGGGCCCGCCAGCAGGAACGACGCGCGGATCCGCTCGGACAGGCCCGGGTCCACCTCGGTGTGGGAGATGCCGTCGCAGCTGACCGCGATCACGTTCTCGTCGCGCCATTCGGCGCTCGCGCCCAGGTGCACCAGCAGCTCGACCATCGCCTCCACGTCGCGGATGCGGGGGACGTTGCGCAGCACGACCTCGTCCGCCGTGAGCAGCGTGGCGGCGAGCGCGGGCAGCGCCGCGTTCTTGTTGCCGGCGGGGACAAGCGTCCCAGACAGGGGCGCCCCGCCTTCGATGATGAACTTCTCCATGCGCGGATCCGTCCGGGTGCCGGGATCGAGCCGGCGGCCAAGGGTATCGAAGGCCATCTCTGCGCAGGTTCGGGCCGTCCGGCGGATACCCTGCTCCGGTGCCACCTTCACGGCAAGCAGCCTGGGCTCTCGTCGAGGAATGGATCCAGAGCGAGTCGCTGCGCAAGCACCTCCTGGGCGTGGAAGCCGCGATGCGCGCCTACGCCCGCAGGTGGGACGAGGACGAGGAGCTATACGCCGTCACGGGGTTGCTGCACGACCTCGACTACGAGCGCTATCCGGATCTCGGCACCGGCCACCCGCGCAAGGCGCTCGAGCTGTTCGGCGAGCTCGGCTACCCGCGGGAGCTGATCGACGCCGTCGCCGGTCACGCCACGTTCCTCGGAGTCCCGCGCGAGACGCGCATGGCGAAGACGCTCTTCGCCGTCGACGAGCTGTCGGGCTTCATCGCCGCCTGCGCGCTCGTCCGCCCCACCGGCATCGAGGGCATGGCGCCGAAGTCCGTCAAGAAGAAGCTCAAGCAGCCGAGCTTCGCCGCGGGCGTCAACCGCGACGAGGTGCGCGAGGGGGCCGAGGACCTCGGCGTGGACTTCGACGAGCACGTGGCCTTCGTGATCGCCGCGATGGAAGAGCGCGCGGACGAGCTGGGGCTGCTTGGCAGCGAGCACTCGGCTCGGCCGAGTGCGAGCTGAGGCTATCCCCAGCGAGCGCTCCGCTCGGCCGAGTGCGAGCTGAGGCTATCCCCAGCGTCCGCCTGACTTAGCCCAGTCGGCCATGTGGTCGACCGAGCAGAACTCGTCCCGGATCCGGTGCTCGCCGCGGTGGCGCACCAGCACCAGGCGGACGTCGCCGAGCGCGGCCCCGCACCGGGCGCACTCCGCCGGCTCCGGCTCGTCGCCGCCCTCCCCCGCCTCCCAGCGAGCGCCCTTCATCGCCCAGGGGACGGTGTGCTCCAGCCGGCAGAAGGCGGCCCTGCGTGCGCCCGGGAGCTCCTGAAGGCGCCAGCCGTCCCCCGGCTCGATCGGCTGGCCGCACCAGGTGCAGCGCTCGGTAGATTCAGCGCCCATGCCGCTGCGAATTATCGTGCTCGAAGGCGACGAGACCGGCCAGGAGCTGCTCGACCAGGCCCTGCGCGTGCTCGACCCGGCGGTCACGCGGGTCGACGTCGAGCTGGAGCACTACGACCTGTCGCTGGACAACCGGCGCGGCACCGGCAACGAGGTGGTGTCCGCGGCCGCGGAGGCCCTGTCCCGCGCGCGCTACGGCCTGAAGGCGGCCACGATCACGCCCGAGGGCGCCGACGACGTCGGCAGCCCCAACCGCATCCTGCGCGAGGCGATCGACGGCAAGGTCATCATCCGGACGGGGCGCCGCATCCCGGGCGTCACGCCCGTGGCCGGCGTGCACTACCCGATCGCGGTGGTGCGCATGGCCGTGGGAGACGCCTACGGCGCCAAGCAGTGGCGCGAGACCGAGGACGGCGACGAGATCGCCTACCGCACCGAGCGCATCTCGCGCAGCGTCTGCCGCGCCGTGGCCGAGTACAGCTTCCGCACCGCTGAGCGCATCCACGGGCGCGTGTACGGTGGGCCCAAGTGGACCGTCAGTCCGGTCTACGAGGGGATGCTCAAGGAGGAGATGGACGCCGCGGCCGAGCGCCACTCCGACGTGCCCTACTCCCCCGTGCTGATCGACGCCACCTACGCCGGGCTGATCTCCGGCGCCGCCGACGCGCCGCTCGTGATCCCGGCCCTGAACCGCGATGGCGACTGCCTATCCGACATGGTGATGCCGCTGTTCGGCTCGATCGCGGGCGCGGAGTCGGTGCTGCTCGCCTTCGACGAGGACTACGAGCCGCGCGCCGTGATGGCCGAGGCGCCCCACGGCACCGCGCCCGCGCTGCTGGGCAAGGACATCGCCAACCCGATGGCGATGATCCTGGCGGCCGCGGCGGTGCTCCACTACGCAGGTGAGGAGACCGCCTCGCGCGCGATCTACGAGTCCGTGCTCGAGGCCACGGCCACCGGGGTCAGGACACCCGACCTGGGCGGCCATGCGACCACGTCGGAGTTCACCGACGAGGTGATCTCTCGCGTGCGCACGAAGATCGATATCTGGGCCTCGCTCTAGGCTCCGCCCAGTGGCCGACAAGAAGCGACGCGGAGCCGGCGGCTCCCCGGCCCGGCGGCCGCGTGCCGTCCAGACCGCCGGCTGGCGAGTCACGTTCTGGCTGGGCTGGTGGGCGATCTCGTACGCGCTCTGGGTGCTGCTCGTGTTCAACACCCACCTGTCCGAGTTCGTCCTCGGGGTGTTTGCCGCGGCGCTCGCCGCCACGGGCGCCGAGCTGGTGCGCTCGCGCGGCTACGCGCCGTTCGCCCCCGACCCGCGCTGGGCCCGCGCGCTGCTGCCGCTCCCGCGGCAGGTGCTCGTCGACGCCTGGCGGATGACGCTGCTGCTCGCGCGCCACTTCCTGCGCGGCGAGCCGATCCAGGGCTCGTTCCGGATCATCCACTTCCCCTGCGGGCCGCGCGACGACCCGCGCGCGCAGGCCCGACTCGCGGTCGCGCAGTGGATCGGCGGCGTCAGCCCGAACACGTACGTGATCGGCATCGACGACCGGCGGCAGGTCGCGGTGGTGCACCAGCTGATCCGCGACGAGCACCCGCCAGAGCTCGACCCGGCGGCATGAACGCCTGGCTGATCGCCACGTGCGTGCTGCTGACCGGCCTGCTGCCGTGCGTCTGGGTGGCCATGCGCGGCACGATCGTCAGCGCGCTGGCCGCGCTCGAGCTGGCCTCGACGATCACGACGCTGGCGCTCGTCCTGATCGCGCAGGGCCTGCGGCGCGACCCGTTCATGGACCTCGCGCTCGTCAGCGCGATCCTCTCGTTCGCGGGCGCGCTCTCGTTCGTGCGCTTCCTGGAGCGGTGGGTGTGAGCGTTCTCGTCGACGTGCTGCTGGGGATCGGCGTCGCGTCCGCGCTGCTGGGAGCGCTGGGCCTGCTGGCCACCAGCAACCCCTACGACCAGCTCCACTTCACCGGGCCCGCGACCGTGATCGGGCCGGTGGCGATCGCCGCCGCTGTGCTGGTCGAGGAGCCGCTGTCCTCCGCGGGCGTGAAGTCGGTCCTGGTCGCCCTGATCATGCTGGGCACCGGCCCGGTGCTGGTGCACGCGACCGCCAGGGCGGCGCGGGTCCGCGAGCGCGGGCGCTGGGTCGTGCAACCGGAAGAGCTAGAGGCCAGGGAAGAGCCATCGAAGTCCTCCAAGCGATAGTCCTGCTGCTGGTTGCGGTCTGCGCCACCTGCGTGGTGCTCGCGCGCGACCCCCTTCGCCAGGCGATGGTGGCGAGCATCTACGGGCTGGTGCTCGGCATCCTGTTCTTCGTCTTCCAGGCACCGGACGTGGCGCTGTCGCAGACCGCCGTGGGCGCGGTCGCCCTTCCGCTGATGATCCTGCTGGCGCTGGCCAAGGTGCGCGGAGGCGAGGAGTGAGCGACCGCGTGCGGCTGTCGGTGTTCGGGGTCGGCCTGGCCGGGCTGCTGGGCCTGATGCTGTGGGCCTTCGCGGGCCTGCCGGACTTCGGCGACTACGCCGGCCCGTACGGCTACATCCTGAACCGGGTGGCCGTGCCGGAGCGCTCCACGACGGATGTGGTCACCGCCGTCAACTTCGACTACCGCGGCTTCGACACGCTCGCCGAGGAGTTCATCCTGTTCGCCTCGGTGGTCGGGGTGGCGAGCATCCTGCGCACGCTGCGCGGCGAGCGCACGCGAGCCCCGGACGACGACGCCGCGGGGCGGCGTGTCCCGGAGACCAGCCTCACGGTGCGAGTGGCCGGCCTGGGCCTCGTCGCGCCGACGATCCTGGTGGGCATCTACATCGTCGCTCACGGGCAGCTCACGCCCGGCGGCGGCTTCCAGGGCGGCGTCATCCTTGCCACGGCGCTGCTGCTGATCTACCTGTCGGCGGACTACATGACGATGCGCGCGGTCGGCCCCATCTCGCTGATCGAGCTGGCCGAGGGCCTGGGCGGCGCCGCGTTCGCCCTGATCGGCCTCTCCGGGCTGATCGCGGGCGGGGCGTTCTTCCAGAACTGGCTCGGCAAGGGGACGGTCGGCGACCTGCTGTCCTCCGGCACGATCCCGCTCAGCAACGCGGCGGTCGGCCTGGCGGTCACCGGCGGATTCGCGTTCATGCTCTCGGAGTTCCTGCAGCAGACGCTCACGCGCCGGCGCGTGCGGCGGCGCCGCTCGAGGAGGTCCGCGTGAGCTTCCTGCCCTACGCCGTGGCCGCCTGGGTGATGGGGGTCGGCCTCTACGGGATCGTCACCAGCCGCGACCTCCTGCACCTCGTGATCTGCCTGTCGGTGATGCAGTCGGCGTCGTACCTGCTGCTGCTGTCGATCGGGTACGTCGACGACGCGCAGGCGCCGATCTTCGCCGACGTCCCGCTGTCGACGCGCGCGGTGGACCCGGTCGTCCAGGCGCTGACGCTCACCGACGTGGTCGTCGGCACCACGGTCACGGCTTTGCTGCTCGCCCTCGCGGTGCAGGCGCAGAAGCGCTACGGGACGCTCGACCCGCGCGAGCTGCGCCCGGCCAGGGAACGGCTCGATGGCTGACCTGGCGCCGGTCGCCGTCGCGATACCGCTGCTGATCGCGGCTGGGCTGGTGGGCGGCGCGGTCTTCGTCCCGCGCCGCGTGGTCGACATGGCGGCGATCGCCGGATCGCTGGCCTGCTGCGTGCTCTGCGCCCTCATCCTGTCCGACGCCGGCGACGGCACGCTCGTCCACTGGTTCGGCGGCTGGACGCCGCGGGACGGGGTCGCGCTCGGTATCTCCTTCACGGTCGACGGCATCGGCGCCGGGCTGGCCCTGTTCGCCTCGGTGCTCTTCGTCGCGGCCTTCCTGTTCTCGTGGCGCTACTTCGTGGTGGTCGGGCCGCTCTACCACGCGCTGATGCTCGTGTTCCTCGCCGCGATGCTGGGCTTCAGCTTCACGGGTGACCTGTTCAACCTGTTCGTCTTCTTCGAGCTGCTCAGCGTTGCGGCCTACGCGCTGGTGGCTTACGACATCGAGGAGGAGGGCCCGCTCCAGGGGGCGCTCAACTTCGCGGTGACGAACACGATCGGGGCGTTCTTCATCCTCACGGGGATCGCGCTGCTGTACGGGCGCACGGGAGCGCTCAACATGGCCCAGATCGGCGAGACGCTGGCCGGCGGGCACGCCGACGGTCTGGTGGTCGTGTCCTTCACGCTGATGGCGGTCGGCTTCTTCGTGAAGGCGGCGGTTGTGCCGTTCCACTTCTGGCTCGCCGACGCCTACTCGGTCGCCCCCACCCCGGTCTGCCTGCTGCTGTCCGCCGCGATGAGCGAGCTGGGTCTCTACGCGCTCGCACGCGTGTACTGGACGGTGTTCTCGGACGTGCTCGGGAGCGAGGAGGCGCTGCAGACGATCCTGCTGCTGTTGGGCACGCTCACCGCGCTCGTGGGGGCGCTGATGTGCTTCGGCCAGCGGCACCTGAAGCGAATGCTGGCGTTCGCCACGGTCAGCCACGTGGGGCTGTTCCTGATCGGCTTCGGGCTGCTGAGCCCGGAGGGCCTGGCCGGGGTGGCGCTGTTCGTGGTGGCCGACGGCCTGATCAAGGCGGCGCTGTTCGTCTCCGTGGGCGCCGTCCAGCACCTGTTCGGGAGCGTGGACGAGCTGCGGCTGTACGGCCGGGCGCGCCGGCTGCGGATCACAGGGCCGCTGGTGGTGCTGTGCGGCTTGGCGGTGGCGGCGCTGCCGCCCTTCGGGCCGTGGGTGGGGAAGTCGCTGGTGGACGAGGCCGCGCGGGCGGCGGGACGCGGCTGGGTGACGCCGGTCTTCGTGCTGGCCTCGGTGCTCACGGGGGCCGCGATCCTGCGGGCTGCGGCGCGCGTGTTCGGCGGGATCGGGCCGCGCGACGATCCGGCCATCATCGGGGCCCCCGCGCCCGACGAGGTGGACCCCGAGCTCGACTTCCCCCACGATCGGGTGCCGCGCACGATGACGGTGTCGGCGCTGGGCCTCGCCGCGGCGGGCCTGCTGATCGGCCTCGTGCCCGGTCTGCGCGGGTCGATCGAGGGGGCCGCGGAGCGCTTCGTCGACCGGGCCGCCTACGCGGACACGGTGCTGCGCGGCAAGGCGTCGCCGGAGGTCGCGGCGGCGGGCGTCTCGCCGGCGCTGCTCGATGTCGTGCTCGGCTCGGTGAGCGTGCTGGGAGCGCTGGGGCTGGCCTGGCTGGCATTGGCGCCGGCGCGGCCGGGGTTGCACCGCGTGGGCGCGGCGGCCGGCGCCGGCCTCGGGCGGCTGCGATCGCTGCACACGGGCTACGTCGGGGACTACGTGACGTGGCTGGTGGCGGGCGCGGCCCTGCTGGGGGGCCTGTTCGCGGTGACGCTTACGACGTGAGCGCCGCGTAGCGCTGCAGGCCGGCGCGGATCGCGGCGGGCATCTCGCATTTGCGGCGGTCGGCGGGGCCGACGAAGACGTGGCGCAGCTCGCCCTCGGTGAGGAGGGCGCCGTCGGGGAGGCGCGCGATCGTGAAGGCGGTGGTGAACGACGTGCTGCCGAGGCGGGTGACGGTGGCGGCGATCTCGAGATCGTCGTCGAAGCGGGCGCTGTCGCGGTAGCGCATGCCGGCCTCCGCGACGACCATGTCCACGCCGTGCTCGGGGATCATCTCGGTGTAGAGGCCGACGGCGGCGCGCCAGAGCTCGGTGACGGCGTGATCGAGGTAGGCCAGGTACTGGGGGTAGAAGACAACGCCCTGCGGGTCGCATTCGGACCAGCGCACGCGCAGGTGGTGGCGAAAAGGCTCTGCCATGGGCCGCGCAGCCTACGCGACGGGGCGTGCAAGGGAACTTGCAGGAAATCGGGGCTTCCATCCGGGCACCGCCGTACCTTTACGAACGCATGTTCCCTCAGCTCAGACAGCGAATCGGGCCCGCACTCGACCTGATCGTCGAGTTTTCGACTCTCGGCGAGTACCGCCTGGACGCCGACGGCGTCCTACGCCACGCGAGTGCCTTCGCCCCCGCTCCTGAGCGCGCGCCGCAGCTGGGAGGCGCCGGTGACTCAGTCGCCGGCCGTGCTGCGGTTCGCCGCATCGTCGCGGGTGGAGCGGCCGGCCTAGCGCCGGCCGCGACCCCCGCGGCCAAGCGGCTGGGGCGCGACGTGCGGGCGGCCCAAGCCGCCCAGGAGCTCAGCTGCCGCGGCGAACGGCGCCACACGGCGACACCGGCCGAAGCGGCGCCCCGCCGTCGCCAGCCCCGCCCCCGCGTGGCAGCGGCGCCGGAACAGCTCTGCCTGGCGGTCTAGCGCCACACCGGGCCGGGCCCGGGCCGCCGGTCGCGCAAGGCGGGCGGAGGTGCCCGAGAGCGGGCGCCTGCGAGCCGCCCGGGGCGTCTACTCGACCCGCTCCGCCACCCAGCTGTCGCCCTGGCGGGCCAGGATCACTCGGGATTCGCCGTCCGGGCCGATTGCCATGAAGTGGGCCCGATCTTCCTCTACGCCGGGGCGGTCGTCCACCAGGACGAGGTGCAGCTGGTCGTAGCCCCAGTCGGGCCGGGCGTCGCCGATCGCGGTGCGGGCCGCGGACTCCATCGTCTCCCGGTCCCAGCCCCTGTCGAGCGCGCGAGCCTGCTGGAGCGCCTGGTCGGCTTCCTTGAGGTGCTCGTAGAACGTCGCCCCCTGGCGCCGGCCCCGCACCCGCACCGCGAGCAGCCCTCCTACGAAGAAGAGGATCAGCAGCGCGCCGATGACGATCAGGACGATTTCGAGGACGGTCATGAGGCGAGGCAGTCTAGGCGAGACCGGACCAAAAAGAAGGGCCGCCCCGAAGGGCGGCCCTAAGTTAATTCGGCGGCGACCTACTCTCCCAGGCCCTTGCGAGCCAAGTACCATCGGCGCTGAGGGGCTTAACTGCTCTGTTCGGAATGGGAAGAGGTGTGGCCCCCTCGCTATCACCACCGAAAACGGGCGAGACCGCGCGCGCAAACTGCTCGCACGGCCCTCGCCGAAGCTTGAAAACTGCACAGCTGGCCGCCCGACGGAAGATCAAAAAAATCCGTCAAGCCTCTCGAACCATTAGTACCGGTCTGCTAAGGGCATTGCTGCCCTTACACATCCGGCCTATCACCTGGTGGTCTTCCAGGGGTCTTACTCCCTCTAGGGGAAGGGAGAGCTCATCTCGAGGTCGGCTTCCCGCTTAGATGCCTTCAGCGGTTATCCGATCCGCACGTAGCTAACCAGCAATGCCCTTGGCAGGACAACTGGTACACCAGAGGTGCGTTCATCCCGGTCCTCTCGTACTAGGGACGACTCCCCTCAACTCTCCAACGCCCACGGCAGATAGGGACCGAACTGTCTC
>JAXDIH010000229.1:0-3388 GCA_034664105.1 Thermoleophilaceae bacterium
CTTGCCGGTGACCAGGCGGTCGCCGGCCAGCAGGGCGGCGTCGGTGAAGGTGCCGCCAACGTCCACGCCGAGGATCATCGGCGTGGACGCTAGACGGCGAGGGTTCCGCTAGGCCGCTACCTCGAAATCGTCATCGAGGTGCTTGTGCGACGGGCAGTACTTGCTGCCCGGCAGGGGCACGCGCTGGCACGCCGTTCCTCTACGAGTACTGGCGTGGCAGCACGCTGGGCTACCGTCGAAGGTCACGCCTTCGCGCAGCTGGCTGTCGACGTACTCCGTGGCCAGCTCCATGTGCTTCTCGCACATCCGGTAGACCCGCATCTGGTCCGTCATCGGGAAGTAATGACGCACGTCGTTGAAGAGCGTGCGCACTGGCTTGGCGAAGTAGTGCCTGTCGAGGGCGAGCCGCTCCATTGACGACTCGCACGCCCGGAGGAACCTCATTCGCGTAACAGCGATGTCCTCACCCCTGCCGGTGACGACCTCCTGCGCCAGCTCCCGATAGAGCGAGCGACTGAACTGGTACATCGGGCCTCCCTTACCCATTCGGCTTGCCGCGGGCTTGCCGTGCCCGAGACGGTGCGGCGATTCGAAAAGTACCCCAGGTTTCACGCCCACAGCATTGAGTTGGCGTTAAACCGACCGATCGTTCAGTTACCCCTGTTATGGGATTTCGAACCTAACTTAACCTGGAATTGGCTGGCCGGCCAGCCCGAGGGGCTGGAGACCGGTCTCTGACGCCGCGCTCAGGGCAGCATCGGCTGCATCAGCCAGTCCATTCGCCTGCGTGAGTAGATCAGCGGCTCGCCCTCTCCCAGGCGCCCCGCTTCCAGGTCCCCGATCAGGATCGTGTGGTCGTAGCGGACGAAGTTCTCGGCGCGCCGGCAGCGCAGATAGGCCAGCGTGCCGTCCAGCTCGGGCACCTCCTCGTCCCACCGCCACTCGATCCCCTCGAACTTGTCGTCCCGCTCGCGGTCGGCGAAGCGGTGGGCCAGCTCGAGCTCGTCCGAGCGCAGCAGGTGCACGCCGAAGCGGTCGCACCCGGCGAGGGCGGCGTGGCAGCGCGAGCCCTCCCAGACGCAGACGAGCAGCGACGGCGGGTGGGCGCTGTAGGAGACGAGCGAGGTGGCGGCGATCCCGCAGGGCCGCCCGTCGGGACGGCGGGTGGTGATCACGGCCACACCAGACGCCAGGTGCGCCATGGCCTCCCGGAACAGCTCGTCGACTTTCATCTCCATTGCTCGAAGCGTGGTGGCGCGGCTCCCGCCACAAGCGTATGCATCTGGTCGAGTGTGGGATCGGTGTCCGGGTGGTCCGCCCGCTGGTGCGCGCCGCGGCTCTCTTCGCGCGCGAGGCACGAAGCCGCGATCAGGCGGGCGAGCGGGAAGGGGTCGTCGAGCAGCTGGCGCAGGCCGCCGGGCTCGCGCTCGATCCCCGCGTGGTGCCAGAGCGCCGCCCGCGTCTCGTCGGGCGGCGGCGTCGTGTAGATGGCCTCGTCGAAGGTGACGTGGGTCGGCGGCTCGGGGTCCGACACCGCGGCCAGCGCGGCGCGCCGGCCGAACACGAAGCACTCGGCCAGCGAGTTCGAGGCGAGCCGGTTGGCGCCGTGGAGCCCGGTGCACGCCGACTCGCCGACCGCGTACAGGCCGGCCACCGACGAGCGCCCGTCGAGGTCGGTGGCCACGCCGCCCATCGTGTAGTGCGCGGCCGGGGCCACCGGGATCAGGTCGCGGCGCGGGTCGAGCCCCACGTCCTCGAGCGCCGTCGCGATGTTCGGGAAGCGGGCCACGTCGACGGAGCGCATGTCGAGGCTCACCGCCGTCTGGCCGCTGCGCAGCAGCTCGCCCTGGATCGCCAGCGCCACATGGTCGCGCGGCGCCAGCTCGTCCACGAAGCGCTCGCCCTCGGAGTTGAGCAGCGTCGCGCCCTCGCCGCGCACCGCCTCGGTGATCAGGAAGCCGTCGCGCGCGCCGTCCTGGCGCAGCGCGGTTGGGTGGAACTGCATGAACTCGAGGTCGGCGAGCTCCGCACCGGCGGCGTGCGCCAGCAGCAGCCCGGCGCCGACCGCGCCGCGCGGGTTCGTGCTGCGCTGCCAGAGCGCCGCCATCCCGCCGGTGGCGAGCACCACCGCGCGCGCGAGGACCGGCATCGGGTCGCCCCGGCGCGGGCGCGCGACCAGCCCCACGCAGCGCCCGTCGTGGGTGCTCAGCGACGTCGCGGCGCGCGGCTCCAGCACCTCGATGCGCTCGTCAACCGCGGCGAGCGCCGACAGCTCGCGGGTGATGCGCCGCCCGGTCGCCGATCCGCCGGCGTGCACGATGCGCCTGCGCGAGTGGCCGCCCTCCAGGCCGAGCGCGAGGTTGCCGTGGCGATCGGCGTCGAAGCTCACGCCCAACCGCTCCAGGTCGCGCACGCGCCCCGGCGACTCCTCGCACAGCACCCGCACCGCGGACTCACGCGCGGCATCGCGCCCCGCGGCGACCGTGTCCTCGATGTGCAGCTCGGGCGAGTCGTCGTCCGCCAGCGCGGCGGAGATACCGCCCTGCGCCCAGAACGAGGCGGTCTGGGCCAGCGGCGAGCGGCTCACCAGCGCCACCCGCGCGCCTTCGGCAGCGGCCGTCAAGGCCGCGTACAGCCCGGCGGCGCCGGCCCCCACTACGGCCACGTCCACGCGCAGCGGCGACGAGGCGGTCACCGGCGGTACCGTACCGGCGCGCGTGCCCGTCTACTTCGACCATCCCTCGTCGCTCGAGCACGACACGGGAGCCGGCCACCCCGAGCGCGCCGACCGGATCAGGGCGATCGAGGCCGAGCTGGGGGCGCGCGACTGGCTCGGCTACGAGCGCCGGCGCGCGCCGGCGGCCACGATGGGGCAGCTGCACGCGGTGCACCCGCCCGAGTACGTGGAGGCGGTGCGGGAGACCAGCGCCCGAGCCGCGGCCTTCGATCTCGACACCCCCACCTCGGAGGGCACGTGGGAGGCGGCGCTGCGCGCGGCCGGCGGCGCCTGCGCCCTGGCGGAGGCGCTACTCGGCGGAGAGCAGGTGGGCTTCTCGGCGCTCCGGCCGCCGGGCCACCACGCGGAGCCCGCGCGCGCGATGGGCTTCTGCCTGCTCGCGAACGTCTCGATCGCCGCCCGCCACGCGCTGGACTCGCTCGGCGCCGAGCGCGTGCTCGTGCTCGACTGGGACGTGCACCACGGCAACGGCACCAACGCGATCTTTCGCGAGTCGCCAGAGGTGCTGTTCGCGAGCATCCATCAGTCCCCGTTCTGGCCCGGCACCGGAGCGCTAGCGGACGTCGGCAGCGGCGCGGGGGAGGGCTACTCGATCAACCTGCCGGTGCCCGCGCGCTCTGGCGGGCCGGAGTTCTGTGGTCTGGTAGAGCA
>JAXDIH010000245.1:0-7424 GCA_034664105.1 Thermoleophilaceae bacterium
ATCGTCGGCCTGGAGGGCTACGGGCTGTCGGTCGCCGACCAGATCCCGATCGAGCATGCCCCCGGCGACCACAACCGCGACTACCTGCGCGCGAAGAAGGACCGCATGGGCCACCTGCTCCATCACCAGGGGCTGGCGCTCGACGAGGAGATGATCCACGAGGAGCAGATCGGCGATCGGGCCGCTCGCGCGGCGGCGGACGCCGACATCTACGGGCACGGCCCCGCACCGCGGCGCACGGGTGAGTGACACGGCCGACGTGTACGCAGCCTGCGTTGGGCGCTTCTACCAGGACCTCGCACGCCGCCTGGTCGAGGGCGCGACCCGGGTGTTCGTCGAGGCCGGCGCGTCGGTCGACGTGCACGAGGTGCCCGGCGCGTTCGAGCTGCCGCTGGCCGCGAAGTACTGCGCGGACTCCGGTCGATACGCCGGGATCGTGTGCCTGGGCGCCGTGATCCGCGGGGAGACCGACCACTACGAGTACGTCTCGGGCGAGGCGGCGCGCGGCATCCTGGAGGTCCAGCTGGCCACGGGCGTCCCCTGCGCCTTCGGGGTGCTCACCGTCGACAACATGGACCAGGCGCTGGCCCGCGCCGGGGGCGGGAAGCGCCACCAGGGCGAGGACGCGGCGAACGCGGTGCTGCGGATGGCGGAGCTGCGGCGCCAGCTCAGCGGTCCGTGATCAACCTCTACAGCGACACCCAGACGCGGCCCAGCGAGGGCATGCGGCGGGCGATCGCGACGGCCGACGTGGGGGACGAGCAGCGGCGTGAGGACCCGACCACGCGCCGGCTCGAGGAGCGGGTCGCGGAGCTGCTCGGCCACGAGGCCGGCCTGTTCCTGCCGAGCGGGACGATGTGCAACCAGATCGCGCTGCGGCTGCACGCGCGGCCGGGTGGCGACGAGCTGATCCTCGATCGCACCGCGCACCCGATCATCGCCGAGGCCGGCGGCCCTGCCTGGAACGCCGGGCTCATGATCCACGCGCTCGACGGCGACGGCGGCATCTTCAGCGCCGATCAGGTGCGAGCGGCGGTGCGGCCGGAGAGCCGCTACATGCCGCGCTCGCGAGTGGTCTCGGTCGAGCAGACCACGAACATGGGCGGCGGCCGCGTCTGGCCGCTCGACACGGTGCACGCGGTGCTCGGGGCGGCGCGCGAGCACGGCCTGCGCGCCCACATGGACGGCGCGCGGCTGATGAACGCGGTGGTGGCCTCGGGCGTGGCGGCCGCCGAGTACGCCGGCGGGTTCGATACCGCCTGGCTGGACTTCACCAAGGGGCTCGGCGCTCCGGTGGGCGCCGTGCTGTGCGGCTCGGCCGAGCTGATCGAGGAGGGCTGGCGTTGGAAGCAGCAGATGGGCGGGGCGATGCGCCAGGCGGGGATCGTCGCCGCCGGCTGCGTGTACGCGCTCGACCACAACGTGGAGCGGCTGGCCGAGGACCACGAGCACGCCCGGGTGCTCGCCGCTGGCCTGACGGAGCTCGGCTGCGAGGTGATCCCGCCCGAGACGAACATCGTGATCTTCTCTGCCCCGGAGGGCTTCGTGGAAGGGATGGCGCGGCACGCGATCGAGCTGAGCGACACGCCCGACGGCCGTGTCCGCGCCGTCACGCACCTCGATGTGAGCCGCGCCGACGTGGACGAAGCGCTGAAGGCCGCGCGAGCCCTGCTGCTAGCCTGACGCGCCGTGGCAAAGGTTTGCTATTCGTGCAAGAAGGGCCCGGCGTTCGGGAACAGCCGCAGCCACTCCATGGTGGCCACCAAGCGGCGCTTCAACCCGAACCTCCAGAAGGTCCGCATCGACGTCGGGGGTACGCCCCGGCGCGAGTACGTCTGCACGCGCTGCCTCAAGGCCGGCAAGGTCATCAAGCACGTCTAGCTCGCGGCGGCCGGTGAGCCCGCCGCCCTAGGCTGTACAACGTGCCCGTGCCCGACGAGAGCTTGGTCCGCTTCCGGCGGGTCGTCGCCTCCGCGCTCGCGGAGCTGGAGAACCGCCGGCAGGAGGTGAACGACCTCAACGTCTTCCCCGTCGCCGACGGCGACACCGGGGACAACATGGCGCTCACCCTGAGGGCGGTCGTCGACGAGCTGAGCGGCCTCAACGGCAAGCCGCTCGACGGCAGCGGCCGCGACGAGATCGTCAGCGCGGTAGCCCGCGCGGCTCTGCTCGGCGCCCGCGGAAACTCCGGCGTCATCCTCTCCCAGATCGTGCGCGGCGCCGCCGAGGAGCTGGCGTCGCGGCCCGGTGAGCTGGTCGACCCGATCCTCGTGTCCGCCGCCCTCGCGCGCGCCGCCGACGCGGCCTACGCCTCGGTGCGCGAGCCGGCTGAGGGGACGATGCTCTCGGCTGTGCGGGCGATGGCCGCCCGCGTGGCTCACGACCTCGCCCACATGGACACCCGCCGGCTCGGCCCCGACGCCACCGCCGAGGAGCAGGACGAGCTGCTGGCGGAGGTGCTCGAGAACGCGCTCGAGGCCGGCAAGGAAGCCGTCGAGCGCGGCCCCGAGCAGCTGGCCATCCTGCGCGAGTCGGGCGTAGTCGACGCCGGCGCGTACGGCCTCACGGTGATCCTGGCGGGCTGCCTCGCCGGCCTGCGCGGCTCCGCGGCGCCGCAGCTCGAGCACCAGTACGCGCCCGCTGCGCTGCACCGGCCGGAGCACGAGTCGTCGAGCTTCCGGTACTGCACCAACTTCGCGGTCACCGGCGAGGGCCTCGAGGCCGGTCCGTTCACGGCACTGCTCGAGGACATCGGCGACTCCGTCCTGGTGGTGGGCGACGACCGCACGTTGCGCGTGCACGTCCACACCGACGAGCCCGATCGCGCCGTTGCCGTGTTCGAGGGCGTGGGAGAGGTGTCGCGCTTCGACGTGGCGGACATGCACGAGCAGGTGGCCGAGCGCACCGCCCGGCTGTCCGGCGAGAGCGCGGAGGCCGACTGGCCTACCTGCGCGATCGTCGCCGTGGCCAGCGGACCAGGGGTGAAACGCCTGTACGAGGAGCTTGGAGTGCTGGTGGTGGACGGCGGAGCCACGATGAACCCCTCGACCTACGAGCTGCTCGCGGGCATCCACGCGGCACGCGGCGCCGAGGTGCTGGTGCTGCCCAACAGCCCCAACGTGATCCTCGCCGCGGAGCGCGCTGCGGAGCTGTCGGACAAGCCCGCCCGCGTGGTGCCCACCACGGCGCCCCAGGAAGGCCTGGCGGCGCTGCTCGCCTTCGACCCGACCAAGGGCAGCGACGCCAACGAGGCGGTCGTGCACAAGTCCGCCGAGGCGCTGCGGCTGGGCGGCGTGGCGCCGGCGGCTCGCGACGACGCCCAGGGACGCTTCTCGGCCGGCGACGCCGTCGGCTACGCGGGCGGTGAGCTGGTGGCCTGGGGCGACCCGGCCGAAACGCTCGCCGCCACGCTCGCGCAGATCGCCGACGGCGCGGAGCTGCTCACCTGCATCGCCGGCGAGCAACCGCCGCTCGACCGCGCCGGGGTGGAGGCGCGCACCCCCGCGGGCGTGGAGGTGGAGTACCACGAGGGCGGCCAGCCCGCGTGGTGGTGGCTGCTCTGCGCGGAGTAGAGGAATCGCGCGCAGCCGGCCGAGCCGGCTGCCTGCGCCCGACGCGGTTCGCCTCCAAGGAGCCTCTGCCCGCCGACGCGCCGGCCCGCTCCTATCCCAAGCCCAGCCTGCTCGCCGAGCCGATCGACGGTCCCAAGGCGCTGGAGCGGCTGGGCATCGCCACCTGGGGCGACCTGATCGAGCACCTGCCGCACGCCCACCGCGACCGCCGCGACGTGCGGCTGGTCGGAGAGCTGGGCGTGGGGGAGGAGGCGACGGTCGCGGTGGCGGTGCGCGGGGTGACCGTCAAGCCGATGCGCGACCGGCGCCGCAAGCGTGTCGAGGCGCGCGTGTTCGACGAGAGCGGCCCGCTCGTGGCGGTGTGGTTCAACCAGCCCTGGATCGCTCGCCAGCTCGGCGAGGGCTCGCAGGTGCTCCTGCACGGCAAGCTGCGTCGACGCGGTGAGCTCTGGGTCACCGAGTTCGAGCAGTTCGGGGGCGACTCGGGCGAGCCGCCGGTGCACACCGTTGGCCTCGTGCCCGTCCACCCGGCCACGGAGGGCATCACCGCTGGGCGCCTGCGGGAGCTCATGCGGGAGGCCCACCCGCGCATGCTCGCGTCGGTCGAGCCGCTGCCCACGGCCCTGCGCGTGGCCGAGGCGCTGCCGGACCGGCCCGCCGCGCTCGCAGCCGCCCACTTCCCCGACCGTGAGGAGGACGAGCAGGTTGCCCGTCGCCGGCTCGCGTTCGAGGAGCTCTTCCTGCTCCAGCTGGCGGTCGCCGGCCGGCGCCGTGCGCGGCGCGAGGGCCGGCGCGCGCGGCCGCTGGCGGCGCGCGGGATCGTGGTCGACCGCTGGCGCTGGTCGCTGCCGTTCGAGCTCACCAAGGACCAGGTCAGCGCGATGGGTGAGATCGACGCCGACCTCGGCGGGGAGCGCCCGATGCAGCGGCTGCTGATGGGGGAGGTGGGCAGCGGCAAGACCGCGGTGGCGCTCGCGGCGATGCTCCGCGCCGTCGAGAACGGCGCGCAGGCGGCGCTGATGGCGCCCACCGAGACACTCGCCGAGCAGCACCACCGCACGCTCGACTCGCTGCTGGGCGGCACGCTGCCGCTGGAGCTGCTGACGGGCTCCACGAGCGCCGCGCGGCGGCGCGACCTGCTCAGCCGGCTCGCCAGCGGCCAGCTCCAGCTGGTCGTGGGCACCCACGCGCTGATCGAGCCGCCGGTCGAGTTCCGCGACCTGGCCGTGGTCGTCGTCGACGAGCAGCACCGCTTCGGCGTGCGCCAGCGCGCGGCGCTGGACGCGAAGGCGGCGAAGGGGCTCGTGCCGCACGCGCTGCACATGACCGCCACGCCGATCCCGCGCACGCTCTCGCTGACGGCCTACGGAGACCTCGACGCGACCGTGCTGCGCCAGCTGCCCAAGGGCCGCCGCCCGGTCGAGACGTTCGTGGTGGACGGCGCCCGCGCCCGGGCCCGCGCCTACGAGCGCATCCGCGAGGAGATCAGCGCCGGGCGGCAGTGCTTCGTCGTCTGCCCGCTCGTGGAGGAGTCGGAGGCGCTCCAGGCCAAGGCGGCCACGGTCGAGTACGAGCGCCTGCGCACCACCGAGTTCGAAGGCCTGCGGGTGGAGCTGATCCACGGCCAGATGCCGTCCAAGCGGAAGACCGCGGCGATGGAGGCGTTCGCGCGCGGCGAGGCCGACGTGCTCGTGGCGACCAGCGTGATCGAGGTCGGCATCGACGTGCCCAACGCGACGGTCATGCTGATCGAGGCGGCGGAGCGCTACGGCCTCTCGCAGCTGCACCAGCTGCGCGGTCGGGTGGGCCGCGGCGAGCACCCGTCGGTGTGCATCGTGTTCGGCGACCCCAAGCTGCCCCGGCTCGAGGCGATCGCGGGCGAGCGCGACGGCTTCCGACTGGCCGAGGTGGACCTGGAGCTGCGCGGCGCCGGCGACGTGCTCGGCACGCGCCAGCACGGGCTGCCCGAGTTCCGCGTGGCGCGGCTGCCGGAGGACGCCGAGCTGCTCGTGCGCGCACGCGACCACGCCGACGCGATCCTGCTCCAGGACCCGCGCCTCGAGGCGCCCGAACACGCGCTGCTGCGCGAGGCCGTCGTGGCGCACTTCGGCTCCGAGCTCGACCCGATCCCGGCATGACCGATGTGCTGCGCATCCTCCAGCTCGACCCGATCCCGGCATGACCGATGTGCTGCGCATCCTCCAGCGCGACTGGGTCGAGCCGTGGGCCGAGCTGCGCGTGGACCGGTCCCGGCCGACGCCCACACGGTCCCGGCGATCCACACGATGACCGGCCGGGGTCGCGCCGCCGGCCCGGCGCTCGAAGCCGGTTGAGGGTCGTAGCCGGGACCTTCTGGGGGCGGCGCCTGGAGGCGCCGCGCGGCATGCGCACGCGGCCGACCGCCGACCGGGTCCGCGAGGCGCTGTTCTCGATGCTCGGAGACGTCGACGGCGCCCGCGTGCTCGACCTCTACGCCGGTTCGGGGGCGCTCGGGATCGAGGCGCTCTCGCGCGGCGCGGGGAGCGCCGTCTTCGTGGAGCGGGACGCCCGCGCGGCCGCCGCGATCGGTCGCAACCTCGCCTCGCTGGGCGTCGACGCGCGCGTCGCGCGGCAGGACGCGCTGCGCTTTCTGAGCCGGGAGGACGGACCGTTCGACCTCGTGTTCTGCGACCCTCCATATGATTCGGCTTCCCGCCTGGCCGGGCCGCTCGCCGAGCGCCTGCCGACGCTCATCTCAGAAGACGCACGAATCGTGACCGAATCCGACAAGCGCAATCCGCTCGAACTGCCCTTCCCGCTCCTCACCGAGCGGACGTACGGCGACACCCGTATCGCGATCCATGGCCGCTGAGCGCAACGGCGGTACGGCCGTCTGCCCAGGGTCCTATGACCCGATCACGATGGGCCATCTCGACATCATCGGCCGGGCAGCCAACGTGTTCGACAACGTGGTCGTGGGCGTCGTGAATCAGCCCGTGCGCAAGCAGACGCCCCTGTTCAGCGCCGAAGAGCGCGTCTCGTTCATCCAGGAGCAGGTGGCGGAATACCCGCATGTGCAGGTAAAACCCTTTGATACTCTGCTCGTCGATTTCGCTCGCGAGCATGGGGCCAAGGCCATTGTCAAAGGCCTGCGGGCGATCTCGGACTTCGAGTACGAGTTCGAGATGAACCAACTCAACCGGAAGATGGCGCCCGATATCGAGAGCATCTATTTCATGTCGGCGCCGGAGTTCAGCTTCCTAAGCTCCAGCGGGGTCAAGGAACTGGCCATGTTCGGCGGCGACATCAGCGGGCTCGTACCAGACCGTGTGGCGGCGCGCTTGAAGGAAGAACTGCAGCGGTAGAGAACTGAGGAAGCGCCTATGGACGTTCTCGTCCTAATCGACAAGCTCGACGACACGATTCACAACGCCAAGCCCGTCCCCTTGACGGATCAGGTGCGCGTGGACAAGGAAGAGGTCTACGACATCCTTGACCAGATGCGCGCCACGATCCCCGAGGAGATCAAGCAGGCACGCTGGATCGTCAAGGAGCGCCAGGAGATGCTCGCCGAAGCCAAGCGTGAGGCTGAGCGCATCATCAAGGAGGCGCGCGACGAGCAGGGCCGGCTGATCTCCGAGGAGGAGATCGTGAAGCAGGCCGAGCGCCAGGCCGAGGAGATCATCGAGGACGCCCGCGCCCGCGAGCGCGAGATCCGGCTCGGTGCCGAGGACTACGCGGACGACATCCTCAACACGCTCGAGGTCAACCTGACGAAGTTCATCGCCGCGGTGCAGCGAGGACGGGATCGGTTGCAGGGGCGCGAAGAGGCCGAGGTCGGCTAGAGCCGTATCCGGGGCTCGGCCCCTGCTG
>JAXDIH010000028.1:0-4796 GCA_034664105.1 Thermoleophilaceae bacterium
CCGCCCGTGACGGTCGCCTCGGCGGTGTAGAGCTTCTTCATGCCCGTCAGCCCGCCATCGGCAGCGACATGCCCAGGGGCGCGGGCGCCGGTGCGTCGTCGGCGGGCGAGGCGCTCACCATCTGCAGGATCGGCAGCTCGAGCGGGAACAGGGCGATCAGGCCGCGCGCGGCCTGGTGGATGGCCTGCGACGCCGGGTCGTCCGGATCGTTGAAGACCAGCGGGAGGCCGTTGTCGGCCTGCTCGCGCAGCGGCATCGTCAGCGGGACCTTGCCGAGCAGCGGGACGTCGAGCTCGTCGGCCAGCGCCTGGCCGCCGCCCTCGCCGAACAGCGCGTAGCGCTCGCCCGAGGGCGTCACGAAGCCGGCCATGTTCTCGATCACGCCGCCGAGCTCGAGGTTGACCTTGTGCGCCATCTCGGCCGCGCGGCGCGCGACCTTCTGCGCGACCGGCTGGGGCGTGGTGACGAGGATGAACTTGGACTGCGGCAGCAGCTGGGCCAGCGTCATCGACACGTCGCCGGTGCCCGGCGGCAGGTCGACGAGCAGGAAGTCCAGCTCGCCCCAGTCGACGTCCTCGAGGAACTGCGTCAGCGCCTTGTGGAGCATGGGGCCGCGCCACACGACAGCCGAGTCCTCCTCGACGAAGAACCCGATCGACATGATCTTCACGCCGTAGTTCTCCATCGGGACGATCTTGCGGTCGGGCGAGACCTGCGGCCGCCCGGCGACGTCGAACATGCGCGGGATCGAGTAGCCCCAGACGTCGGCGTCCAGGATGCCGACCTTCTTGCCCTGCGAGGCGAGCGCAGCGGCGAGGTTGGCGGTGATCGTCGACTTGCCGACCCCGCCCTTGCCGGACCCCACGCAGACCACGTTGGCCACCCGGGCGTGCGCGCCCTCGGGAAGAGGGCCGCGGCCGAGCGTCGTCTGGTTGCCGGCCTTCTCGGAGTCGGAGAGGACGTCGAACGCGACCGTGACGGCGCGGACCCCCTCGAGCCCCCCGACGGCCTGGCGGACGGCGTTCTCGAAGTGGCTGCGGATCGGGCACCCGGGCGTGGTGAGCGAGACGGTGACCGCCACGGTGCCGTCGGCACGGGCGTCGATCGATCGCACCATCTCGAGCTCGACGATCGAGCGGCGCAGCTCGGGATCGATGACGGCCGTGAGCGCCTGGAGGATCTCGTCGCGTGTAGGCATGCGTCCATTCTGGCAAACGGGCGGGGTGTGCCCGGGTTGCCGGCCGGTCACTCCGTCCGCCGGCGCGGGGCGCGCATCCCCGCTAGAGCAGCGCGGGGACGGAAGGACGACATGTGACGGCTCCACACGTCGACGCCGAGCGCGATGATGATGATCACGCCCTTGATGATGTCCTGGTAGTTGGGGTCGATCTGGAGGATCACGAACCCGTTGGAGATGGTGGCCAGCAGCGCGATGCCGACCGCTGTGCGCCACATCGCGCCGATGCCGCCCGCCAGCGACGTCCCGCCGACGACCACGATGGTGATGACGTCGAAGACGATGTTGACGTCGAGGTTCGACTGCGCCGAGCTCAGCTGCGAGGCGGTGATGATGCCGGCGATCGCCACGCAGAAGCCCGACATCACGTACGCGCTGCCCGTGACGGACCGCACGAGGACTCCGGATAGGCGGCTCGCCTCGCGGCTGCCGCCAGTGGCATAGATCTGCTGCCCGTACACGGTCTTGGCGAGCACGACGCCGCCCACCACGAGCGCCACGAACAGGATCATCCCGGAGAACGGCACGCCGCCGATGCCGTTGGTGCCGAGAACGCCGAACGCGGGGTTGTCGACGATGTAGGTCCCGTTGCCGGTGAGGACCAGAGCCACGCCGTTGAAGATCGACCCTGTCCCGACCGTGGCGATGAACGGGTTGATGTTCATGAACGCGACGAGGAACGCGTTGATCATGCCCATCCCCAGCCCGGCCCCGATCGCGGCGGCGAACGCGACGATCGGCGGGTGGTTGCGGCCCAGGCCCGCGGCGATGACCGCGCACAGCGAGTAGCCGGAGGCGATGGAGAGGTCGAAGCCGCCCGTGATGATCACGAACGTCATCCCCACGGCCATGATCCCCGCGGGGGCCCATTGGCTCGTGAGGTTCAGCAGGTTCTCGGACGTGAGGAACGCGTCGCTCTGGCTGCTGACGGCGACCACGAGAATGATCAGCGCGATCACCGCGGCGTAGGACATCGCGAGCCGGCGCAGGCGCGCTGGCGAGAACGTCGTCAGCGACTTGGCGTCGTCGGGCGTCGGTGTGGTGGCGCTCATGGAAGCGGGGCCTCGGTCGGCGGGTCGTTGGATACGTCGAAGGCCAGGTGCAGGACGTCCTCGACGGAGTGCGAGCCTCCCTCGAGCCTTCCGGCGACGGCACCCTTCGAGAGGACGGTGATCCGGTCGGCCTCCGCGACGACCTCCTCCAACGCCGAGGAGGTGAAGACGATCGTCAGGCCGCGGTCGGCCAATGTGCGGAGGATCGCGAAGATCTCCTCCTTGGCGCCGATGTCGATTCCGCGCGTCGGCTCGTCCAGCAGCAGGATTCGCGGTTCGGCGAGAAGCCACTTGGCGATGAGCAGCTTCTGCTGGTTGCCGCCGGAGAGGTTGCCGACGGGCGCGGCGATCGGCTGGGTGTTGAAGCCCACGGAGGACGCCACCTCGCCGGCGCGGGCCGTCTGCTGGCGGCGACGGACGAAGCCGGCTGAGCTGAGCGAGCCGAGGACCGGAAGCGTGACGTTGACGTAGCCGGGCAGGCCCAGGACGAGCCCCTGGCCCTTGCGGTCCTCCGGGGCGAGGGCGATGCCGAGCCGGAGCGCCTGGCGCACCGTGCGCGGCCATGCGTGCTCCTCGCGCTCGACTTCGAGCCCGCCGGCCGCGTCGGGGTTGTGCCCCGCGAGGCTGCGCAGCAGCGTCGTGCGGCCCGACCCGACGAGCCCGGCGATGCCGTGGATCTCGCCGCGTTCGACCGAGAGGGAGACGTCGCGGAGCTTGCTCTGCGTGCTCAGGCCCTCGACGCGCAGGTGCACGTCGCCACCGGCGGGCCGCACCCGGCGCTGGGTCGCGGTCGTGGCGTGGCCCAGCATCGCCTCGACGAGCCCGGGCTTGGTCCAGGTGTCCGTCGGCCGGCTCGCGACGACCTTGCCGTTGCGCATGACCGTCACCGTGTTGGTGAGCTCCAGAACCTCGGTGAGGTCGTGCGAGATGAGCACGACGGTCGTGCCCTCTGCCTGCGCCGCGCGAATCGCGGCGTGGAGCTTGTGGCGCTCCTCGAGCGCGAGCGATGCGGTCGGCTCGTCCATGACGAGGATCGGGCTGTTGCGCGCGAGCGCGCGGAGGAGCTCGACCATCTGCTGGTCCGAGGTGCCCAGCTCGCCTGCCCGCGCGTCCGGGGGGATGTCGACCCCGAAGCGCTCCGTCAGCTCCTCATACGCCTCGCGCATCGCCCCCCGGCGCAGGAAGGCGAAGAGGGTGGGCGACCCACCGAGGAAGACGTTGTCCAGGACGGTCAGGTGCGGGACGACCGAGAGCTCCTGATACATCATCGCGATGCCCGCCCGCGATCGCTGGCGCGGGTGACCGGGCGCCAGCTCCTCCCCGAACACGCTCACCGTGCCGGCGTCCTGCACATAGGAGCCGGCGATGATCTTCAGGACGGTCGACTTCCCCGCCCCGTTCTCCCCCACGAGCCCGTGGACCTCCCCACGGGCGACGGAGAGGCTCACGTCGTCGACCGCTCGGATCGCTCCGAAGGCCTTCGACACGCCGGCGACCGTGAGCGCCGGCGGCGGCGGCGCTGGGGGCGCCGCCGCCGTGTCGTGTGTTCCAGCGCTCACTGGCTAGAAGCGGGGCTTGAGCTTGTCGACGTTGTCCTTGGTGACGAACAGCGAGCCCGTCCCGTCGGGCACGATGGCCGGGAACTCGGCCTCGTTGATCCACGCGTTGACCGCCTTGCCCTCCATCGCCATGAGCAGCGCTGCCAGGCCGTACACGCCCTCCTCGTACGGCTGGAGGGGAGTCGTCGACGTCCACTTGCCCTGCCTGATGAGGTCGGCCGCGGCCTTCGAGCCGCCGGCGCTGTACACGCGCACGTCCTTGCCGGGCTCCTTGCCGGCGGCGTCAATGGCCCGGATGGCGCCGCGCGTCATGTCATCCCACGAAGAGACGACCACGCTGGCATCCGGATGCGCGCGAAGGCCCGTCTGGACGGCGGCGAAGCCCTTTGTCGGGTCGAAGTTCGCGGCCTGGTCGACGACGATCTCCACGTTGGGGTAGGCCGCCGCCTCGGTCCTCAGCGCCGTCTGCCAGTACCCGAACAGGTCGGTCCCGGTGAACCCGCCGATCGCGATCACCTTGCACTTGGCCTTGCAGCTGGAGAAGGCATGCGCCAACTGGGCCATGAAGTACGGCGTGCTCTGCATGGTGAGCGTCGCCGCCATCCCGGGTGTGTGCTCGGCGTTGCCGCACATCGGGATGTCCATGTTGATGATGGGCTTGCCGGTGGGGCGGAGGTACTGCTTCCAGATCCGGCACCCAAGCTTGCCAGCCACCGGGCCGAACATGAAGCCGTCGAAGTCGCCCGTGCTCGCGGTCTGCGCGACGCTCAGCTGCTTGCCGGCATCGAAGCCCGCATTGAAGATCTTCATCGTGGCGCCGTACTTCTTGACAGTGGCTTGCACGGCCTTCAGGCGCGTGAGGCAGTACGCGTTCTCGGTGGCGCACTCGGTGACGTAAGCGATCTTCTTGCCCTGGCCCGCCTTGGACTCACCCGACTCGAGCTGAGC